>DATDCV010000327.1:0-33660 GCA_036524155.1 Verrucomicrobiia bacterium
GACCGGCCTTCGGTCAGGTTGCGCGGCACCAGGAATTCATCGTCCCGGAAACGCCGGTTCGAAGTCTGCACGATATGCTGGGTGTCGCCCAATTCACCTTTGGGGTTGGAATAGACACAGGTATTGGCGCCGGCCAGGTACCAAACGCCGGCAGGCTTCCAGTCGGGTTCGCCGGCGGCGTTTCCATCGGCCACGAAGACTTCGGCGCGCTGGTTCGGAAAGGTGTAGTCCAGCTTGCGCCGGAGCAGAACGCCGAGATTCGACGGGTTCAGCTTGAGAGTGAACTCCGAACGGCCGGTCGTCTTGCGGCCGCGGTCGGTGCGGGTCGGGAGAGGATCCACCCCCCACTCATAGCGGGAAGTGATCTCGTAAGGCTCGCCGGCCTCGGGCGAAACGTAACGGTGGGCGGCCTCGCTGGCGGCGTCCCCGACTTTCAGTTCGTCGGTCTTGACGAGGGTGGCGCAGGGGGCGCCGTACCAATAAGTAACGCTCTGGTAATGCTCGGTGGAGTCGTTCCGGCCGCCGTGTTCGAGGCGAATGACTGCGTTCTTCCCGAAAGGCATGAGGTCGGCAAGCAGAAAACGGTAGGCCGACTCGATCTGGTCCAGGTCATTTTTAGCCTCTTTGGGGCTGCGCGCGCCGACCGGGTGACCCGCGAAGGGGAGGGTCATGTTGCGGCCGCCCCAATAATCGCCGCCCCCGCCCCATTCTTCGGTGCCGGTGCCCTGGGCCTGGGGTGTCTGGCTATCATCGAAGAAGAAGCGAGGATCGCCCTCGAGGGTGTTGAGCACCCCGCGATCCGAAAAAATAAAAGAGGTGCCGACGAAGCTGCCCGACCAATCGGCGCTGCCTTCCACCTGGCGCGTGTCCAGCAACACCAGGTCCTGCCCGGGTTCTGGATTTTGGTGATCGCGATAGGTGGCGTGGAAGTAACCGACGGCGGCCGGCGGGTCGGCGAACGGCTCGGAGCGAACGATCCAGGAGATGTTGCTGACGGTTTCGCCCGGCGGACCGGTCAATTCGACGCGGACGGACTGGAAGAAGGGCATGGGAAAGAGGCAAGTCAACTCCACTCGCTCGTTGTCAAAGCGGATGGAGACAGGGAAAGCCTTGACCAGGTACTCGCGGCCCTCGCGATTATAGAGCACGCCCGCGCCGAAAAAGAGGGCCACGGGCGCATCCACGGACGAGTCCTTCCGTCCGTCCCAGGTCAGGCGCAAGCGCGCGCGGCCAAAGGTGACAGCCTGAGCCAGCGGCACCGAGAAACTGAGTTTGCGAATAGCGGCCGGGGCATTAGTGGAGACCAACAGGACCCGGGTTTCGTCGGGGCCGAGGGTGGCGAGTTGGCCGCTGAAGTCAGTGATGTTGTTGGTTGGGGAATGGTCGGCGCCGGCACGCGCGAGCAGTTCGAGCACGTCGCGGTCGGGAGGGGTGAGGCCGTCCCAGGAGCGGATGGGCCGGGACAAGCGGGCGCCGCCGACGTATTGATGATAGATATAATAGCCGGTGCCATAGTGCGTGCGCGAATAGGCCATCCGAAACGACTTCTCGAACGGGATCGGCACCCAGCTCAAATCGGCGCCCTTGGTCTCGGACCAGGTGAAGGCGAGGGGCGGCGGAAAAACCTCCGCGGGCTGAAACACGGAGTTGGGCGAAGGGTTGGTGGGCTGGGCGGTGCTGGTTTCGCGCACCAGGTGGTCGACGCCGTCCACCACATAGTGCCAGGGGCTGCCGTGCCAGTGGTTGTATCGGGCGAAATAAAGAATTCCCGGGCCGGCGACATCGAGGGTGACGTTATAGTCATCCGCGAGCTGGTAAAGAAAGTGGCTGGCGTCGGCGCCCTCGTTTCCGCCGGCGCGGTCGTAGGTGCTGCGCATGTAAGCGCGGACGCCGATCCGCTGATAAGGCCAGCGGTGCCACTGCCGGTAAGCATCCAGGCCGACGGGGATGACCGGCGGCTCCACCGCCGCCCCAACCCCCGAAACAGCGATCCAGCAGAGGAGCGCCGGCAGAAGGCGAACAGGCATTGGGTCAGACCTCGATCCCGTAAGCCTTGATCTTGTTGTACAAAGTCTGCCGGCCGATTCCCAGGCGTTTGGCGGTTTCGAGCTTGTTGCCGCCGGTTTCTTTCAACATCTGCACGATGGCATTGCGCTCGACCCCTTCCAACAGGGTGAAATTCGTATCCTGCGCTTCGTCATTGGGAGCGCGAACCTTGGTGATGGACAGATCACTGGCGTCGACCTCGTCGCCTTCGCAGAGGAGCACGGCGCGTTGGACCTCGTTTTGGAGCTGGCGCACGTTGCCGGGCCAATCGAAATTCGTGAGTCGCTCGACTGCGGCGGGGGTATAGCCCCTGAGGACGCGGTTGGCCTGGGCGGCGAAGCGCTTCAGGAAAGCGTTGGCCAGGGGCATGATATCTTCGCGGCGCTCCCGCAACGGCGGCAGGTGCACGGAGATGGCGCTGATTCGGTAAAAGAGGTCCTCGCGCAGCTTGCCATCTTTGATCGCCTCCTCGGGGCGCCGATTGGTCGCCGCAATGATCCGGCAATCGGTTTTATAAGCAGTCTTGCCGCCGACGGGTCGCACTTCCTGGTCCTGGAGCACGCGCAGCAGTTTGCTCTGGGTATCCACCGGCATCTCCGAGATTTCGTCGAGGAACAGCGAGCCGCCCTCCGCCTGGCGGAACAGGCCTTCGCGATCGGCGTGGGCGCCGGTGAAAGCTCCTTTGACCGAACCGAACAGTTCGCTTTCGATCAGCTCGCGTGGCAAGGCGGCGCAATTGATCTTGATAATCCGGCCTTTGCTGCGAGGGCTGAAGGCATGGACCAGATCCGCGATCACTTCCTTCCCGGTGCCGCTCTCGCCGGTGATCAACACAGTGACATCGCTGGGCGCAATGCGTTCGACCGTGCGCACGACATCGCGCAGGGCGTTGCTCTGGAAGACCGGCGAGGCTGCCCCGCTCATCGTCTCCAGCGCGCGCCGGAGCGTGCTGGCCTCCTCCTTTTGGCGCCGGTGCTCCATCGCCGTCCCGACATCCGCCACCAGCTTCTGGACATCGAAATCCGCCGATTTGCGCAAAAAATTGAACGCCCCGCGCTTCGTCGCCTCGACGGCCCACGAAACCGCCTCGTGGTCGGTGGGCGCGCCCGTCAGGACAATCACTTCGGTGTCGGGCCAGCGTTTTTTGATCGCCGGCAAAAGGTCCAGGCCATTGTCATCGGGCAACTTCACGTCCAGCAGGACGAGATCGGGCTGCGCCAGGGAAAAGGCCTTCTGGAGCGCCGCGCCGCTTTCTGCTTCGAGGACCTGATATTCGCCCTGGAGGATGGACTTGAGCATCTCCCGGATGCTGTCCTGGTCATCGACAATTAAAATTGTGCCCTTCATATCTTGTGTTCGTCGCCATGCGCACAGGCCTGAGTGAAGGCACTGAAGATCGCCGCGTGTTCCGCAAAACGATCCGCCAGGCGTTCCGGGTGAAACTGCACGCTCACGAGAAACGGCATTCGGCCGACGCCGGCTTTCAGTTCGAGACCTTCCACCATGCCATCCGGACTGCGCGCGGTAACGCGCAACGGTCCGGCAACACGGGACACAGCCTGGTGATGGGTGCTGTTGACACCCAGTTGCTGCCTGGTGGTTATCTTGGCGAGTAATGAATCCGGTGTCAATCGCACTTCGTGGACCACCTCACTCCGTTTGTCCGTCTGGCGATGGTTCAGCGCGGCCGGACGCTGGGTGGGGATGTTCGGCATCAGTGTGCCGCCCAGGGCGATATTGAGCAGTTGGTGCCCCCGGCAGATCGCCAGCAGCGGTTTGCGCTGCTGAAATACTTCGTTTATGAGCATTAGTTCACGGTAATCACGCTCGCCACCGTCGGGGGTGACTTCGACCGTGCGGCGGACTTCGTCAGGAAGCCGCCCCGGATCTGTATAAAGCCGCGGGTCGACATCGTCGCCACCAGTGAGCATGACGCCGTCGCACCGACGCACACACTCCGCGATCACTTCAGCGGAAACTGTAGCGGGCATGGTCAGCGGTACCCCGCCGCTCCGCAGGATCGCCCGCAAGTAATTGGCCGACAGGCTGAGCGACAGGTCTTTGAATTCTCTGCCCTTTATCTCGATGTCGGGAGTGACGAGGACAACTGGTGGGCGGATGGTCTTTGAACTCGTTGTCATTGGTCGATTTGGATCTCCGGAAAGCGCTCGCGAATGGTCTTTTCCACTCGGGCCTCTTCCTCGGGTCGCAGACGGCGCCGGTTGATGAGACGCCGGATGGCGTCCAGCAGTTCCAGCCAATCTTCCAGAGGCGGGTTCGGGACCGGCTGCCAGCAATCGTAGCGCTTCCCCCGGGCGTAAAAAATCCAGTCCCGTCCAACATGCTGGGCATAAACCTGGAGTCGCTCGCCCGCTTCAGTAACCCGTTTCCAGCTTATTTCCGCCTTTGGCATCTCGACCTTCGACTTGGTATTTTGTCCCGATCTCAGCCAATTAACTTGTGACCGGGAACAGCGGGCCGTTTAGGGTGGACTGAGGCATTCACGGCAGATCGACGCTGGCAACCGCCATCGCCGCGATTCCTTCCTCCCGCCCGATAAAGCCCAGGCGCTCATTGGTGGTCGCTTTAATGCCGACACTGTTTTCGGCCAGGTCCAACGCGGCGGCAACATTGTGTTTCATCGCATCGAGATGGGGAAAGACTTTTGGGGCCTGTGCAACCACGGTGGAGTCGATGTTGATTATTCTACCCCCGCGAGCCGCGACCTGCCGCGCGGCTTCCTGCAGGAATATGCTGCTGGGGGCGCCCTTCCAGCGAGGATCGGTGTTGGGGAAAAAGTGGCCGATATCAGCCAGCCCGAGGGCGCCGAGGACGGCGTCGCAGATCGCGTGCATCAGCACGTCGGCGTCGGAGTGCCCTTCCAGGCCTTTCGGATGCGCGATTTCCACTCCGCCCAGGATGAGTTTTCGACCCGCCACCAGCGCGTGAACGTCGTAGCCGATCCCAACATGTACCATGGGCAAGACTATACGGGCGCGGTTGGGCCCAGGGAAGGCAGAATTCGAGAGAAGCGGAGCGGGAACAAATCCCGGATGTCCCGCGGCACGGCATTCATTTCTTCGCCGGCCGCTCCGGTTTGCCAAAATCGAGAATGAAATCTCTCATGCCGCGTTCGAGCTTTGACAGCCCGTAGAGTTCGGCTTCCTTCAAGGCTGCGACGGCAGACCAATTCTCGTATCGGATGCGGTAACAGGCGATAATAGTGCCCGTACGGTCGCAACCGTGCTGGCAGTGGACAAAGACGGGAGCGGGGAGGGCTTCGATCGCCGCCAGCACCTGCCTGACCTGCTCAGCCTTCGGCCGACGCACCCCGCTCAGGGGGATGTTGGTGCACAGAATGCCGTGCGTCCGGGCCTCGGCGACCTCTTTCCGCCAATCCTTCGCGGAGGTGCGCAAGCAGACGATTGTTTTGATGCCCAGCCGTTTCAGGCTTTGAATCCCCGCAGCGTCGGGTTGGGCGCCCCGATAGACCTCGTCATTCACCTTGCCAAAGTTTCCAATCCCCTCGCGGGCGGGCAAACCACGCTCCCCGCCATTGGCGATGACGAACACGAACAGCAAACAGAAGCAAAGACAGCGTTTCATAACAGCCGATGGACGGCCATGCCCGTCATTTAAGGCCGGCCAGGCCAAACCTGCAACCTTCGAGTTCACCTTGGGTCTCGGCGACAGGGCTGCGCTCGTCCGTTGACGCTCGGATGCGGCTTTGTGAGTATGATACTGATGATGACAATGGTCCGCCTTTCATTGCTGCTCCTCGGTGCCACAATGTTCTTCAACGGGTGCGCGACCCCCCGTCTGACCGCCTGTTCCCCTAAGATCGAGACTCCTATGAGCTTGATCGAAGCGACTGCCAGGCTTGCCGAGACCCGCGCCACGCGCCTGCACCCGAATTATATCTGGGCGACGCTCAAGGATCGTGATCAGGATGTGGGAATCAGTGCGGCCTTTGAACAGGCGCTGGCCCAAGACACCCGCGAATCCAGGCTCTCCTTGCTCCGCGTTCTCGAATTAAAATTCATCCATGACCCGAAGACTTCAGGGCTCGACATACTCGGTCCTGAGTTGAGCCACCATTTTCGTGATTTCGACTGGCAGGAGGATGATTTTCCCGGTGACCCCAAGGGGCCCAACGAACAGTTCGCCGACGTAATGGTCGATGTGCTCGACCTGGTGCGCCCCGAACGCCGGGCCAATCGTTCGCGCGAGGCGGTCGTGCTGCGGGAGGAGGCAAGCGAAGCGGTCTGGAAGTACGTAACCAACCAGTGGGTTACCGTTCCCGGTCAGGAGCGATGGAAGCTCAACCGCCAGGCCCGGGAATCATTTGTCCGCATGCGCGAGCAAGCCAAAGTCGAAGGAGTTGACCTGGTGATTCTGTCGGGTCACCGTGACCCCCAAGCGGCCCAGGCGAACGCGGCCCGGGCCGGCAACGCCAACGCCGTCGCCAGCTTCTCCTCACATTCGCTCGGCCTCGCCATCGACTTTCAGATGAGCCACCGCAACGATATCCACTTCCAGGGACTCTCCACTCGTCCCATGTCGGAACTCGTCCGCATGCGCGAGTCTCCCGTTTACAAGTGGCTGCTGCTGCGCGGCGAGGAATTTGGCTGGTATCCCTACCAGAACGAACCGTGGCATTGGGAATTCAATCCGCCTGGATTTCGCGAAATCTTCTGGGCTGAGTTCCCCGGCGGCGCACCGGAGCGCGGTATCATCATTGATGAGCCTTGAGCGCGTGCTGCCCGACACGCCGCAGGCCCGCCTCGCCAAACACCTGCGCCGCCTGAAATCCCGCCAGGGATGACCTGATAGTAGCCCAGGGTCAGTGAGGGACTTCCGTCGAAAAATTGTTGTTGACGCAATCTGCTTTGCCAGGCAAAGTAGCGTTATGGAATCTAATTGGGCGGCAGACAACCTGCAGGTTATCCGCACCCTGATGGAGCGGACCGCGGTTTACCGGCGGGCGCTGGCCCCCATCATGATCTATAATGGGCTGCTGGGGATCACCGGCGGCGTGGCCGGGTGGTTCCTCAACATTGCCACGCCCCGGACATTCGTGGGCTTCTGGACTGCGGTAGGGGTGCTTGGGCTGGCCGGATCGCTGCTGCTGGTCAGACGGCAGGCGCTAAAAGAAAACGAGCCTTTCTGGTCGCCGCCCACGCGGCGCGTGGCCCAGGGCTTCGTGCCGCCTTTGTTCGCCGGTTCGATTTCCGCCCTTCTGGCCCTGCTGGACCCTTCGTGGGATTTTCTGCCGGCCTGGGCTTTGCCAACCTTCTGGATCCTGCTTTACGGTTGCGCGCTCAGCGCCGCCGGTTTTTTCATGCACCGCGGAATCAAGCTGCTGGGCTGGATCTTCATCCTGGGCGGCTGCGCGCTGATGGCCTCGCGGTGCTGCTCCGCGACACAGCTCTCGCCGAAGGACGGTCACCTCGTGATGGGCGGCGTGTTCGGAGGACTGCACCTTGCTTACGGGCTTTACCTCTATTTTACCGAGCAGCGCAGGGATGAAACGTGAACCCGCAACCCTTCCTCCAGCTCGATCGCGTCATTCACGAGAAAGGGCGTCTGGCCATCATGTCCATGCTCGCCGCCTCTCCCGAACTTTCCTTTACGGAGCTGCGCGATGCGTTGAAGATGACCGACGGGAACCTGACCACCCACATCCGCACCCTCCAGGAGGCGGGTTACGTTTCCGTGACCAAATCCTTTCAAAACAACCGCCCGTTGACCACTTGCGCGCTGACGGCAGCGGGAAAGAAAGCCTTCACCAGTTACATCAATCTGCTCGAGAGCATCGTGCAGCAGACCAAGCCTAGGTAAGAATGAATTTTGAACGAAAAAGCGGTTGCGGCGTCACATACTTTGTGATACAAAGTATACCGCGGCATGAATTGATTATCGTTGTATGAGAATCCTTCGAGCAGAACACTTGGGAATGTGTTTCGGCGTGCGCGACGCCATCGCGCTGGCGCTGAAAAAGTCCGAGCGCGGCCCGCTGACCATTCTGGGCGACCTGGTCCACAACGAGGTGGTGCTGGCTGCGTTGCGAGCCCGGGGCATCCGGATCGCCCAGGAGCCGGGGGCTGTCGGTACCCACGAAGTAATGATTACCGCGCACGGGGCTTCGGAAACGAGCATTGGCCGCGTCCGCGGGATCGGCCATCACGTGGTCGAAGCCACCTGTCCCCTGGTGCGAGTCGCGCACCGCGCAGTGCTGCAGTTGGCGCGGGACGGGTTTCACCCGGTGATCATCGGCAAGCGCGACCATGTCGAGGTGCGGGGCCTGACCGGGGATTTGGTGAGTTTCGATGTGGTGCTGACGGAGGCGGAGGTGTTCGAGCTCAAAGAACACCCGTGTTTTGGCGTCGCAGCGCAAACTACGCAACCCATCGATCGGGTGCAGTACTTGGTTGGCCTGATTCGCTGGCGGTTCCCGAATTCCGAGGTGCGGTTCGTGGACACGGTTTGCCGGCCCACCAAGCAAAGGCAACAGGCGGCGATCGAATTGGCCCGGCAATCAGACGTCGTGTTGGTCATCGGCGGCGCGCACAGCAACAACACCCATGAATTGGTCAAGACGTGCGGCCGGCACTGCGAACACGTGTATCATGTGCAGACGGTGGACGATCTCCGCGCGGAATGGTTTGCCGGGGCGTGTAGCGTGGGCGTGACCGCGGGAACCTCGACACCGGATGCAGTGGTAAACGCCGTCGAGGAGTGGTTGGGACGCTATGCGGCCAACTCTCCGGCTCCGACCGCGCCGCCAGTGGACGGCCAGTTGCACCCGGTTGGGGAGTGTGGAACAGCTTAAAAGCTCATTTTGGGATTCCTGAGATCGCTGTTGGCGGGATGAAACCTGGAAAGCGAACATGAAGCGTAAAAATCGCTGGTTGGTCGTGGTGCTGTACGCGGTGGCGATGGCCTGGGTCGAGTCGGCAGTGGTGTATTACCTGCGCACCATGGTAGACCGCATTGAGCCCTATCAGGCTACGCCACTGCCGCTCATCGGCCGGTTGGGCCCGGTGGAGCTGGCGCGGGAACTGGCGACGCTGGTGATGTTGCTGACGGTCGGCATTTTGGCCGGGCGCAATTGGCGGGAACGTTTTGGATACACGGCGATCGCCTTCGGTGTTTGGGACATCTTCTATTACGTCTTTCTGAAGGCGATGTGCGACTGGCCTGATTCGCTGCTGGATTGGGACATTCTGTTCCTGCTGCCTTTGCCCTGGTGGGGCCCGGTTATCGCGCCGGTCTCAATTGCCTTTCTCATGGTCATCTGGGGCACGCTGGCCACCCAGGGAGAGGCGCCGAGGGATATCGCGCCGTGTTCCTGGAGGGCGGGCGCGCTGTGCGGCGTCGGCATGGCGCTCGCGCTTTACGCCTTCATGGCGGACGCTTTACGAGTGGCCGGCGAAGGCACGGAGGCTTTGCGAAAACTGCTGCCCGTCAGTTTCAACTGGCTACTGTTTGGCGCAGCCCTGGTCTTGATGGCGGTTCCCGTAGCGCAAATGTGCGGCGCGCGCTGGCTCGCGCGCGCCAGCCGGCGGGTTGCAGCCCCGCCAGGACAGGGTAATTTGAACGTTCAACGGTGATTCTGGGCCGAAGGTGATCGGTGGAGGAGTTGATGAGAATGCTGAGAATAATGTGGAGAAAGGAAACGGCCGTGCCGATGCTGGCGGTGATTTTCGCCTCAGGTGTCAGCGTCGCGCTGGTGCTGGCGCGCATGGTCTGGACCGGGCACACGCGCCAGCACGGGTTTTTGATCTGGAACCTGTTCCTGGCGTGGCTGCCGCTGGTTTTCGCGCTTCTGGCGGCGCACGAGTACCGCGCTAATGCGGGCGCCACCTGGAAGTTCCGTGGCCTGGCCGCGGCGTGGTTGCTCTTTTTCCCTAACGCCCCCTACATTTTTACGGACCTGGTGCACCTCACGGCGCGGTTCCAAGGCCAGTTTTGGGTGGACCTCGTGCTGATTTTGATCTGCGCGCTGACGGGCCTGGTGCTCGGGTTCCTTTCGTTGTTCCTGATGCAGGGAATCGTATCCCGGATGTTTGGCCGAGCCGCCAGTTGGCTATTTGTGGGAATAGTTGCCGGCCTGAGTGGATTCGGCATCTACCTCGGGCGCTTCCTGCGGTTCAACAGTTGGGACATCATCTACCAACCAGTCATGCTCTGGCGCGGCATCGGCAACTGGGCGGCGGACCCGCTGGCCCATACTACTTCTTACGCATTCCCGATTCTCTTCGCGATGTTCCTGTTTATCACCTACCTGATGCTCTATGCGTTGACGCACTTGAATGGCGCCCACACGCTGCTCCCGCACGACGAAGGTGGTACAAACCAGGGCGCTCCCCTCTGACGCCAGGTCCCCAACTCCCGAACAACACGCGATCGGAAGCCGGTTTGACTCGTCTGGCCCCTTTCAACCTGCCCAACGGGGCCGACATCGCGCTTGCAAGTAATTTATTAACAATAATGTACATACTATTGCGAGCACCCATCGGGACCCCGCCGCTTGACACGATCCCGTTCACACCTATAGTGCGCTAGCTAACTTTTTAAGGCAGACAATGCAAAATGACTCACCTGCGGGGAACGGCGACGAGCCGCCATCGTATCGCGCGCTCAAGGAATTTCATGCAGCCGGAAAGGGGTTTTGGAGGAATGTTTCGGACCAGGACTGGAACGACTGGTATTGGCAGCTAAAACACCGTATCTCGAGCCTCGAGCAGTTGGAGCGCTTGATGCCGACGCTGACGCCGGAAGAACGTGCGGGCACCGCCCTGGCCAATCACAAACTGGCGCTCGCCATCACGCCGTACTTTTTCAACCTCATCGATCCGGCGGACGAGTACTGCCCGATTCGCTGGCAGGTCATACCGCGCATCGAAGAGACGCATACGGCGTCCTGGGAGCTGAGCGATCCCTGCGGCGAAGACTCTCACTCGCCAGTGCCGGGGCTGGTGCATCGGTACCCGGACCGCGTGTTGTTCCTGGTAACGGACAGATGCGCCTCTTACTGCCGCTATTGCACACGCTCCCGGTTGGTCAGTAACGCCTCGGGCTACGATTTTCATCCCGAATTCGACCGGCAAATCGAGTACATCCGCACCCATCCCGAGGTCCGGGACGTGCT
Source organism: Verrucomicrobiia bacterium (assembly GCA_036524155.1). GTDB lineage: Bacteria > Verrucomicrobiota > Verrucomicrobiia > Limisphaerales > UBA8199 > DATDCV01. Next base: position 11,201 of record DATDCV010000327.1, read on the forward strand.
GTTGAGTGGCGGCGACCCGCTGCTGTTCAGCGATGAGAAACTGGATTATCTGCTGGGCCGCCTCCGGGCGATTCCCCACGTCGAGTTCCTGCGGATCGGCACGCGGATTCCCGTATTTCTGCCGCAACGCATCACGCCCGAACTTTGCGCGCGGCTCAGAAAACATCATCCGCTGTTCATCAGCATCCACTCGAATCATCCGCGCGAGCTGACGACGGAGGTGCGGCAGGCCCTGGAACGGCTGGCGGATGCCGGCATCCCCCTGGGCAACCAGTCCGTCCTGCTCCGCCATGTGAACGACGATCCGGCCGTCATGAAAGCCCACGTGCAGAAGCTGCTGATGTGCCGGGTGAAGCCGTACTACATTTATCAGTGTGACCTGATTGCCGGCTCGGCCCATCTGCGCGCCAGCGTGCGGAGCGGCCTCAAAATCATGGAAGGGCTTCGGGGCCACACCTCTGGCTACGCCGTGCCGCAGTATGTGATCGATGCACCGGGCGGCGGCGGCAAGGTGCCCGTAAACCCCGAGTACGTCCTGAGCCGCAACGCCGACCGCGTCGTGATCCGCAATTACGAAGGCAAGATCTTCGAATACCCGGAAGCCGCCGACGGCACGCCGCTAGGTGCGCCTCCTCGTCATATCGAGGAGCCGGAGTTGGTGGGATAAGCGCCTGCCGGTGGAAGTTGTCGATTACAGGTTACAGGTTTCAAGTTGCAGGTTTCAGGTTGCAGGTTCGCGTTCCCGCGGAATTGCGTCTCCAAACGGTTTCTTGGTCCTTACGCATCCTGGCTCAGCGCTTGCCGGGCGATGTCGGGAGCGGCAGCGTTTCGCCTGCGGTCTTCCCTTTCTGCTGGTACATGGCCGGCTTGACGCCCTTGAGTGGGTCCGACTTCCGGTAATGTTTCCATGCGGCCACGCCGAGGAATGCGGCGCCGAATACCGCCAACCCCGCGAGCAATATGCCGGTTCTCCGCCAATCGAGGCGGGAGAGCAGCAGCATCAGCGCGTCCAGCACTCCGCCCGAGCGGTCGGAGAGCGGTGGCGGCTCCGAGAACTTCTTGCTCTGGCTGAGTTCGGCGTCCAGCGCCGCCATCACCTGGGGCACGTCCAGCTTCAACAACGTCGAGTAGCTGCGGACGAACCCGCGGATGTACACCGGCGCGGAGAACACGCCGTAGTTGCCTTCCTCGAGCGCGCGCAGATGGTCGGTGCGGATCTTGGTGATTTCCGCGACCTGCTGCACGGTGAGGTGTCTGGCTTCCCGTGCTTGAGATAGTTGCTCGGCGACTGACGACATGTTGCCGCCTGTTGTAATGGTTCATCCCGATTTACCGCAAGATGAAACGGGTTTCGAAACGGGAAGGCGGGGGAACCTACCACGGCCGATGCCCCAGCACCAAAGGTGCGGCAACTCACCAGTCCGGGGCAAGCGAGTTCGCGAGCGTCGCCCTGGGGGAACCTTGCAGCGCAAGCGCTCGGAGGTTTCCCTCTCCTCGGGGAGAGGGGTAGCGGTGAGGGGGAACTTCTTGACCTCGTTCATGGGGAGGGTGCGACACTGAAGAGCTGAGTCGCCTGGGGTGGACGACGCAGGATATCGTAGTCCGGCACAAGAGTCACCCGGACAAGCTGGCGAACGCAGCCCGCCTGAGGAAGGAGACGACGCTTTCGGTCAGGAGCATTGACGGGCTCTTGCTTTTGGGCACAGCCAGCAGCGCCAGGGTTCGGTTGCGGGAACTGGCCAAAACAATGGGCAGTCGACCTTGAAATCCGCTTCTGATAAAACGATGGTCGATTGTCGGATTTGTGATTTTTGCGGGTCTTTACTGGTGAGAAGATGTGATGGACAGCCAGGTCCTACTTAAGGATTACGTCGAAAAGGGTTCGGAACTCGCCTTTCGTGAACTGGTCGCTCGCTACACCGACCTGGTCTATTCGACCGCCAGGCGGCTCACAGGCGGGGAAACCCAGCTCGCCGAAGACGTGGCACAGACGGTGTTTATCGATCTGGCCAGAACCGCGCGGACCCTTTCGAGCCAGGTGATGCTGGGCGGGTGGCTGCATCGGCATACGTGTTTTGTGGCCCAGAACGCCATCAGGACTGAGCGCCGCCGCCAACTGAGGGAAAGGCGAGCCGCTGAAATGGAAAGCCTCAATAACAGTTCGAAGACCGAGTTTGAAGAGGTGGCCGGTCTGATCGATCAAGCGATCAATCAACTGCAGGAGGAGGACCGCACGGCCATCCTGCTCAGGTTTTTCGAAGAACGCGATTTTCGTGTGATCGGGCAGGCGCTGGGGACGACTGACGATACCGCGCAGAAGCGGGTTAGCCGTGCGTTGGAGAAACTGCATGCGGCTCTTGGGCATCCGGGCATCACCACGCTGTCAGCGGCCGCTCTGGGCGCGGCGCTTTCGGCGGAGGCGGTCACGGCAGCGCCCGCCGGGCTTGCGGCGAGCCTGGCCGGCACCGCGCTTGCCGCCGGGGCGGCCGGCACGGCCACTTCACTATCTCTCCTCAAACTTGCGTTTATGAGCAAAGTCAAAGCTGGAATTCTTGGGGCTGTCATCCTGGGCGGCGTTGCCGCTCCGCTGGTGGTTCACCATCATGCTGAGCTGAAATTGCGCGCGAAAGATGAGCAGCTGCGGCAGGCAAGCGACCAACTCACACAAGCAGCGGCGGAGAACGAGCGCCTCTCCAATCTACTGGTCAAAAGCAGCAGCGACGTGCCGCAGTCTGAACTCAACGACCTGCTCAGACTGCGTGGGGAGGTTGGCAGCCTCAGAAGACAACTGGCTGAGGCACGAAGAAGCTCGCAGAAAAACGCAACTCCACCTGCTGCGCAGCCGCGGGATGAGACGGAGGGCCAACAGAAGGAACTGGCCATGGCCAGACTGGATTTCCCGAAATATTGGATGCTGGCGTTCACGTTATACGCTGCTCAGAACCAGGCACAGTGCCCGACCAATTTTGATCAGGCAGCGGCATTTCTTCCGCCGGAATTCACAAACAGGCCGGGGGTAGTGCAGGAGCAGTTTGAAATCGTTTACCAGGGTGCATTCAACACCATCACGAATCCCCAAAGTATTATTGTCATTCGGGAAAAGGAGGCCGTGCAAGGATCAGACGGCGCCTGGCACCGCGCTTACGGCTTTGCGGATGGCCACTCCGAACTCCACCGGGCGGATAATGGGGATTTCGGACCCTGGGAAGCGCAGCACATGCTCGCTCCCATAAGGCAGTAGGGGGGTCAGACGTAGAAAGCTCCGCGATTCACCGTTGACTTTAAAGCCGGCCCGGCGGAACACTGGACCATGCCACGGAAGACGCGGGTTGGATTTGCCGGCGCCGTTTTTCACGTTATGGGCTGTGGCGATCAGCGCGAGGATATTCCGGGACGATTTGGACCGGCAGGACTTCACCCGTTGGTATATGGCCGCCCCATTATTCGAGGGTGCGTCTAAGTGACTGCACCTCCTTTTTGAGCAATTGCCCAATACGGTGCTTGGCCAGGTAGACGCTACCCACGCTGGCGCCCAGCGTTTGCGCTACCTTGCGCGCCGGCCATCCTTGGCGGCAATAGAGGTCGAAGACCTGAAATTGTTCTGCGTCAACATGGTTTTTAACACGCTCCAGCGCGGCACTGAGGAGCGTCGCTTCCCACTCCGCATCCCAGATGGCGTCGAATTCGAAGCCGGCCGGATCCGGGATTTGCTCGATTCGGCCAGTCGCGGCGGTGTCTGTTGAAGTGGCAGGGTTTGCGACCAGGTGGCGCGATTCACTGCCACGTTTCTTCAACTGATTGATAATCCGCCAGCGGGTCACTTGAAGCATCCAACGCTTGAACGAACAGACTTCGGGATCGTACTTGAATGTCTCAACATTCTTCGCGACGGAGATCACTGTTTCCTGCACGATATCCTGGGCTTCGGCGTCGGAGAGCCCTGCTTTTCGGGCAGTGCCGTAGATCAACCTCCAATAGGTATCGAAGAACTCCTGCCAGCTCTCAGCGTCCTCCGAATGCTTGAGGCGGCTTAACAGACTCGCGCGCGTTGGAATCAACTCGTCCCGATTCGCGGCCATGGCGCTATTGTCCACGATAGTAATAACAGTGACAACTGTTGGATTCTTTCAACAAACCGTCACGCGGAACATCTGCCTGACTGAAAACTCCAGTACGCTGAAAGAACTCGCCACTCGCCTTGTTCTTACTATTAGCATGAACACACACAAGACACTCAGAACACGTCGAGGCTGCGGAGACCGGGCAGGCATTCGCCGGATGATCCTTGGCGCACTGCTCTTCGTTTTGGCGGCGGGGCGACTCAACTCCGCTGAAACACCCCTGCCCGCCCTCAGCGCCGCCGGCGCCATTGTGATCGATCGCGACACCGGGCTGGTGCTGGGCATCAAAGACCCGGACACCCCGCTGCCGATGGCGAGCACGACCAAGATCATGACTGGCCTGATTGCGGTCGAGCGCGCCAATCTGCCTGCCAGCGATCCCAACCACTTGCGCCTCGACGCCCTGGTCGGACCGATCAGCGCGCGCGCGGCGAGTCGGTGCGGCTCGCGCATGGGGCTGGGCACCAACGATGTGGTGAGCCTCCTGGATTTGCTGTATGGCGCGATGCTGGAATCAGGCAACGATGCAGCGACAGCGATCGCTGAGCACATCGCCGGCAACGAAACCGACTTTGCCACGCTGATGAGCTCACGGGCGGAGGATCTCGTGCTGACTAACACCCACTTTCAAAACGCCTCCGGATTCGATGATGCCACACAATATGCCAGCGCGCGGGACCTGGCGGCGCTGGCCCGGGTCGCGCTTACGAACGCGCTCTTCGCCAAGCTGGTCTCCACTCCATTCCATAGAACCACCTCCTGGGTCGATGCCCGTGGCGAGCCGCGAACCAATTGGACTGAGATTGCTCTCAATTGTGATGGGGAACTGCTAGCCAAAACCAACTCCCGACAGAGTACGCTCTACAACCAGAACTTGCTCGTCCGCCAGACTTCGTACCACTATCGCTACCCCGGAGCCGACGGCGTTAAACCCGGCATGACCGGCCAAGCCCGCTATTGTGAGGTCGCCAGCGCCGGGGTGCCGGGCAAGGGACTCGTCTCCGTTAACCTGGGGTCAACCAACCAGTTCCCGCCCGCGATTTTCCTGTTGGATTTCGGCTTTGAAGCGCTTTTCGACCGAGTGCATCCCACCAGCCTGGCGCATGGCTTTTTCAACGATGATGCCTACGAGGACCTCGCCATCGGCATGCCCTACGAGGAAGTCGATGGCATTCCGGCGGCGGGCAAGGTGATGGTGTTGATGGGCACCGCCGCAGGACTCGACACCAACGATCCGATCTTTTTCACGCAAAGCACGCCCGGCATTTATGGTGTTCCGGAGTGGGGAGACTATTTCGGTTTCGCGTTGGCAGTGGGTGATTTCGACGGGAATGGCCGCGATGACCTGGCGATCGGTGTGCCGTTCGAGGATCTGGGCAGTATCGTTGATGCCGGCGTCGTGCACATCATTTACAGCGATGCCAACGGCCTGAACCCGAGATTCCCGTCCCAGACCTTTGCACAGAACGATCAGGGCGACGGCGACCTGCCGGGCACCGCTCAACCCGGCGACCTGTTCGGCTTCAGTTTGGCGGCGGGCAATTTCGACAACACCTACGGCGACGACCTGGCCATCGGTGTGCCGGAGAAAGATATTGCTGTGCCCTCGGCCGTCGATGGCGGTGCCGTGGTCGTGCTCTACAGCGGCGGTTCGGCGGTGGGACTGCGGGCTGACTTGCACCCGCAAGTTTTTGATCAGAGCAACCCCAGCGAAGTGCCCGGAACGGCGGAAGACGGCGATCGCTTCGGCTTTGCGCTGGCGGCGGGGGATTTCGACGGCAACGGCTACGCTGACCTGGCGATTGGCGCGCCCTTCGAAGACCTGTCCGGCAGCACCGACGCTGGACATGTGAGTATCCTCTATGGCCATGCCGGCGGCCTGGACCCGGCATGGAAGACCAACCAGATCAACCAACCGGTCGCCAACGGCCTGAGCGCGGCCGAGCCGGGCGATCATTTTGGCTTCGCGCTGGCGGTGGGAGATTTCGACAACAATGGCCGCGCGGACCTCGCCATCGGTGCGCCGGGCGAAGCCGTCGGCAGCCGCGTCCGGGCCGGTGCCGTGGACGTGATCTACAGTGATGCCACCGGCCTGAACCCGGCGTTCCGGGCGCAGGAGTTCTACCAGGACTCGGCCAACATGCCGGGCACGTCGGAAGCCGGTGACCTGTTTGGCGCCGCACTGGCGACCGGCGATTTCGACAACTCACGGCCCAATTATGTGCGCGACGACCTGGCTATCGGCATTCCCGGCGAAGACATCGTTGTGGGCGGGCGCACGTTGACGAACGTTGGCGCCGTGACGGTGCTCTATTCCAGCGGTACGACGGGATTGGTGGCGGGTGCGACTACGGACCTTCTCTTGCCGCCCAATCCCGTCGGTCTCACGGTGGAAAAAGGCCCGGGCGAGCACTTCGGACTGGTGCTGGCGGCGGGCCGGTTCGACGCGGGCAACACCGAGGACCTGGCGTGGGGCGGCTGGGGCCAACATTATGACCAGACGCGTCTACGTAGCGGCTACACGCTGCTCACCTACAGCGGCGGGCTGAGCGGACTGGATACCAACACCACCGTGGGGACCGATGTGTGGTTGCGGGATCCGTGCGACGATGAACCGCTGCCGTTACGGTTCAACGTGACTGCCAACCCCAACACCAGCCGGATTTGGAACCGGCTCGACGGCACCAATCGAGTCTGGAATTACGAGAGCCGGGACTATCGGGTGTCCTCGCCGATGGAGTATCCGACGAATTACTCGCTCAGCCTGAACCATGCTTTGAATTCAGACCACTTTCGCCTCTATTACACCGATTCGGGGACCAACGCCGCCGACCGGGCGAATGTCGAGCTGATGGCCGGGCTCCTGGAGGAGGGTTGGGACGCGTTCTTTGGGGTGCAGGGGTTCCTCAGTCCGCGCGACCTCCAGTGGGAAGAGCGATATTCGCTTTTTGAACCTTTCAACCGTATCCCCGTGTGGATTTTCACCGACCCCGTCGATCAAGCGAATCACGCCAGCACCCGTCCCTCCATACTGCTGCGACCGAATTTGAGCGCCACGAACGAATCCCCAATCCATGAATTGTTTCATGTCGTACGGGTGGGCTATACGGCCTATGGCGGCTATAAGGTCTATAACAAAGGGTGGTTGAACGAGGGCTTGGCACGCTGGAGCCAGAAGTTCAAACCAGGCCATGTGCCGGGCCGTTGCGACAGTCGTTCCTACTACGAATCCTTCTCTGCGATCACTAACAGCCTGCTTTCCATGGACTACTGCGACTCGGCGCGCTTTTTCGAATACCTGGGCCAGAAGTATAGCGCATTTCCGAACGACTCCGACTCGACGCAGCCCATGAACGGCTCCGATGTGGTTCGAGCCATCCTTGAAGAGTTGCGGGAGGTTGGCAGCACCGATGATTTCGAGGCGATGCAGGCGATCGAACGGGCGCTGGATCGATTCTCGATTTCCCGTCCCTCCGGTTTCGGGAATGCGTTCGCGGAATGGGCCGTGGGCAATTACTTGAATGACAATCTGCTCATCCCCACGATCCGGCCGGACGCGCCGACCGAGTCCCAATACCTCGAAGCTGGCAACGTTGCCCCGGGCGGCAACGAGTATCCCTGGCGCGCGTATTCTTTTGACATGCCCACCAGCGGCACCCTCACCATCTCCGTCTGCGCCAGCGCCACCAACTATCCCAGCGGCGGCGATGACGATTTGCGCTTCAAGCTCGATGACGTGGTGATCGCCGATTGGAACTCGCCTGGAGCTTTCAACGGCGCCGCGTTGCGCGGCAGCACGGTGACCAACCAGATGATTGTGCCGAACGTCGCCGCCGGCCACCACACGCTCCAGTTGGAAGCCGACGCACACCCGGTCCTTTATGACATCACAGTGTCTTTAGGAACCACCCCGCTGCTCGAGGTGCGGACTGGAGAGCTGAACGACTGGAGTGCCCATTATCATGTCGTGCCCGTTACTCAGGCGCTGATTAATTCGGGCGAGAGTGTGAAGCTTGATTTCAACAGCGTCCTGTGGAACAACGACATGAGCCCGCCGTTCTCGGTTGTGCTTTACGTTAACGACGACGGCACCGGCATACCCGGCTCACGAACGCAGGGGTTCGGTCGCAGTTGGACCGTTACGCCGGCGTCGCTGCAATACCAAGGTGCTGGTGGCCGATTGGTGTTCATGCTGGCAGGAATTGACTGGGGCGGCACGTATGAACTGGTCGTGACTTATCCGCCCGACACCAATGACCCGCCTGTGTTGCCTTTCATCGCAAACCAGACCATTCCCGAGGGCAAGCCGCTGTCCCTGAACATCACCGCCGCCGACCCGGACTTGCCAGCCAATCACCTCACCTACACGTTGAATGTGGGCGCTCCGGCCGGGGCCAGTATTGATCCCCGCACCGGCCTGTTCACCTGGACCCCCAGCGAAACGCAAGGGGGCGGGGTCTACGACTTGACCGTGCGCGTGACCGATGACGGCAACCCGAGTTTGGCCGACACCGCGACTTTCCGGGTGACCGTGACTGAGGATAACAAACCGCCTCGCGTTGATCCGATCGCCGACCGTGCCGTGCAGGAAGGGGAAGCCGTTAGCCTGGCGGTTGTCGCCAGCGACCCGGACGTTCCTCTCAACACGCTGTCATTTGCTCTCGGCCCTAATGCCCCCGGAGGGATGACGCTCAATCCGCAGACCGGCTGGCTCCAATGGACTCCCAATGAAACCCAGGGACCGGGTACCTACCGAATCACGCTGCAGGTAACTGACAACGGCATCCCCAATCTAAGCGCCTCCAACGTTTTCACCGTTACCGTGGCAGAAGTGAATCAGGCGCCTTCGCTGGCTGCCCTGGCTGACCGGACCGTGCATGCCGGAACTGCCCTGTCATTCCCTGTAGCCGCGACGGATTCCGACCTTCCTCCCAACACCCTTTCCTTTCGCCTCGTCGATTCACCCGCGGGTGCCAGCATCGATTCCTTGACGGGACATTTGCTTTGGACCCCTGCGGACGGACAGGCGGGCGCTAGCTACCCCTTTACGGTGGAGGTGGTCGACGACGGCGAGCCCAGCCTGAGCGACACCCGGACGTTCTCGGTCACAGTGGCAACGCGTCCTGTCATCACCGCCGCCCAACTGGTGGGGGAAAGTCTGCGACTGACCTGGACTTCCCTCCCCGGGCAGCGGTATCGCCTGCAATATCAGTCTGAATTAGGAATCGGGCCATGGACAGACCTGCCATCGGAGGTGCTGGCAACGGCTGACTCCACGACGGCAGAGGATGCCCCTGGCATGGCAACCCGGCGTTTCTATCGTGTGCAGGTGCTGCCGTAGCCGCCGACGTAAGGAGGCGGACCCTGCACATCGCAAGGATGAAGAACACGCGAGAGCCAAGCTGCCTCTCCAACGGATTCTTAACTTTTCTGAAAGAATCCTTCTTTGGCGTTGTTGGTACTTGTAGTGACTCAAAAACCTCTGTTCAAACAATTATGAATGCTAGACCTCTGCGCTTGGCCTTATCGATTCTGGTGGGCTTTGGTTTACTCAACAACAGCTACTTCACATTCGCGGCAACCGAGAACGGCGAAATCCAGGCCCGTCCCGCCCCGGTTTTCCGATGTCCTGGTTTACCGTGCGCAGCCCCGAACGTCTTTAACATCTCGGTCGCTGTGCAGTACAACGCTTCTGCGGCTGATCTCGCCGCCATTCAGGACATGATCAGCGCCGGGTCCGCCGTGCTCTTCGACGTGACGGATGGGCAGGCGGAGATCGGGGAAGCGCTTATTTATAACAATGCCTTCGGGACCGCCGCGGACCTGCGCATCTACCCCAGCACCAGCGACACCTGGTGGCAAGCCAACACGGGGAATTGGAAGGTTGGAGGCAGCATCCATGTGTCTATCAGCTATATCCTGGCGGAGAGTGCCCCAGGCGAAAGTCTGGCCCACGAATTTGTGCATCTGGTTTTTGATGCGCGTGATGAGTACCAAACCCTGGGAGGCGCGGGCGGCACCGCCAGTTGTCCCGACGCCGCCATGATCGCCACGGGGCAAGCCAATTGTTTGATGGACCAGGGCGGCACAGGCGCTAACGATGGCCCCTTTACTGAGTTGTGCTGGGGCCATGGGGACCCCGCCAATCTGGCTGACCTCTCGGGCGGGAACCACGATGCGACTCTCGTGACGGAGCAATCGCAGTCTCGCGCAAACCGTTCCTGCTGGGACCAGGTCATCTGGTCATGGCCTGACCAATTCACAATGCCGGTTGGGGCGCCTGACCCTGCCGCCGGCGGAGCTGTCGTGGACCCCACTCAGTTCGTGATTGCCGACACAACCAGGCGTGTTGTTCTCGTGCTGGACGCATCAGGCTCCATGAGTTCCGAGTCACCCTCGCGGATGGAGCGGCTGCAAGTGGCGGCTAGTGATTTCGCGGCACTGGCTCCGGACACGATGGAGTTGGGGATCGTATCATTTTCCACCGACGCAGAGGCTGCGAGCGGGCATGCCAACGTGGCGATCGACGCATTGGACGCAGCGCATCGCGCCGATTGTGCGGCCGCAATTACCGGCCTGACGCCCGGCGGCTGGACGGCGATTGGCCTTGGGCTGCAGAAGGCCAGGGACATGATTATCGCGGCTGGGGGTGTCACTGCCAGCACTTATATTGTCCTGATGACCGACGGTCTCAACAACCGTCCGTTGCCGGACTACGAGGCCCAGTTGCAGGGCGTTCTGGACAATCTGCTGGCGGACGGCATCCCGGTCTACGTAACGTGCACCGGAGGCGATCCTGGACTGGCGTCACAATGTGCGGAGATCGCGGCGGCGACCGGCGGCTTTTCGGTAGACTCCGCCGATGCAGCAGAACTCCCCCAGGCCTTCACGGACTTCCATGAGAAAATTTCCGGCCGCGAAGCCATTGACTCTGCAAGTGGAGACCTCCTGAGCCCAACGCCTGAGAAGGTATTCGTAGACCAGGGTTCCGAATCGGCCACATTTACGCTCCTGTGGTCCGACAGCAAGGCTTCGGCGAACCTGACGGTCATCGACCCTTTCGGCAATCAACATCCCAGTGTGCGCATACCGCAGGGCCGCTTTTTGCGGATCATTGCGCCACCGGCCGGCGAATACCTGATGGTGGTCAGCAACGTAGTGAACGCGACCAGCAACAGCACCTATGTGGCGCGAGCCTATACCCGTCACCAGCTCAATAGCCTTACTGCGGCGGTGCGCTATCCGACCGTGCTCCCCAATCAGCCGATCTACGTTTATGCGTATCCCCGCAGCGTGGGAGGCGGCATTACTCAACCTACTACTACCGGAATCACCGGGACGGTGCTGCTCCCCAACAATCAAACGGGCACGATTGTGCTTCAGGATATGGGTCTTGGTGGCGATGAAATCGCGGGCGATGGCATATTTACTGGCGTCTGCTCCAATACCAGCCTGAAAGGCCCGTATCGGTTCAATTTGCGCGCGGACATCAATAATTGGGGGCAGTCTACCGACAGGCATGTGTTCAATCCCACACTGCGAAGCCCTCGGTTTAGCAGAGAGGTCCGTCTCTCCGCCGCGGTAGGTGTACCGTCCGACCTTGCCGGGGTGCGCGTCTCCATCAACGAATGGATGGCCAGCAACACGCGCACGCTGACCAATCCCGCAACTGGCCGATTTGACGACTGGTTCGAGCTCTATAATCCGAACTCTTTTCCAGTGGATCTGTCCGGTTGGTTGCTAACCGATTCGTTGAGCAATTCCACGCCCTACGTCATTCCGCGCGGCTACACGATTCCAGCAAAGGAATTCAGGCTCGTTTGGGGTGATGGTCTCAATCCGACCGGCAGTCCCGACCTTCATGTTAATTTCACGTTGAACAACAATGGCGGAGTCATTGCCCTCCTTGCGCCGGACGGCCGGGTGGCAAATTCGGTCACGTTCGGGAAGCAAACCGATGATGTCAGCCAGGGTCGCTCTCCTGACGGCGGGGTATTCATCTTTTCCCTGCCCAGAGCCACACCGCGGACTCCGAATCCCTTAATCCAACCTCCCTCGCTCCGAGCGACTGCCACAGCCTCGAGAAACCAGGTCGCTGTCATCTTCAATACGACGCCAGGTCTCACGTACCGCGTCGAATATAAGAACGGACTGAATGCACGGAATTGGACGCAGTTGGCCCCGGCCCAGGTCGCCACGGGCGCGTCCCTATCGGTACCTGACACTATAGTTCCTGGAACCCAACGCTTCTATCGAGTGGTGATTGTGCCGTAACACACATTGTGTGAAGATCACCCTGCTCATACACCGCTATGAGAAATGTAACTCGAACTGCGACGCTCGCCTTGTTGGCCTGCGCCTTCCTGCCCGCGAAGGCGCAAACCACTCGCACCGTCGCTACCTATCATAACGTCGGAATGTGCGTCGAGTTCAACACGGCGCCTCCTCCATCCGCCACGATCTCGATGTCCATAAAAGAGGACGGCGTGGCGGGTGACTACCGCGAGATCCATCCGCTGAGTCAGATCGCGAGCAACCAGTTCGCGGGCAGCGCCTTTGGTCTCAAGCCGGATACCAGTTACGCCATTCGCCTGGTTTCCACCGCCTTCGCTTCAAACCTTGTGGTGAGCGTGAGAACTCGTTCTGAAGTCCTATCCCAGGCCACCAACGGGGTGTACCACGTCGCGCCGGGCGGGGATGATGCACAGGACGGGCGTTCGCAGCCGACGGCTTTTCGCACCTTGCGCCATGCTCTGGAGGTGGTTATGGCAGGCGAGAAGATCCTCCTGCACGGAGGGCGCTACCAGGAGGGGGACACTGAAGTTTACCCTGGTTCTGGCGGCGAGGCGGAGGGAAAACCGGGTCAACCGATCACGATCGAAAGCGCGCCCGGCGAGCAGGCGATCCTGGACGGGACCGATCCGGGTTTTGTGCCCCAATGGGAACTATTTGATCAACCACACGGCGTTTATCGCACAGCGAGTTCTCGACAGCCATATCATGCCTACTTGAACGGGGGTCATCTTTACCATTTTGGCCACCTGGACGATTTGCGAACCAACCGCTGGAATCAGATGAGCGGCTTTTACGCGGATGGCGCGAATTTCTATGTGAGGCTGCCAGAAGGGGAACCACCGGGAACCAATTACGTCAGCATTCCGCGGTTCACCTACGGTCTGTCGCTGGTGCTGGTCGGCCACTACCAGATTCGGCGGTTGGAATTCTCGCATTACGGATACGAACGGGATCCGGCTGGTCTCGTGCTTGACGGCTCCAGTTCAAACCAGGTTGAAAGTTGCAGTTTCCATCACACCGGCACAGGCGTTTCCCTGCGGCGTGATGCGATCTACAACACCATCCAGCAATGCACGTTTAATGAGTGGCCCGTAGACACCATCATGTGGGACGCCATTAAACAGGGTGAGCCTTACGGGTCAGAACCATACGAAACGGGAGGGGTCGTGATCAGCGGCGAGCACGGCCGGGAGTACGCCAACGTCATTCGTTCCAACCGCTTCGAACACGTGTTTGATGGGGCCCACATCTTTGCGGATGAGCCGCCGTGGCCGACGGCAAATGTCGATTTCCACGATAACCTCGTCTTGAACTGTGGAGATGATGGAATCGAGACGGATGGCCTTGGTTCGAACTGCCGGATCTACAACAATGTCTTTAGTAATTTTCTGACCGGGATATCGGTGGCGCCGGCCGCGCCGGGACCAACCTACATCTTTCGCAACGTCCTTCTCCGGTGGCGGACAGTTCCCAGCAGCGAGAGCGATGACGGGCGGTTTCACGGGTATCCTATCAAGCTCAACCATCAAATGCGGCAAGACCCCTGGACGCAGTGGGTGTATCTTTACCACAACACCTGCGTTACGGACCAACCGGATCTGGACGGCTTCGTGTTCAGTTACTACTGGTGGTACTGGACCAACATCGTCTCCAGAAACAACATTTACTCAGGCACCCGCTACGCGCTGGTGAACGTAGACCTAGCCTGCCCGATTGACTTTGACTACGACGACTTGTTCACCAGCGACTCTTCGCGATTTGTCTACTGGTACGGCACGGATTACGCCAGCCTGGCTCAGTTCACTCAGGGCACCGCGCAGGAGGGGCACGGCTTGGCCCTCGACCCTCGCTTCCTGAGCCCGGGAAACACAAGGTTGCGCTCTGATAGCCCGCTGATCGATTGCGGACTTCGCATCCCGGGAGTCAACGACAATTTCCTTGGCTCAGCGCCGGACATTGGCGCCTTCGAGGCAAGCTCTGCTCCTATGGCCCTAAGCCTTGTCTATGCCAATGGCGTTGTGGAAACCACTTGGACCGTAGCGCCAGGCTCAAGCTGGCAACTCGAGTTTAGCCCTGGCTTGGTTCCGCCTGGTTGGATTAAGGCGGGGGAAATCGGTCAGGCGGTCGGGGAGCATCTGGTCCTGAGCCACACGAACGCCGCAGCTTCAGGGTTTTATCGGCTGCGCGCGGCAGAACCGTGAGGAGCGTTAATAATCAGGGCGGAACCACTCTCGATGGCCGTGTTCTGATCCGGAGTCAGGAGGAATGCCGAGGCAGCTTGGGGCCGGATGCCAAATAGCTGCGCCTGCTATCAGGGCTTCACCGTACAGCGTCGGCACGGCTGACCACTGCCGTCCGGGTGTCAGACACTGCGCACCAGAGCCGGACTGTGCCGTCGCTGCTTGATGAGGCGAGCGTGTTGTCGTCAGGCGAAAAGCCCACTTGAGTTACCTCGCCGGAATGAGCTCTTAGGGCGCCCACTTCGCGGAAAACGCGCAGGTTCCAGAGCCGCACCGTGCTATCGTAACCACCCGAAGCCAGCGTCTTTGAATCGTGAGAAAACGCCAGGGTAGTGATCATGGCGGTGTGCCCTGACATCGCCGCGAGGAGCTTTTGCCGATGAATGTTCCACACACGAATCATGCGATCTGCGCCGCCCGACACCAGAGTCTTGCCGTCGGGTGAGAACACAAAACACCGGATCTCGCCCGCGTGCCCGCTCAGCCGGGCTTTTTCCCGATGAGTTGCCAGATCCCAGAGCCGCACCGTGCCATCCAGGCCGGCGCAGCCCACAACCTTCCCATCCGGACTGAAGGCGACGCACCTCACAGCGCTGTTGGCTGTGACGAACGTCGCGAGTGGCCTGCCTGAAATTCCGTCCCACAAACGAATGGTCTGGTCGCGGCTGCCGCTCGCGAGATATCGGCCATCCGGAGAATAGGAAACTGTATCCACGCCCCCGGCGTGCGTTCCGAGAATCCAGCTCGCGGCCAGGTTCGTCACGTTCCACATCCGCACGGTCCCGTCAACGCCACCCGTCAGCAACGTCCTTCCATTCGGCGCGAAGGCGAGGCACCAGGCCGCTTGTCTCGAGAGCTTCGCCATCTCTCGCGGCCGCTTGGTCTGAAGATCCCATAACCGCAGGATATCACTGGTCGGGTCTGTCGATGCCAACGTTTGGCCGTCGGGCGAAAACGCCAGGCCGTTGACAATGCCGGAATGGACCAGCGCATTTTCGATCCCGGGCGCCGCGGGCAGCGTCCACAGTTTAACGACACCTGCCTCATCCCCGGAGGCGAGGAGTCCCTGAGGCGAAAACGACAGCGCCCGTACGTTGGCGGTATGGCCGCGCAGTGTGGTTAGCACGCTGCGCGTAGCGATATCCCAGAGCCGGACCAGGCCGTCGGCCGTGGCGGTGGCGAGGACATTCTGCCCGGGGGCAGACGCCACACCAAATACCGGTGCTCCACGGCCCAATGTGGCCAACTCCCGCCCCGCCACCGTGTCCCACAGCCTGATCGTGCCGTCGTAACTCCCGGTCGCGAGGAGACGCGAGTCCGACGAATAAGCGATGCCAAGCACGCTGGCCAGATGCAGGCCCAACGGGGGGCCTTCCGCGTGTGTCATCCAGCTCCAGAAGTGCACACGGTTGTCCGCGCCACACCCGGCCAGCAGGCGGCCATCCGGCGAGCAGACCAGTTGCTCGATGGTGAAGCCGATGGGCACACAGGCAATTTCCTGTGCCCTCGCCAGACTCCACCAACGCAGCGTCTTATCCTCGCCAGCGGTGGCAAGATACTGGTTATCCAGAGAGAACGAAACCGACCGCACGGCATCCGTATGCCCCACCAGGGTGGCACGGGCCGTATGCGACGCCACGTCCCAGAGTTTCACCGTAAAATCGCGGCTGCCCGAAGCCAGAACTCTGCCGTCAGGTGAAAAAGCAATCGCGTGAACGGGGTCGCTGTGACCGGCAAGGGTGTTTACCAGGTTTCCGGAGGAGGTGTTCCAAAGCTTCACGGCACCGTCGCCGCCGCCGGTCGCGAGCACCTCGCTGTTCGGGGAGAACGCCAAACTCCAGACCGTTCCTCGATGTCCCCGGAGGGTGAACGGCGCGTCACTTTCGGAGCAGAGCTGGGCGATAAGCCGCCACTCGAAACCAAGCATTTCGGGATGCCGCAGGCGGTGGGTATCCAGGAGTTCGCGGGCGAGCGCTACATCCCCTCCTTCCCACGATGCCAGCGCATGGTTCATGTCCGCCACGTAAAGCTGCCGCGCCGTAGATCGAGCCTGCTGGCGGGCTCCCCAGTACAGGCCGGCTGCGATTATGAGCAGCCCGCCGGCCAGCAACCCGGCGCGGGTCAGCACCACGAGCCGTCGCTCGATTGCCCGCAACCGTTTGACCGACTGACCGCGCTGTAACAGGACGAGATCGGCCGCCATTTCCTGCGCTGTTTGATAGCGCTGACGGGGGTCATGTGCGCAGGCCTTTAAAATCACCGCGTTGAGTTCCACCAGGCGCCGCGC
Organism: Verrucomicrobiia bacterium; assembly: GCA_036524155.1. Lineage (GTDB taxonomy): Bacteria > Verrucomicrobiota > Verrucomicrobiia > Limisphaerales > UBA8199 > DATDCV01. The sequence continues at coordinate 28,144 of DATDCV010000327.1, forward strand.
GTCGCTCCAGTCCGCCAGATTTGCCGGCAAGCTCGGGAACTCCTGCCGGTCCTTGCCCGTACTGGCTTCATAAAGGACTTTCCCCAGGCTGTAGAGGTCAGCTTGGGGCGTCCCTGGACCTTCGGGTGGCAGGAACCCACGCGTGCCCACGAAGGACATCGTCGCATCCACGCTGGCGACCAAACCGATATCGGCGAGTTTAGGCACGCCGTGCACGAAGATGATATTCGAGGGCTTAACGTCACGGTGCACCAGCCCGTGCGCATGTAAATGCTCCAATGCGGTGGTCAGTGCCAGGCCGATACGGATGCACTGCTCGATCGGCAGTCGAGCATGCTGGTCGAGATCGCTCTTTAGCGTGTGGGGAGTGTAGGACTCCGAAGCCATCATCACGGAGGCGGCGGATTCGGGCCGTGCTTCCGGTGACTCGCCTTCAGATCCGGACCCGACGTCGTCGGCCAACTCCATCACATAGTAGAAATAGCCGTCCTTGGTGTTTCGACCAACCTGCAGCACATTCAACTGGCTCGGGTGTGCCCGTGAGATGGGCTCGAATCGCTGGATACCTTCCAGCTCGCGCTCATAGGGCCGTTCATTGTCAAACGCCCGTCGATAGACCACCTTAACAGCGCGGAACTCCCCCAGGATGTTCCGCGCCAGCCAGACCTCTCCGTAACTCCCGCGGCCGATGACCCGCAACAACTCGTGGTCGATGATTTCAGGAGCCGCGGACCGAGCCTTGAACTGGTCCCCCTGCGCAGGGCTGGATGAGTCTCTCGGCCACGGGGATGCCATACATCGGCCATCCTGGCACGGTATGGCGGCATTGGCACGAAGATTCAGTTGAGATTATTATTTCAATAATGAAGAGAGTGTTTCCGGTGTGGCCGTTGTCACTAAGTGATGCCGGAAGCCACATTGGAATAAGCGGACGTCCCGAAGAAGTTAAGCCCCTGAACGCGGTACTTCCAGGTCTTCCGGGACCTCAGCCCTGAATCTGTGCAAAGCAAATTCCTGGACGATGTGGATCGCCAGCACTTCATCAAGATTGCTGCAAGGTGAAACGGGGGTCCTAAACGGCGAACTTGATCAGCAGCACGTCGCCGTCACGAACGACGTAATCGCGGCCTTCGATGCGGTAATGGCCGGTGTCACGCGCGTGGGCTACCGAGCCCTGTTTGACGAGGTCCTCCCAGTTCACGGTCTCGGCCTTGATGAATCCGCGTTCGAAATCGGTGTGGATCGTGCCGGCCGCCTTCGATGCGGTGGCCCCGCCGGGGATGGTCCAGGCGCGCACTTCTTTTTCGTTGAAGGTGAAAAACGTGCGCAGGCCCAGCAGGTGATAGGTGCTGCGAATCAGCGCCGCCACGCCGGTCTCTTTAACGCTCATGTCCTTGAGGTAATCGGCGGCCTCGGCGGGGGAGAGATCGGCCAGATCGCTTTCCAGTTGAGCACAGACCACCACGGTCTCGCAGGCGTGATGGGTGCGGGCGTAGTCGCGGACTTTCCCGACCAGCGGATGATGTTCGGCGTCGGCCAACTCGCTTTCCTTGATGTTGGCCGCGAAAATGGTCGGCTTGTCGGTGAGCAGGAAGAAGCCGCGCACGATGGCTTTTTCGTCCGGCGCCAGCGGTAGACCCAGGGTGTTGGCCGGTTTGCCGGTGTTCAAGTGCGCGGCGATCTTCTCGAGCAAATGGGCTTCGAGCAGCGCGTGTTTGTCGCCACGCTTCACATCGCGCCCGATTTTCTCCAGCCGTTTGGCTACGGTTTCCAGGTCGGCCAGGATTAGTTCGGTCATGACGGTCTCGATGTCACGGATCGGATCGATGGCGCCGTCGACGTGGACAATGTCGGGGTCTTCGAAGCAGCGCACCACCTGCACGAGGGCGTCCACCTCGCGGATATGGCTGAGGAATTTATTGCCCAGGCCCTCGCCTTTCGAGGCGCCTTTCACCAGGCCGGCGATGTCCACAAACTCGAAGGTGGCGGGGATGAGCGAGCTGACTTTGGCGATTTTCGAGATCTGCTCGAGCCTCGGCTCGGGCACGCTCACCACGCCCAGGTTCGGCTCGATGGTGCAGAACGGGTAATTGCTCGCCGGCGCTTTGTGCGCGCGAAGGATGGCGTTGAACAGTGTGGATTTCCCTACATTCGGAAGACCGATGATGCCAGCCTTTAGCATGCGCCCATCTTGACGAGGTTTAGGGGCAAAGAACACCAAAAAATCGTCGAGTTCAATTGGCGTACCCCCTCAGTCTTGAGTCGGAGCGCCGAGTTGTACTCGGCTTCCAGGAGGCCGTCGGCTCGCATAAGCCGATTAGAAATCGGCGCTCCGACCCAAGACTGAGGCGACACCAATTGTCGCGCATTTCCTTGACTTCCCGACGCCAGTAACTCATTAACCAATCGCAACTGACAAATCACCGAACGTCCAACATTCATGAATCTGTTTCGTCGCAAAAATGTCGCCGACCTTCAGGCCGAGATCCTCACCGACCACAGCCTGAAACGGGCGCTGGGGCCGGTGAACCTCACCGCTCTGGGCATCGGCGCGGTGATAGGCGCGGGGATTTTCGTGCTGACGGGCCAGGCCGCCGCGAAGTATGCCGGCCCGGCGATCGTGTTTTCTTTCATTTTGGCGGGCGCGGCTTGCGCGCTGGCCGGGCTCTGCTACGCCGAATTCTCCGCGATGATTCCACTTTCAGGTTCTGCTTACACTTATGGCTACGCGACCCTCGGCGAGTTCGTCGCGTGGATCATCGGGTGGGATCTCATCCTCGAGTACCTCTTCGCCGCCTCCACCGTCGCGGTCGGGTGGTCGGGCTACGTCGTCTCTTTGCTGCGGGACATTGGCATCAGTATCCCGCAGGCGTTTACCTCAGCGCCTTACAACCATGCGGCCCCCGCCGATGCCGGCTGGAACGTTTGGCGTCTGTTCACCGAGGGTTGGACCAGCACCGGCGCCGTGCTCAATGTCCCCGCCATGGTGATCGTGGGCCTCATCACGATCCTCCTTGTCCTGGGCATTAGGGAGTCCGCCGGCTTTAACAATTTTATCGTCGCGATCAAGCTGGTGGTCATCCTCGCGTTCATTGCGGTCGGCCTGGCCTACATCAACCGGGCCAACTGGCAGCCGTTCGTGCCTGATGTCGTTGCCGGCCAGTACGGTTGGTGGGGCGTATTACGAGCTGCGGGTGTCATTTTCTTCGCCTACATCGGATTTGACGCCGTTTCGACGGCCGCCCAGGAAGCCAAAAACGCCCAGCGCGATATGCCGATTGGGATCCTGTGCTCGCTGGCGATTTGCACCGTGCTTTACATCGCGGTGTCGCTGGTTCTCACCGGGATCATCAAGTACACGAACCTGAACGTGCCGGACCCGATGGCGGTGGCGATCGACTCGCTGGGCCACTCGGTCGCCTGGCTGCGGCCCATCATAAAGATCGGCGCGATCGCCGGCCTTTCCTCCGTCATCCTGGTCATGATGCTCGGCCAGCCGCGAATTTTTTACACGATGTCCAAAGACGGTTTGCTGCCGCCGATTTTCAGCGCGGTCCACCCCCGGTTCCAGACTCCCTGGCTGGCGACGATCCTGACCGGAACGGTCGCCATGCTGGTCGCCGGTCTGTTTCCGATTGGCCTGCTCGGCGAGTTGGTTTCCATCGGCACCTTGCTCGCCTTCGCGATTGTTTGCGCCGGCGTGTTCGTTCTGCGGTTTACCGACCCCGCCATCCGCCGCCCGTTCCGAACCCCGGCGTTCTGGCTGGTCTGTCCACTGGGCGCGCTGTTCTGTTTTGCCCTGATGTACGGTTTGCCCCCCGACACCTGGGCGCGGCTGATCGTTTGGATGGCCATCGGCCTGGTGATCTATTTTGCATATGGCCGCCACCACTCGAAACTGCAACCGCAACCGGCGGCCCGGCCTGGCACCAAGGCCGCGGTCTGAGCCGGCCCCTTGCCGTTCGGGTTTAGTTCGACATCTCCGCAGGGAAATGCAACTGTTTAGAGGTGGTATCGCAAAAACTCGATCGGCTGCGCGCGACACTGCGTTCGTACGGCTCCTGCCTTGTCGCCTACTCGGGCGGGGTGGATTCGGTGTTCCTGGCCTATGTCGCGCGCCAGGTGCTGGCGGACAAATCATTGGCGGCCATCGCTGATTCTCCGAGCCTGCCGCGGCGTGAATTTGATGAGGCGCTGGCCCTCGGCCGGCAGTTCCAGTTTCCCGTCCGTGTCGTTCGCAGTCGCGAGTTCGAGAATCCGAGCTACCTGGCGAACCCAAACAACCGCTGCTACTTCTGTAAACACGAACTGTTTTCCGAATTGGCGCCGCTGGCCCGGGCCGAGGGATTTGCCGTGATCGCCTATGGCGAGAACGCCAGCGACATCGGGGATTATCGTCCGGGAGCGCAAGCGGCCGTCGAATTCCAGGTGCGCGCGCCACTAAAGGAGGCCGGGTTGACCAAGGCCGAAATCCGTGAGCTTTCAGCCAGTCTGGGCTTGCCGACGGCGGATAAGCCCCAGATGGCCTGCCTCAGTTCGCGTGTTCCTTACGGCGAGGCGGTCACGCCGGAAAAACTCAAGATGATCGAAGAGGCGGAAAACGTGTTGCGGGATCTTGGTTTCTACGATGTTCGTGTCCGGCATCACGAGCTGCCGACCGCGCCGAAGCCTTCTTTGTCGGGTTCGGCGGCCGGGAGGATCGCATCACTGGATTTTCGCGCGAAACCGGTCCAACAGTTGGCTCGAATTGAAGTCGGCCCCGCCGAAATGGCCAAATTCCTCGCCAATGGCACTTCCTCAAAGATTGCGGAGGCTTTGAAACAAATCGGCTACGCCCACGTGACGCTGGACCTGCAAGGCTACCGCCGCGGCAGCACGAATGAGGCGCTGAAAACCTGACTCGCCCGGCCCGGATGTTTTTACGCGTGCGCCCTCGGTATCCGCGTGCGAAGGGGTTTACCGCGCGCGTTCCCGACACGTCTCCACTCGTTCGTTCAGGGCGTTGAGCAACGTTGAATCCCCTTTCTCGGGTGCGAGCGCGAGGGCCCTTTCGGCGGAGCGGAGCGCTTCCTTGAATTTACCGGCTTTCTCGTAATTGACCGAGAGCAGGAAATGGAGTTCCGGTGAGGTGTCGATCTGGGGTCGGATGGCGCAGGCGGTGTGGTAGTGCGCCAAGGAGTCATCGAGCCGGCCTTGGGCGGCAAAGGACAAGGCGAGGAGGTAGTGCGCGCGGCCGTGCCTGGGGTCAGCCGCGACCGTCTTGGCAAGGACCTGGGCGGCCTCGGCAGCCAGGCCCTTCTTCGAGAGCGCGTCTCCCAGCGCATAGTTCAATTCCGGTGGACTGTAACGCTGGTCGAAGCCCTCGGGCAACAGCCGCTCGGCCTCCCGGAGGTGAACAATTGCCTGGTCGAGCTGCCGATGGTCCAGCAGCGCGACGCCGAGGTCGAAATGCGCGCAGCCGTCGTTTGGGTCGAGCCGCAGAGCCTCTTTGGTGTGTGCAAGGCCGGCTTGCGGGTC
>DATDCV010000328.1:0-15607 GCA_036524155.1 Verrucomicrobiia bacterium
GCATCGCCAGGCCACAGCGGGCGTGAGATCGGCCGTGTATTGCACCTGATACACGGTGTTGGTGCCAGTCGAAACCGAGATCTGAAAGGCCCCGTTTGGGAGTACGGAGCCATGAAGTGACGGTGCGGACACCTGCGCTGGGAGTTGCGTCGGCAGGCCGAGTAGAAACTGGGCGACCAGGAAACAACAAATCACAAACCAAGCACTGGAGACCGATCGAACGCGCGAACGAAAATACAGAAGCGGGCTTAGAGACTTCATAGCGTCGACAGAAAATGGCAGTCGAAGACCCGTTGGCGAAGTCCGCGGGAGGGCGGGACCCGGCGCATCATCTAACTTCATGGGTCTTCCTGCCTGAGATTTCCGTGCCGCAAGGCACGTGTCGCGATCCGGGCGATACCACCGCCGTGCAGATGTTCCCCTTATCTACCCTCGGCTTCCCTTACACCCTAAGCCAGGACCCGCTCCAGCAGTGGTATCGCCAGGACCTGCGGCGCGATGCACCAGCAACCGGCGAACGATGAGATTCTGCACCAGACGGTGATCAACGCCTAGTCGGATGAAGTACTGAGGATTCAAGCCGGTGCAACAAAGTTGCTTAACCAGCGTATCAGGCCGCACAATCACGAGCAGCCGGCCACCGTTGGTCTGCCCGCGATTTGGGGTGTTCGGGTTTGCCACCGCGGGATGAATAGTCTAAAACTCGCGCATCAGGCGCGCTATGAGATCGAAGGCTGGTGTGTCGGCGATTGTTATTGGCCTCGCGGGAGTGCTCGCGGCGACGCAGGTCGGGGCTGCGCAAAAGGCGCTGGATGCCGGCCAAGTGGCCCTCGAGTTCAACCGGCGTTCCTGGCAGCACGAGCACGGGCTGACAGCGGGTGACCGGGTGTATGCAATCCGGCAGACCCGCGATGGATATTTGTGGCTGGCGACTCAGTACGGGCTGGCGCGGTTCGACGGCCGTACTTTCACCGTTTTCGATCATGTCACCACGCCGGAACTTGCGGATGAGGATTGCCGGACTCTGGCAGAGGACCCGGAAGGAAATCTGTGGATCGGGACGCGGACGGGCGTGCTTCGGCGGTCGGGGAACCGCTTCACGTCGTTCAACGGCAAACTGGGGAGTCACCCCGTAACATATCCACCGTTGTGCGCCAGCGCGGGCGGAGGCATGTGGGTGGCGGGGCGTGGCTTCATTTGCCGAATCCAGGGTGATGCGGTGAAGATCCACGCGGAGGGGCAAAGGCTCCCGATTAGGGACGGTGTGCCGACTTCGCTGAAAGAAGACAAGGCGGGTATTCTGTGGGTTGGGACCTCGGGCGGCCTGGCGCGCTTCGATCCGAAAACTCAGCGTTTTGAAGTCAGCACCAAGTGGGGGGGCTTGGAGCGCCGGCCGGTTCAGGATATCTGGCAGGCTCCCGGTGGCGAGCTGTGGCTGCTTTTTGCGGAATCGGTCCCTGAGCCCGGAGCGCTGTTTCCGGCGACTTGGCTCGCGCGCCTGGATCCGGCCCGGTGGCCGGAAGGGCCTGTCGCCGAGGAACGCTCGCTGACCTCTGGCTGGTCCGGGCGGTTTATCGCCGGAGATGCCGATGGAAGCATGTGGCTGGCGGGAGGACGGGACGGTGTCTGCCGCTACCGGAAGGGCCAATTGGAGTTACTGCCGATACTTTCACGGCTTGAGGAGGATGCTTCGCAATGCGTGTTTCCCGACCGCGAGGGCAATCTGTGGGTCGGCACCGACAAAGCGGGACTCGAACGGTGGACGCCACGGAACATGTTCACCTACACCACCCAAAACGGACTGGCTCATGACAACGTGTGGAGCGTTTGGGAAGGGCGCGATGGGGGAGTCTGGGTCGGCACCGACGGCGGGGTCACCCGGTTCGAACACGGCCAGGCACGCGTATTGCGGCGGGCGGACGGTTCGGTCCACAAAGATGTGCGCGCAGTGGTGGAAGACGCCGAAGGCGCGCTTTGGGTTGGAACGATGAGAAGCCTCGAATGCATCCGTGACGGAATAACCACGCAGGTTGAACTTCCCGGTGAATGGTTTGAGACGAAGATCCGCGCGTTGCAACCAGGGCGTGACGGTTCGCTGTGGGTAGGCACCGTGCGGGGATTGACCCGGCTGCACAAGGAGCAGCGGACCAAATACACCACGGCGGATGGCTTGGGGAGCGAAGAAGTGCGCGCTATGCTCGAGGACCGGGCAGGCGATCTGTGGGTCGGGACGTTCGGCGGCGGGTTAAGCCGTTTGCACGCGGGGAGGTTTACTACGCTCACCACGACCAATGGACTCTCCAGCAATAATGTCTGGGCGTTGCATGAGGATGCAGACGGAGTGTTGTGGATCGGCACCGACAACGGGCTGAGTTGCTATGCAGACGGGCGGCTCACGACGTTTACTAAGACTCAGGGGCTCCCGACCACCCTCGTCAACTGCCTTGTCTCCGATAATCAAGGCCGGTTGTGGGTGGGACACGACCGGGGGATTTATACCCTCGAAAAGGCCGAACTCCGCGAGGCGGCCCGAAAACCCCGCAGCACGCTGACGCCGGTATCGTATGATGAATCGGACGGCATGCTCAGCGTGGAGACCAACGGCCAGAAGAGCAACCCGTCGGCGTGCCGGACACGCGATGGACGGTTATGGTTCCCCACGGTGCGGGGAGTTGCGGTCATCGACCCGTCGAAGATTGGGCCCCACCCGGTCCCGCCGCTGGCCGCCATTCAGGAAGTGCGCGCCAATGGGGACCAGGTGTTCGGGGACACTCCGGAGCCTGCCGTGGCCAGCGGGGGCGGGAAACAACCCAAATCTCAAGGGCTCGACCTTGCGTTTCGTCCTGGTGGCGCGCGGGTTCTGGGGTTCCACTATACCGCCAACACCTTCGTTGCCCCGGAGAAAGCAGCCTTCAAATATCGGCTGCTCGGCCTGGACGACCATTGGATCCACGCCGGCACGCAACGCCAGGCCTACTTCACGGATTTGCGGCCCGGCACGTATCGATTCGAGCTGATCGCCTGCAATCACCATGGCGTTTGGCAGCAGCGTGGCGCCTCACTGGCTTTTTACATCGCCCCGTTTTATTACCAGACGTGGTGGTTCTACCTGGCGTGCGGCACCGCCACGGTGACGCTCCTCGCCCTGGTTATTGCGTGGCGGGTACGGGAACTCCACAAGATTTACGAACTTCAGCGAACCAACGCCCTCAACGAACAACGGCGCCGAATCGCGCGGGACATCCACGACGAACTAGGAGCTTCGTTGACCCACATCATGCGGCTAAGCGAGCAAGCGCGAAAATCCGCTCCCGGGACCGATGGGCCCGGGGTGGCGGCTCAGCGCATTGCTTCGATTGCCGGGGAGGCAGTGGACAACATTAGCGAGATCGTTTGGGCCAACAATCCCGAGTACGACACGCTGGAAGACCTTGTGGCTTACGTGCGCGAACACGCCGCCGGCTTTTTCGCCGACACCGGCATCAACGTGCGCTTTGACTTCCCGGAAACGGTCCCGCCACGCACGGTCACGGGTTTGTTCCGACGTCACTTCGTGCTGGTGATGAAGGAAGCCCTCCAAAACATCGTCAAGCATGCCGGCGCGCACGAGGTGAACATCCGGCTGTCGGCGCACGGCAATCTGCTGGTTCTCTCCATTGCCGACGACGGCTGTGGTTTCAACGTGGCTGGAGCCCGTCCTTCCGGCAACGGCCTCACGAATATGCGACAGCGAATCGAGGAACTCCAGGGAACCCTCGAAGTGGAAACATCACTCCACCAAGGCACGAAAATAAGATTGGCGATCCCTCTGTTGTATGAGTAAGAGAAAGCCCCATCAGCGCACGGTCATGATCGCATCATATATTCATCTGATGGCCTTTCGGGCCTGAAATGCCCACCCTCCTGCCGACGCCCATGGAACGTAGCCCGCCAGCCATCCGAGTCGCTATCGTTGAGGATCGCCAGGTCGACCGCGAAAGCCTGAAGGATCTCCTCAAGGCAGCCCCCGGTTTTGCCTGCGTCGACGCCTGTGCCTCCGCCACCGAGGCGTTGGACCGCCTGCCGGATAGCCGCCCGCGGATTGTCCTCATGGATATCCAGTTACCCGGTATTTCCGGCATTGAATGCGTCCGCCAATTAAGCGGCGTTCTCCCGGATACGCAGTTCATGATGCTGACCGTGCTGGAGGACCACGACCTTATTTTCCGGTCGTTGGCTGCCGGGGCGACCGGCTACCTTCTCAAGAAGACACCCTCCGACCAGTTGCTTGGCGCCATTCGCGAGTTGGATGCGGGCGGAGCGCCCATGTCAGGACAGGTGGCACGGAAAGTCGTCGCGGCATTTCGCCACCCTCCCGCCCCCACCTCCGAGCTCGACAAACTCTCGCCCGCTGAGCAAGGAGTGCTGCATCGCCTCGCTAGGGGCCTGCTCTACAAAGAGGTGGCCGACGAGATGGGGATCTCCGTCAGCACAGTGCGCACCCACGTGTGGCACATTTACCGGAAGCTTCAGGTCCACAACCGCACCGAGGCCATCCTCAAAGTTGCCCCGGGGGGATAACGGCGGCTTGCGTTCGCCGCCCGCCGGGCTGGCCCCTCCTCTTATCCGTGGCTGCAGGCGCCTTTGGCGCTCCACGGCGACTGCACTGGCTGGTGCAGTACTGGGTGTACCCCCTCAGTCTTGGGGCGGAGCGCCGAGTTGTACTCGCCTTACAGGAGGCCGTCGGCGCGCTTAAGCCGATTAGAAATCGGCGCTCCGAACCAAGACTGAGGCGATGACCGGGTGGAACATCACCTTGACTCTCCAGTCGGGTCGGTTATCCTCTGCGCCCCTAATTCAGGGGACCCAAAGCTATGGCAAAACTTACTGTCAGAGATTTGAACGTTCGCGGCCAACGCGTTTTTATGCGGGTGGATTACAACGTGCCGCTCGAGGAAAAGGACGGCCAGATGGTGATCACGGATGCGACCCGCATCGTGGAAACGCTGCCGACGCTGAAGTTGCTCATCCAGCAAGGGGGCAAGCTAATCCTCACGGCTCACTTGGGACGGCCGAAAGGCAAACGCGAGCCCTCCATGTCGCTGCGGCCCGTCGCCGCAAAGCTGGCCGAGTTGCTCGGGTGTCCGGTCGCCTTTGTCGATGACTGTATTGGGGAGAAAGTCGAGAAGACAGTGGGCTTGATGAAACCCGGCGACGTCGTGGTGCTCGAGAACGTGCGCTATTACGCGGAGGAAGAGGCCAACGACCCCGTTTTTGCCGAAAAACTGGCCCGGGTGGCCGACGTGTATGTCAACGACGCCTTTGGCGCCGCCCACCGCGCCCATGCCTCGACTGAGGGAGTGGCTCGCGTCGTTGCCCAACGTGGCGGCCAATGCGCGGCGGGATTGCTGATGGAGCGCGAGCTGAAATTCCTGGGAGACGAACTGGAAAAGCCGGCGCGCCCGTTTGTAGTGATTCTCGGCGGTGCCAAAGTCTCGGATAAGATCGAGGTTATCGACCGGTTGCTTGATAAAGCGGATACTATCCTGATCGGTGGTGCCATGGCGTACACTTTTCGCCTCGCGCAGGCCTGCAAAACTGGCAAATCCATGGTCGAGGCCGATAAAATCGAAGTTGCCAAAGCGGCTTTGGCCAAGTCAGTGCAGCGCGGCGTGAAATTCCTGCTGCCTGCCGACGACATCGTGGCGGTGCCTGTGAAAACTGACAAACTGGACAAGAAAGGCAAGCCGGTCATCGATTATCAGAACGTGCGAGTCAACAACGAGATGAATTGCCCTGACGATGCCGCGGGCCTGGATATTGGCCCCGCCACGGTTAAGGCCTACGCCGCCCAGATCGAACAAGCGAAAACCATCCTCTGGAACGGCCCGATGGGCCTCTTCGAAGACAAACGCTTTGCCGACGGCACAAACGCGATCGCCCGTGCGGTCGCTGAGGTAACCCAGACCAAAGGCGCCAAAAGCATCATCGGTGGCGGCGATAGCGTCAAAGCCCTGAACAAAGCCAAGCTCGGCGATAAGGTGACGTTCATGAGCACCGGCGGCGGCGCTAGTCTCGAATTTCTCGAAGGCAAGGTCCTCCCCGGTGTCGCGGCGCTGACGGAGAAGGCGTGAAGCGCGAGTCGAATGGACGCCGACCACCAACGGACACGGCGCGCGGACTCCAGTCCGCGGCAACATCCGTGTCCTGCAGGTTCTCGAGTTTTTCCGCTGTCGGGAATTGCTGCGGACTGAAGTCCGCGCGCCGGGGCGGAACGCCAATCGTAAGGTAAAGTTGTTACATGCAGGCAGTGAGTACAGGAAGACAATGAATAAAGAACGCAAGTTAATCATCGCCGGAAACTGGAAGATGAATAAAACCGTTGCCGAGGCTCTGGACCTCGTCCGCGGCCTCAAGATCGAACTCTCGAACGTAAAAGAGGTCGACATCGTAGTGTGCCCGCCGTTCACCGCGCTTTGCGAGGTATCAAAGGCGATCCTCGACTCGAACATCCGGCTGGGCGCGCAGAACATGAGCGAAAACAACGTCGGCGCTTATACGGGGGAAATCGCGGCGGTGATGCTGAAGGAGTTTTCGGTCCGCTACGTGATTCTGGGCCACTCGGAGCGGCGGCAATATCAAAAGGAACCGGACGCGCTGATCGCGAAGAAGGCCCAGGCGGTGCATGCGGCGTCGCTCAAGCCGATCGTGTGCGTCGGGGAAACGCTGGCGGAACGCGAGGCCGGTCAGACGGAGAAGGTCCTCGAGACCCAGGTGCAGGGCAGTCTGTCGGGGCTCAGCAAAGACCAGATGGCGGAGACGGTCGTGGCTTACGAGCCTGTATGGGCAATCGGGACGGGCAAGACGGCTACCACCGCCCAGGCGCAGCAGGCCCACGCCTTTATCCGCGGATTGTTGGGCAAGCTCTTCGACGAAACAGTTGCCCGCCGCGTCCGAATTCAATATGGTGGCAGTGTTAAGCCGTCCAACGCGCGCGAATTAATGAGCCAGCCGGATGTTGACGGCGCGCTGGTGGGCGGGGCTTCGCTTGAAGTTCGCAGCTTTGCTGACATAATAAAGGGCTCAATTTAATAGCAGCGTATGGGTTTTATTATTGGTCTGTTGACGTTCATCCTGGTGGTGGACTGCATCGTTCTCGTGTTCCTGGTCCTGATCCAGCTACCGAAGAAGGAAGCCGGAGCGGGGTTGGCGTTTGGGGGCGCCGCCAGCGATGCGTTGTTCGGCGCGGGCTCGGGCACGGTGCTGACGAAAGTCACCAAGTATGCGGCGGGGATTTTCTTTGTGCTGGCGATCTTCCTGTCGTTCATCCAGGTCCATTATCGTACTCGAGGGATCAGCAACTTTCAGCGCAGCTTAACGGAGGGCGGCAATGCCCCCGCCGCCCTGCCGGTGACACCCGGCACGGCAGCCCAGCCAGGCGCCACCGGTACTAACATCCCGATTATGCCCCCCGCCGTCGAGAGCACCAATCTTCCCGCAACGCCGTTGGTCACTCCCCCGCCGGTGACCCCGGTCGTGACGAATAGCACCTCCCCGGCGAAATAAGGCTAGCGCCCGCCGCGTATCGCCCCGGCTGTTTCGCGCGCCGGGCGCCTGCTTGCTGCTCTGCCGGGGGTTGGCCTTTAGAGCTTCTCCTCGAACGCAAACGCGCCATAGCCGACTACGCGGTGGCGCGAGCCGGCGGTGTCCCCCGAATTTCGCAGGTCCACGATTCGCCCGCGCAGGCCCCTTTGGGCGGCCGCGCGAAGCAGCCCCCGGATCGGCATCCGCCCGCAAGCCTGGTCTTCGGCAATTCGATCCGGCTCCAAACCCTCGATCGCCCTGGCTGTTCGCTCGTCGAGCGCGCGCGCGTCGTCCGAGTGGAGGAAGTGACTCAAATCCGAACTGACCACGAACCGGGTTTGGGGGTCTTCCCAGAACAACCCGAGCACCTCCGCGACCTCGTCGGGACCCGCGCTGCCAACCACCAGCGGCACGATTTTGAACTCCGGCAACACCACTTGGAGGAAGGGCAATTGCACCTCCAACGCATGCTCCAGCTCGTGGGCTTCGTCCAGCACCTGGACTTGCGGCAGCGACCGCGCCTCGCGAACCGCCTCGAGGTCCACCGCCGCAAATCCCAGCGGGGTTTCGAACGCCTCGGCACTGCTGACCGCCAAGCCCGCGAACCCGACGAAATGAGACGGCCCGGCGATCACGATCCGTTTTGTGGCATCCCTTGCCGCCTGCCACAGGGAGTAAGCCGACGCGGCGACCGGCCCCGAGTAAATATAGCCGGCGTGCGGCGCGATGAGCGCCTTAGGTGGCGGCCGCCCGGAGGGAGGACAATTCTCCAGTAACGACAAAATAAGCCGACGCAGCTCGACGGCGTGGCTGGGGTAAAACCGCCCCGCGACGGCGGCCGGCCGGATTTTCGCAGGCTCCGGGCCATTCGGATTCATTGTCATTCCTATTTCAGCACGCTCGCGGCTGCCGGCTGAGGTAATCGGTCAGGCCGCTCCCGATTCGCACCTCACCCGCCGACTGGGGCCAGATCCCAGGGACCGCAGCGGCGCAATTCGGGCATCGACCTTGGGGTGTCAACCGGTAAGCGCGCACCAGGAACCCGTACCGTTCGATCAACAACTCCCGGCATTCCGGACAATAAGTATTTTCCCAGTCACCGACACGGCCGGGCGCGTTCCCCGCATAGACAAACCGCAAGCCGGCTTCGGCACCCACCTCCGCCGCCCGGATGAGGTCGGCGGCCCGCGTCGCCGGCGGATTAGTCATCCTGTAATCCTGGTGAAAGGCCGTAACATGCCATGGAATATCGGGGCTGACCGAAGCCAGAAAACCGGCCAGCTCGCGCAACTCGGTTTCGCTGTCGTTGAATCCGGGCACCAGCAGGGTAACGACCTCGAGCCACAAGCCGCGCTCACGCACCATGCAGATGCTGTCGGTGACGTGCTTAAGAGTGCCGCCCAGCGACCGATAGCGCTGGTCGTTGAAACTTTTCAGGTCAATCTTGTAACCGACGATCCACGGCTGGATGAGGTCGAGCGCTTCAGGAGTGGCGTTGCCGTTCGATACGAAAGCGCAGTCCAGTCCCGCGGCCTTTGCCTCCCGGAAGACAGCGACGGCCCACTCGGCGGTGATTAACGGTTCGTTGTAGCTCGACACCACGAGTTTTGCGCCGGAAGCGCGGGCGGCTTCCGTCAACCCGCGCGCCGAGGCTGGCCGGATGGGCGGCAGCGCCCCCGCGTCTCGCAGCGCCTGGCTGGTGACCCAGTTCTGGCAATAGGAACAATGAAAATCACAGCCCAGCATCCCGAACGTCAGCGCATCAGTCCCGGGGTATAAGTGGTAAAACGGCTTCTTCTCGACCGGATCGCACTGCAAACCAGCGACGTACCCAAACGGCACCCGAAGCGCTCCCTGATGATTGAAACGGACTTTGCAGATGCCCCGCCGCCCGTCGGCAATCAGGCACCGGTGCCCGCACGCGACACAACGAATCCGATCCCCCTCCGCCCGCCACAACGACCCGACGGCGGTGTGTCGATCCAGGGCTTCGGCAAGCGTTCGGCTAGCGCCGCTTGACTCGTCGAGAGCCGTGGGATTCCTGTCCTGGCTTTGCTGCACTGTCCGTGCGATCACAGTACACCCGCTGGCCGTGGATGGCCAGATTCAAATCTCATTTCTTGCCCCGCCCGTGCCTTGGTTGCTTCCGCGTTCGCACGACCCGGGCCCGCTCCTCACAGTTCCACCTGCATTCCCAGTTCTATGACCCGGTTGGGCGGAATACGGTAGAACGAGCCGGCGGATTGCGCGTTGCGGGCCAACACCGAGAACAGCCACTGCCGCCACCGCACCATCGAAGGCGACGTGTGCGGCACGATCGTCTCACGGCTCAGAAAAAACGTCGTTTTGTGCGACTTCAGCGGTTCACCTTCGATCGGCGCCAGTGCCAGCAGCTCCGGCACATTTGGTTCCTCCATGAAACCGTAGTGGCCAATCATTCGGTGGAACCCGTGGCCGAGGTCCTCGAGCTCCAGCCGGCGGGGCGGGGTCACCTGCGGCACCTCGTCGGTCATTATTGTCAGCACGATGTTCCGCTCATGGAGCACTTTGTTGTGCTTTATATTGTGCAGCAGGGCAATCGGCGTTCCCTCGGGATTGGCGGTCATAAAACAAGCCGTGCCCGGCACCCGCGCCAGCTTCTTATGCATGTCAATATCCCCAAGAAAAGTCCCCAGCGGCAAAGAGGCCGGGCGGAGCCGTTTCCACACCAGTTGCCTCCCGGTTTTCCAGGTCGCCATTATGGTAAAAATGACCACCCCCACAACCAGTGGAAACCACCCGCCATGCAGAACCTTTGTCAGGTTCGCGGCGCAAAATAAGCCCTCGACGACCAGGAACACGCCGCAAACGGCCAGCGCCTGCCACCAATTCCAGTTCCAGATCTGCCGCGCCGCGAAATAGAACAGCACCGTCGTGCACAGCATCGTCAGCGTGACCGCGATGCCGTAAGCTGCCGCGATGTGGGTCGAAGACTGGAATCCCAGCACCAGCCCGACACAGGCCAGCATCAGTGCCCAGTTGACGTGGGGCAGGTAGATCTGGCCGCGTTCGAGTGACGACGTGTGCCGCACCATCATCCGCGGTAGATAGCCGAGCTGGATCGCCTGGATCGTCAGCGAGTAAGCCCCCGAAATCAGCGCCTGCGACGCGATCACTCCCGCTGCCGTCGCCAGCCCCACCAGCGGATACACCGCCCAGGACGGCGCCAGCAGGTAAAATGGGTTCTGGTTCGCCGCCGGGTTGCGCAACAGCAGCGCTCCCTGGCCCAGGTAATTCAGGAACAGCGCGGGCAGAACCAGGCAAAACCACGCGAGGCGAATCGGCCGCGGCCCGAAGTGGCCCACGTCCGCATACAGCGCCTCGGCCCCCGTCACCACCAGGAATACCGCCCCCAGCAGCACGAATCCACGCCAACCATGGTGCATCAAAAACTCAACCCCCAGCAGCGGATTGAACGAAAGCAGGACCTCGGGCGAGCGAACCACCCCGCGCAGTCCCAGCAAACCGAGGCTCACAAACCACACGATCATGATCGGCCCGAACACCGCCCCGACCCGGCTCGTGCCGCGGCTCTGCGCCGCGAATAAGGCGACCAGCGTCACAACTGTCAGCGGGATGACGAACCGCGAGAACGCAGGTGCCGCCACTTCCAGCCCCTCGATCGCGCTCAGCACTGTGATCGCCGGCGTGATGATTCCGTCGCCGTAAAGCAGTGCCGCCCCGAACACTCCCAGCGCCACCAGCACCGCCCGCCGCCGGCCCTTTGATTCCTTCGGAAACGCCAGTGCCATCAGCG
This sequence comes from Verrucomicrobiia bacterium, assembly GCA_036524155.1. Lineage (GTDB taxonomy): Bacteria > Verrucomicrobiota > Verrucomicrobiia > Limisphaerales > UBA8199 > DATDCV01. The sequence continues at coordinate 11,360 of DATDCV010000328.1, forward strand.
CCAGGATCCCCCCTTCGCCCCGGTTCGTCGCCCGGATCAGAATCGCCAGGTACTTCAACGACACGATCAGCAGCAGCGACCAGAAAATCAGCGACAAAACACCCAGCACGTTTTCGCGCACCGGGGCAATGCGGTGTGCCTCTGTGAAACATTCACGCAACGCATACAACGGGCTGGTGCCAATGTCACCGTAGACCACTCCCAGCGCGCCTACGGTCAGAACCGCCAAATACCGGCCATTCGGTGGCTTTGCTTCCATAGCAACTCGTCACTTTTGCGCGCTCGCCAGTATCGTCTCGAAGTGCGGCGGGTCCTCTTCCCGAGCCACCACGCTGATCTCGATCTTCTTGAATCTGGCATCCTCCAGCCAGCGGTGCAGGTCCGATTCCGCCAAACCCGGCCATCGGTCGCCGTACAGTTCGTGGGCCTTGGTGAAGTTATGACGCGCCAAATCCAGGATCATGATTTGCCCGCCCGCCTTCAGAATCGCGAACGCGCTGGCGATCGCCTTCGCCGGGTCCACCGCATGATGCAGCGCCTGACTCAGGACCACCAGGTCCACGCTCTCCCGCTCGATGGGCGGCTCCTCCAAATCCCCCAGCCGGAATTCCAGGTTCTTCAGGTTGTTCTTTTTCGCTTTCGCCGCCCCGAATGCCACGATCTTCTCCGAGTTGTCCACCGCAATCACTCTCCGGCAACGCCGCGCCAGCAACTCGCTCAGCAACCCTTCGCCCGAACCCAGGTCCGCCACCGTTAGCGGCGGCAAAATGCGCAGCAGCAAATGGCCAAACGCCTGCCACGAACGACCCGGCCCGTAAACCCGGTCAAACCGGCCCGCCACCTGGTTGAAATACACCTGCGCCTGTTCCCGCCGCCGGTTAAGAATCCGCTTCAGGTTGATTTCGTCGCCGGCATGGTCCGGCAACTCCCTGGCCCCGCGCATCGCCAGCTCGATGAACTCGCGCGCAATGCCATTGGCCCCGCGCTCCAGCGCGTAAAAGGTCCGCTTCCCTTCTCTCCTCGAGTGCACCAGCCCCGCGTCCTGCAGTAAACCCAGATGCGTCGAGATCCGCGATTGCCCCATCCGCGTGATTTCCTGCAACTCATTCACCGAAAGCTCATCCCGCTCCAACAGCGCCACAATCCGCAGCCGCGTCGGGTCCGACAACGCCCGCAGTGATTTGAGAGTCGAAACCATACTCATTCCGCCCCCCTGACGCTTCGAAAGAGCGGGGTTAAGCTGGCGTCGCGGGAACAAGGCGAAAACAGTAGCGGCGCTCGCCGCGAATTGAAACAGAAACGCTTCAAAGGCGCGAAGCGTATGGAGTGCGTCCAGCTTGCTGGCGCTGTTGAAGGACTTTGGGGCATACAAAAGCGGGAGCAAGCTCCACGCACTCCATACGCTTCGCGCGCCAGGTCTGCTGCTACCGGATCCATCGCCCCTGGCTCACGTGCGGGCCGGAAACTGAGATTCCCGAGCGTGTAACTTATGTCCGACGGCGCGAAAGAAACCGGTTGACGGGGCTGGTAAACCATATATCATCTTATCTTGATACGTTAATATGACGGCTTCACCACCGTCGTCGAGTCTAAAGCAAATGAGCAAAAATTACATCTTTTCTTCCGAGTCCGTCGGCGAAGGCCATCCGGACAAGGTCTGCGACACCATCTCCGATGCCGTGTTGGACGCATGCCTGGCGCAGGACCCTTACAGCCGTGTCGCCTGCGAGACCTACGCCAAGTGCAACCTCGTCGTCGTTGGCGGCGAGATCACCACCAAAGCCAAACTGGACTTCAACGCCATTGCGCGCCAGGCCATTCGCGACATCGGCTACACCCATGAGGACGACGTGTTTCATGCGGACAAGGTGCTGATCATGAACGCCATCACTAGCCAGAGCCCGGACATCGCCCAGGGCGTGGACGCGCGGAAAGCCAAAGGCAAGGAAACCGGCGAGCAGGGCGCGGGCGACCAGGGCCTGATGTTCGGTTACGCCACCAACGAAACCCCCGAACTCATGCCCGCGCCGATCATGTATGCCCACCAATTGGGCCGTATGCTGACGCGCATCCGCAAGAGCGGCAAGGTGAAATGGCTCCGGCCTGACGCCAAGAGCCAGGTCTCGGTCAAGTACGTCAACGATCAACCGGTCGCCATTACCAACGTCGTCATCTCGACTCAGCACAGCGCCGACGTCGCCCACGAAACGATCAAGGAGTTCTGCATCGAGGAAGTGGTGAAGAAAACTCTTCCCGTGAAGTTGCTGAATAAAGACACCAAATATCTCATCAACCCCACTGGCCGATTCGTCGTCGGCGGGCCGCAGGGCGACACCGGCCTGACTGGCCGCAAGATTATCGTCGACAGCTACGGCGGCATGGGCCGGCATGGCGGCGGCGCGTTCAGCGGCAAGGACCCTTCCAAGGTGGACCGCAGCGCGGCCTACATGGGGCGCTACGTCGCCAAGAATATCGTCGCCTCGGGTCTCGCTTCCAGCGCCGAAATTCAGTTCGCTTACGCTATCGGTTATCCCGATCCGGTGTCGGTTTGCGTCAACACTTTCGGCACCGGCGTCGTTAGCGACGAAGATATCGAGCGCGCTGTCAACGAAGTGTTCAGCTTCAAGCCCGCGCACATCATCAAGCAGCTCAACCTGCTCCGCCCGATTTATCTCAAGACCACCAACTATGGCCACTTCGGCAAGAACGATCCCGATATCACCTGGGAGAACGCCGACAAAGTGGAGGCGCTCCGCCGCGCGGTGGCGAAGTCGCCGCCGGTCGCTGCCGCCACGCTGCGGAAAGCCGCCGCGCTGGTTAACGGCCGCGGCGCGGCCCGGGTGCAGGCCAATCCTTGAATCATCACCAAACTAAGGAATAAAACCCATGGCTACGCTAGCTAAACCCAACGGGAAAAAGGCGGCCGCCGGCGCCAAAACCCGCCTCAATCACGATTATAAAGTTAAAGACCTCGGCCTCGCCGAATGGGGGCGCAAGGAAATTTCCGTCGCGGAGCAGGAAATGCCCGGCTTAATGTCTATCCGCGAAAAATACGGCCCGCCAAAGCCGCTGCTTGGTGTCCGTGTCTCCGGGTCGTTGCATATGACCATTGAGACCGCCGTGCTCATCGAGACACTGGTCGAGTTGGGCGCCTCGGTACGCTGGGCGAGCTGCAACATCTTCAGCACCCAGGACCACGCCGCGGCGGCCATCGCCCGCGCCGGCATCAGCGTTTTCGCGTTCAAAGGCGAATCGCTTGAAGAATACTGGGACTACACGCTCGCCGCGCTCACCCACCCGGGCGGCCAGGGACCGGAGTTGGTGGTGGACGACGGCGGCGACGCGACGTTGTTGCTGCATAAAGGTTACGAGATGGAGCACGGCAGTCAGTGGGTCAACACCCCCAGCGTCAGTCATGAAGAAGAAGTCATCAAAAAGCTGCTTCGCCGCTGCGCCAAATCACGGCCCGGCTGGTTCTCGCTGGCCGTCAAGGAATGGAAGGGTGTCAGCGAGGAAACCACCACCGGCGTGCACCGCCTTTACCAGATGCTCGAAGCCGGCAAACTGCTGGTCCCCGCCATCAACGTCAACGACTCCGTCACCAAATCGAAGTTCGACAACCTCTACGGCTGCCGCGAATCGCTCGCCGATGGTTTGAAACGCGCCCTCGGCGTGATGATCGCCGGAAAGACCGCTGTCGTTTGCGGCTATGGCGACGTTGGCAAAGGCAGCGCTCACAGCCTGCGCGGCTTCGGCTGCCGGGTCCTCGTGACTGAAATCGACCCCATCAACGCGCTCCAGGCGGCGATGGAAGGCTTCGAAGTCACCACGCTCGAAGACACGCTCGGCGAGGCCGACATCTACGTCACCTGCACCGGCAACTGCGATGTCATCACCCTCGAGCACATGCTCAAGATGAAAGACCAGGCGATCGTCTGCAACATTGGCCACTTCGACAATGAGATCCAGGTGGACCGCCTGCAAAACGCAAAGGGCGTGTCGCACGTGAACATCAAGCCGCAGGTGGACCGTTACGATCTGCCCGGCGACCACAGCCTTTACCTGTTGGCGGAAGGCCGGTTGGTGAATCTCGGCTGCGCCGAAGGCCACCCGAGTTTCGTCATGTCCAACTCCTTCACCAACCAGGTCATGGCCCAGATGGAATTGTGGACCAATAACGAGAAGTACGAGAAGAAGGTCTACATGCTGCCCAAGATTCTGGACGAGAAGGTTGCGCGCCTGCATCTC
>DATDCV010000329.1:0-22842 GCA_036524155.1 Verrucomicrobiia bacterium
CCAGATGCTTCCGCCGGCGCCGCCGCCGGCGCGCTCGTTGGTGGCGAGGACGCCACCAGCGAGGACTGCGCCGTCGATCCGAAATGATCCTGTGGCAGAGATCCTAACCACGCCGCCGCCGCAGCCGCCCGGACCGGCATAACCATTGCCGCCGCCACTACCCGGCTCGAAGGGCTCGGAAATTTGGCCGTAAGCGAAACCGCCAAGGGCATTGGACAGGCTAAGTCCGCCAGATCCGCCATGCCCGCCGCCGCCGCCACTCGCGGGCGAGCCTGAGGTTCGGCCGGCTCCCGGGCCTGTGCCTGCCGGGTAGCCTTTGGCGCTAACGTCAATCGCTCCGCCGAGTTCGACGACGACATCTCCCGAGACCGCCAGGTCGAGGCCGACCAACACAGGGTTCAGATAGCTGTAGTCGACGCTCACGGTTGCACCGTCCGAGATCGAGCTGGTCGCCGTCCGGCCGAGCATGACCGAACCGTCCGGGTTCACTATCAGCGTGTAGTCCACGTCGTTCGTGTAAACGACGGCGCCGACCAAATCGGTCACCAGCAGGTTGGATAGCACCACGTTGGAGTGGGACAGAAAAGGGGTGTTCGTGCCGGCGAGAGCGAGCTGGTCGGTGGCCCAAACCAGGAGGTAATCGAGCACGCCGCTCGAGGACACCGAGTGGGTCAGCTTGCCGCCCTCCTGCACCAGGAGACCTGCAAAGGAGTGGGGGCCATCGATGGTTACGGTGCAGTTCGTTATGGTGATCGCGGCGCCATCATAGTTTGTGTCGCCGACGCCAATGGAAGTTTCAGTGGCGAAGGTGACGGTTTGGGCGAAGGCGGGCGATGAAGCGGCAAAGAGGAGCACCAGAAGACCGCGGCCAACGGAAGAGATATTCATAGCAAGTTCCTGCTGACGTAATACGGGCCACTGCAACGGGAATGAGCGCCGGCGGGGAGTATTAGACGGAGTCGGGGACATGGGGTCAAGAGGCTTCGGAGGCAACGGAATGGAGGAAAACCGGCGAAGCGAAAGGGATGGATTCGGCGTGCAAGGCGGGTGCACTGCTGGGTTTTTGGGGCCGCTGCCTGACGCCGCCTAAACATCCCGCAGGCCACCAACCGAGACAACGCGCGGCCGGCACACCGAAACTGATTCGGCCAAAAATCTTCCCCCTTTCCCGGCGGCATACTAATGTACAGTCATGCCGTCATTCGATATCGTCAGCCAGGTCAACTCGATGGAAATCGAGAACGCCGTGAACATCGCCAAAAAGGAATTGGCGACCCGGTTCGATTTCAAAGGGACGAAGGCAGAGATCGTGCTCGAAAAAAAATGCATGAACGCCCACGCACCCATTCCCGGCGACAGCGGACAAGCTTTCGGTCACAACCCTTTCGGTGCTTTGTCCAGGGAAGGACTCCCACCCGCCCCCGAAAATTCGCCGGGAGATAGCGGGCACCGAGTCGAAGCTAAGCAGCCAGGAAAGAACCGTGGCCGCGTCGACATCACCCGACAGAAAGCGGGGCGCGGCGGCAAGACGGTGACGGTCGTAAAGGGTTTTATCGGCATCGGTCTGTTGGAAAAGGAGCAACTGGCCAAGGCGATTCAGAAGGCTTGTGGCACGGGGGGCACAGTGAAGCACGGCCAGATCGAGATTCAGGGGGACAAACGAGCCGAGGTGGCGCGAATCTTGAGCCGAGCCGGCTTCCGGCCGGTATTCGGCGGCGGGTAGCCCGGGTGGACACCCAGACGGTTTGAAACGCCCCGGTTGCTGGATCGCTTGACGCCCCAGCAAACGGGCGTACAGGTAGATTATAACTTACTCTCACCTGAACCAGAAGAGCTGCTATGAATACACCGCTTACGCGTCGAGGATTTCTCGCTGAGGTCGGCCGAGGGATGTTGGTGGCCACGGTGGGCTATGAGGTCGCCAATGATTTGGGACTGGCCTCCGCGTTGGGGGAAGAAAACGTCGAGGCCCTTTCCTTTGGTCCACTGGAGCCACTAGTGTGTTTGATGCAGGAAACGCCTGCCGACCGGCTGTTGCCCGCGCTGGTCGGACAACTCCAGTCGGGGGCCGACTTGCGGAAGCTGACGACCGCGGCGGCGCTGGCCAACGCGCGCACCTTTGGCGGCGAGGATTATGTCGGGTTCCACACGATGATGGCGCTGGCTCCGGCGTTGCACATGGCGCAGGAGTTGCCGAGTGAACTGCAAGCGCTGCCCGTGTTCAAGGTGCTGTATCGCAACACCCGGCGAATCCAGGAACGCGGGGGACGCAAAGAGGAGGTGCTGCATCAGGTTCGACCGGCCGGGGGACCCATCACCGGCTCCGGCGGCGAGCTGCTGCGCGAGACCGTTCGGCGCAAAGAAGTCGAACAGGCCGAACAAACCTTCGCGCGGGTCGCCGGAGGCACGCCCGAAGAGGCGTTAAATGACTTGCTGTTCACTGTGCAGGACAACACTGAGGTCCATCGGGTCGTATTACCCTATCGGGCCTGGGATTTGCTTGGACTGATCGGCAGGGAGCAAGCACACACTCTGCTCCGGCAGTCAGTCCGTTATTGCGTTAAGGCCGAATCCTGGCCGCGGAATTCCGTTGCGGAGGATTGTCGCACGGTTTTGCCCAAAATGCTCGAACAGCACGAGCTGCTGGGCCGAGCACCCGGTGACAGGCAGGCGGATGACGCCTGGATTGAGCAGATGAGCCAAACGATTTTCCGGTCCTCCCCAGCGCAAGGGGCCGAGGCAGCCGCCGCGGCCCTGGCTGAGGATATCGCGCCCGCAGCGGTGGGCGAGGCCATCAGCCTCGCCGCCAATCAGCTCATCCTGCGGGATAGGGGCCGGACGCCTCGCGACGAAGTCGCCGGCAAACCGATTGGCAGTGTGCATGGCGACTCGATTGGCCTGCACGCCTGCGACTCCGCGAATGCGTGGCGCAACCTGGCGTTAGCGGGGAACTCGCGGAACTGCTTTGCCAGCCTGATCCTGGCGGCCTACCAGGTGCCCCTGGATCGCACGGCACGCGGCGGTGATTTCCTGAACTGGCAACCGCTGCCGCTCGCGCGGCACCTGGATGAGATCAAAACGACTGATGCGGATGCGATGCTGCGGGAGTTGGAAGAGGCGATTCGCGGAAATCTGCAGGCCAAGGCCAGCGCCCTGGCGCAGCGCTACGGCGAGCTGGGCCATCCGCCTCGCCGAATATTCGATCTGTTGCTCCGGTTTGCCATCAGTGAAGACGGAGCACTGCACGCGGAAAAATTTTATCGCACGGTGTCCGAGGAATTCGCCGCCACTCGAGCGGGTTTCCGTGTGCGCCATCTCGTGGCTCTGGCGCGGGTTACCGCGAGCGAATTCGGCCGTCCAGCCGCCGGCATGGCGGAAGCCAGGTCATTGCTGAAGGTCCGGGAGGGTTGAGAGTTTCGAGCGCGCGCCGCGTTGCGGGACCCTGAGACTGCGTTTGACCGAACCGCGACCTCCCGCAACGGTGATGTCCTAAGCTTCCTGTAAAAATCGACCGGGTGCAGACTCAGCCCGGTAAACCAGAAAGCGAACGACATCCATGAAACGACAACTCCCCAGCCAGATGCTCGAACAGCAGTTCTTCAGCTTGGCCACTCGCCAGGCTCCACTCTCCGAGTCGATTCAACTCGGCGCTCAGCTCATGCTCCAGAAGGCCGTGGAACTCGAAGTCACCGAGTTTCTGGGCCGAGAGCACTACTGCCACCGTCGCGACGAACCGCTCCGGGGTTACCGCAACGGTTACGAGGACAAGCAGGTCCAAACCGCTGAGGGCACGCTACATCTCAAGATGCCCCAGGTCCGCGACACCATTGAGAGCTTCGAGAGCGTGTGGCTGCGCGCGCTGGTCCGGCGCAGCGATAAACTGGCTACCCTTATCCCACAGCTCTATGTCAAGGGTTTATCCCCGCGGGACATCGAGGACGCCTTGACGGAGACCCTGGAGGTAGACGGTGTAAGCAAGAGCAGCGTGAGTCAGCTCTGCCGTGAGCTCAGTCACGACTTCGAGCGTTGGCAGAACCGGGATCTGTCTGAGTACAAAATCCTCTACCTGTTCTGCGATGGGATTTACCTGCGCCTGCGCCCCGACGATGAGCGAGCGGCGGCCGTGCTCTGTGCCTACGGCATCCGAGAAGACGGTCGGAAAGTGCTCCTGCACTTGGCCATTGGCGACAAGGAGAGCACGGTCTGCTGGAAGAGCTTCTTTCAAGACATGAAGCAGCGCGGACTGGCAGAGCCGTTGTTGGCCATCATCGACGGGAACAGCGGGTTGCGAAGAGCAGTGCGCGAGAGCTTCCCCGACGCCTGGGTGCAACGGTGCCAGGTCCATCGGATGCGCAACATCCTGTGCAAGTTGCCGGAGAAGGCTCAGCCTGGGCTAAAGAAGCTGATCCACAAGGCGTTCACGGCGCAGAGCCACAAGAAGGCTCTTGAGCAAGCCCAAGGGATTGTGGCGACGTACCGGCAGCAGTTCCCTGAAGCGATGAAGTGCCTCGCGACGGACTTGGAGGAAGTCTTGACCGCGCTGCGCTTTCCCGAGAGTCACCGCAAGCGCATCCGCACTACGAACATCTTAGAGCGATTGTACGGTGAAGGAAGGCGCAGGGCCAAAGTTATCCCACGTTTCCTGAGCGAAAAGTCGGGCTTGAGCCTGATGTTTGCCGTGCTGGTCGATGCGTCGGCGAGCTGGCGTGGGGTCAAGGTCAGTCCCGCCATAGTCGAGCACGCTCAGGACCACCTCAAGGGCTCAGCCGGCGACGCGACTGGCGGCCTAGGAGGCGGCACCGACTTTTGCAGTCTTATACTGGTTGAGCATTAAAAACCTGCCCTCGCCCTGCAGAACCGCGACTGAGGCGGGGATATGGCAGGCTGCAACCTGAAGCGCCGCCCAGTGCGCCACTCGCACGGCAACTTAGTGCAAAGGCGTGCTTTCGGGAATCGACATTCCGGGTGCTTCATCTACTCTTCGTCCGTGAGCCACGTCACGCGCATCTTTGACCGCCTGCAGCAGGGCGAAGCCAAGGCCGCGGAGGAATTGCTGCCTCTCGTTTACAGCGATTTGCGCAAGCTGGCCGCGCAAAAAATGGCGCGGGAAGCGCCGGGCCAGACGCTCCAGGCCACCGCCCTTGTGCACGAGGCTTGGCTGCGACTGGCTGATTCGACCCGCCAGGAGTGGCGCGGACGCGAGCACTTCTTCAGCGCCGCCGCCGAGGCCATGCGGCGCATCCTCGTCGAGAACGCCCGGCGCAAACTGCGGCTCCGCCACGGCGGCGGTCTCCAGCGAGTGGACTGCGAAACGTTCGATCTGCCCATTGCCCAGGACGACGAGAAATGCCTGCGGGTTCATGAGGCCCTCGACCAATTGGCGGAGGCGGATCGCAGAAAGGCGGAGGTGGTTAAGTTGCGCGTGTTCGCCGGCTTGGGGGTCGCGGAGATCGCGGCGGTCGTGAACGCCTCGGAGAAGACGGTGCAGCGAGACTGGGCGTTCGCCAAGGCGTGGTTGTCCCGGGAGTTAAAGGAGGGCACTTAAATATTCCGTGGCTGGATGTCCGATTTGAGGAGGAAATGTCGCCAGATAGAATGAGACGATCAACCGGACTAAGCCATGCGCAAACCGAGCGAAAAGCTGGAGGCCCTCTTCGAGGCGGCCGTGGCCCTGGAGACTGACGCGCAGCGCGCGGACTACCTGAACCGGGCGTGTCCCGACCCGCAGTTGCGGCGGGAAGTCGAAGCCCTCCTCGAAGCCCACCGGCACCCGGACAGCCTCTTTGAGGAACCGACCGCCCGCGTGGAAACGACGCCCGCCGAAGGCGTCGGCACGCTGATTGGCCGTTACAAACTGCTGGAGGCGCTAGGCGAAGGAGGTTTCGGCGCGGTCTGGCTGGCCGAGCAGAAAGAACCGGTCCGGCGCAAGGTGGCCCTTAAGGTCATCAAGCTGGGGATGGACACCAAGCAGGTGGTGGCCCGCTTCGAGGCCGAGCGCCAGGCGCTGGCGCTCATGGACCATCCGAATATCGCCAAGGTCTTCGACGCGGGCACCACGGAATCGGGCCGGCCTTATTGCGTCATGGAGCTGGTGCGCGGCATCCCCATCACGAGATTCTGCGACGAGAACAGCATGGCGGCCGACCGGCGACTCGATCTGTTCATCAAGGTGTGCCATGCCGTCCAGCACGCGCACCAGAAGGGGATCATTCACCGTGACCTCAAGCCGTCGAACGTCCTGGTCACGCTGCACGATGGTGTGGCCGTGCCGAAGATCATCGATTTCGGCATCGCGAAGGCGACCCACCAGGAACTGACCGACAAGACCATTCACACGCTGTTCCAGCAATTCATCGGGACGCCGGCCTATGTCAGTCCGGAGCAGGCCGAGATGAGCGGACTGGACATCGACACGCGCAGCGACATCTACAGCCTGGGCGTGCTGCTCTACGAACTGCTCACGGGCAAGACCCCCTTTGACAGCAAGGAATTGCTCGCGTCAGGCCTGGACGAGATGCGCCGGACGATTCGGGAGCAGGAACCGGTGAGACCTTCGACGAGATTGAACACGCTGCCGGGGCAGGAGTTGACGACCGCGGCCAAACGGCGGGGAACGGAGGCGCCAAAGCTGATCCACCTGGTGCGTGGCGATTTGGATTGGATCGTGATGAAGTGCTTGGAGAAGGACCGGACACGGCGGTACGAGACGGCCAACGGGCTGGCGCTGGATATCGAACGCCACCTCAACCAGGAACCAGTTGACGCACGTCCCGAGAGCACAGCCTACCGGGTCCGAAAATTTGTCCGGCGGAACAAGTTGATGGTGACGGCCGCAGCGGCCGTGGCGGGGGCGCTGGTGGTGGGCACCGTGGTGAGCGCCTGGCAGGCGGTTCGTGCCACGCGGGCGGAACGTGAGCAAAACCGGTTGCGCCTGGAAGCAGTAAACGCTCGAGATGACGAGGCAAACCAACGGCGAGCAGCCGTGCAAGCCCAGCAGCAGGCAGAAGCCGAAAGGCTAGCCGCCCGGCAGCAGGCCTACGCTGCGGACATGGAGCTTGGGGAGCAGGCTTTGGCTATGAACGACCGAGGACTAGCCCGTCGGTTGTTGGACCGCCATCGAAATCGGCCCGGCGAAACGGATCTTCGCGGTTGGGAGTGGCGCTATCTTTGGGCGCAATGCCAAAGTGAAGAGCTAGGCGAGCTTTGCCGGCGCCCAAACTCTGTCTATCGCGTGGCGTACGATGCGGAGGGGAAGAGGTTGGCTGTGGCCGGATTTGCTCGGCAGGGAGAATTCGTTGGGCTTTGGGATGTACCCGGCGGCACGCCAATAGCGATGTTGCAGACAAATGCAGGGCACCTGGTCACATTTTCGCCGAGAGGTGATTTGCTGGCTGCCGACAATCATCGAGGTCTCACTGTCTGGCGCGCCAACACCCTGGAACTGCTTCATCAGTTGCCGCTGCACGGCTTGGTCAAGGCCCTGAAGTTCTCGCCCGATGGCGGCCAACTCGCGGCTCTGAGTCACGCCGGCAAAGTTACAGTGTGGAATATCGACCAAGTGAGGGTTGCCTACGAATTGGTTGTGTCGGGCGGTCTTCGTGAGGAGGACGGTGACCTGGACTTTTCTCCGGACGGCAAGCGGCTTGCCGTCGGACATGGAGACGGGCGTCTTCGAGTCATTGACCTGGATACAGGGTCCAGCGATTTAAGCATCGAAGCTCATAATGGGCAAATGATCACGGCTGTGGCCTGGGCTCCTACGGCTCGTATTCTGGCTACAGGCAGCGGTTATTCGGCCAACCCGATCCGGATTTGGGACACGGAATCTGGCAGACTCATTGGCGCCCTCGAGGGACACACGTCCTGGATTTCGCGCTTGGTCTTCTCGGCCGACGGCCAGTTCTTGTACTCCGCCAGTGGTGACCAGACCATTCGGATCTGGGACGTACAGAATGTACGATGCCTCAGGATCCTGACGGGCAGTGGCGACGAAATGTACGGCCTCGCACTGAGCCCGGACGGCACCACCCTCGCCAGCGGCGCCAAGGACGGCGCGGTCGCCTTTTGGAGCGCGCTTCCTCAATCGAAACAGGAACAACCGAGACGACTGCGGATGCAGGGCACTCAAGCCGCTTTCAGTCCATCCGGTCGATGCTTGGCTGTGCCCTGCGACGGCGTGATCCAAATGTATGAACTGCCCGGGTTGAAGCACCTTGGGCCGCTTTCCGCGACGGGTACAAACGTCGCAGCGGTCGCGTACTCACCTGACGGAACAATGCTCGCCGGTGGGGGCAGCGACGGCTGGTTGCGGGTCTGGTCAACCGCCGAAAGCCGTCTTCTGAACGAGTGGCTAGCTCACAAGGCTTGTGTGGGAGGCTTGCGTTTTACTGAGGATGGCTCACAACTAGTCTCGGGCAGTTACTCGCCCGGTGTTGGAGGCGAGTTGGCTTGCTGGGATGCTCGGACGGGTCGGCGCTTGACGTCGCTCTTGACGACAAATGCTGTCTTGAAATCTGCTTCGCCGGACGGGCGCATCGCCCTTGCCAGCGATGACTCAGGCCAACTCCGCTGGTGGCAAACAGGCAGCGGACAACTGTTAGCTGCAACTTCGGGCCATAAACGGCGGGTCATCGGGGCCGCCTTCTCAACTGATGGTTCGCGAGCGGCTTCTGTCGCGGAGGATGGCACGGTGGCCTTATGGGACGTGTCCTCATTCAGCCCCATCGCAAGTTTCAAGGGCCACATGCTGGCGGCTTCGGCAGTGACGTTCTCCCCGGACGGCCGGCGGTTGGCTACTTGCTCCGTCGACCGTGAGGCGGTGAAGGTGTGGGATCTCGCGACGGTCCGTGAATTGGTGCTGCTGCGCGGAGAGGGCTCTCTTTTCGATTCTGTTGTATTTTCTCCGGACGGGAATTGGCTGGCAGCATGCAGTTCACAAGGCCAACTCCATGTCTGGGAGGCGCCGTCCTTGGAGGAAATTGCGACCTCGGAGGCCTTGAAGAGACCTCCGTCCATTGGCAGGCGGCCATGAAGACGACAACCCACGGGGTTTGGGAAACAAGCGAAAGCAATAAAGGATCTCACATGAAACATCCAATCCTCATCGCGCTTTGGCTGCTCGTGGAAGCTGCGGCCCCAATGGTCTGGGCGCAGGAGCCCGCCAATGAGGCCAGACTGGTGGGTGCCCTGGACCAAGGGCACCTGCGGCTGAGTTGGGAGGCGGTGGATGGGAAGCTGCAACAAGCGTCTGCGGTAACTGGGGTCTGGCAGACGGTCACGACCGGCGTAAGCCCGTACCTCACTCAAGCCGCTAGCCCCCAAAAGTACTATCGCCTAATCCTGCCGGCGTCGGGCAGGAAGTGGCTCACGGTGGCAGCCGTAACTATGAGCGTGCAAACCAACACCGAGGCGAACCTCCAGACGATGTACTCCTACATGGAACTGGCGGCCAGCAACCGTGCGGACCTAGTCGTGTTTCCGGAAATCGCCTTGCAGCAATGCCCGGCCTGGGGTGATGCCTCGCACAAGCCTACGGCGCCGGAAATGGCTTATGTGCGGCAGACGGCCGAAACCATCCCGGGACCCAGCACGAGCAACCTCCTCGCGAAGGCCAAAGCACTTGGCCTCTATGTTGTTTTCGGGCTGACCGAGAAGGACGAGGCGGGCTTGCTCTATAATGCCAACGTGTTTCTGGGTCCTGAAGGCCTCTTGGGCAAACACCGGAAGCGATACTTGACGGACTCCTCCTGGGGCGGCAATGAAGACCAAATCTGGCGTCCGGGCCAGGCTTGGGACGTGATCGACAGCCCCATCGGCAAGGTTGGCCTGCTGATCTGTCTGGAGATGGTTTATTATCCCGGCTCCGCTCTGGCGAATCAGGGAGCGGACCTTCTCGTGACGTCCTCCGCATGGTCTAGCAGCTACGGCAGCGACTACGACAACGGAACCATCGGCAATGCCTTCCAGGCACGTCGTTGGCATGTCATCAGTGATCAGGTCGGCCCGGATGGGCATAATCAGTCTTACGGCCACAGTCGGGTAGTCGATCCGGGGGGCAAAATCGCCTGTGACACGGGAGCCAGAGAGGGAATGGCGCTATGGTCGACCGACCTCTTGATCGACGCTGGAACCCGATGACTCCAGGACGTCCCTCGGTTGCATTTCGGGCCTTGCCTCTCCGGCGCCCAGCCGTCGGCGTAAAACCAAAGTCACAGTCTTTTACCTAACCTCGACATGAGCCAGCAACGCCTGATTTCGCTGTTTTTACAGGGGCGATTGGACTTGACCCCCGCAACTACGCCGCCTTGGCCTCGTCCTGAATCCGGAGGCGTTCGAGGCGCGACTCGGCGAGGACCTGCTCAAGCCGCTCATCGCTCAATTGGGTCAGGGCCGCGGCGGCGTCTTTCACCTCACCATGCTCAACGGCGCGGGAGAGGACCTCGGCCTTGGTGACACCTTTCTTCTTGCCCAGGAACGGCTTGATGATGAGGTAGATCACGTCGCGGGCAGGCATGTAACGAAAGAAGCGGCGCAGGAGCCGGGAAATTTGCACCGGATAATGCAGCAGTTTATAGATAAACAAGCGGCGCAGGCCCTTGCGGCGCTCATCGTTGATCACTTCGCCCGGCAGGCAGGTCGGGTCGATGGAGGAGCATTTGAAGTATTTGTACCAATCAGTCAGGTCATTGATTAAGCCGCGCTTGAGATATTCCTGCCAGAGCGGCGTGCCGCGATAGACGCACAGGCGGTTGAACCCGAAGGTATCCAACGGCAGCCGCGCGGCGAAGTCAAAGGTCGCCCTCATGTCTTCAACCGTCTCATCTGGGTTACCGACCACAAAAAACCCGTGCACGATCTCGATTCCGGCTTTCTTGGCGTTGCGGACAGCGGTTCGAATCTCATCCAGCGTCTGCTCTTTTCTGACGCGGTCGAGAATCTTCTGGCTGCCGCTTTCGATGCCGAACATCAGAGTGCGGCAGTGGGCCTTGGCCATGGCCGGAAACAAATGTTGAGCGACGGAGTCGACGCGCCCTTCGCAACCCCATTCAATTTCAATGCCGTTGTCGTTGATGCCTTGGCAGATGGCTTCGATGCGTTTCGGCTGGAGGAGGAAATGATCATCCACGAAATAGACCGACCCATAGCCCAGAGACTCGAGATGCTTGAACTCCTGGACCACGTGCTCCGGGGTGCGCGAACGCCACTTGCCTTCATTGAAGATGGGGATGTCGCAGAAGGTGCAGGACCACGGACAGCCGCGCGACGTTTGCATCGTGGTGAATCGTTTCAAGGAGAGCACCGCCGGAACGTCCAGGGGCATGGATTCGACAAAGTCCAGCGCCAGGCTTTCCCGGTCGGGGAAGGGCCACTGGTCAAGCTGCCGCTCGATCTTCCGATTGGGGTTGTTAATCACCCTGCCATCCTTGGCCCAGGTCAGACTCTCTACGCCGGAGGGATCGTCTAGACGCTCGAGCAGGTCCAGCAGCAGTTGTTCGCCGTCCCCCCGGCAGACAAAGTCCACCTCGGGGCATTGAAGCTTGACCAGCGGCGCATTGAGGCTGGCAAATACGCCGCCAAACGCCAGTTTCACTTTCGAGTCGGCGGCGCGGATGGCCCGGGCGAGAATCTTGGCGTAGGGATAGCTGGTGGTGCTCAAAAAGCTTAAACCGACGAGCGTCGGCTGCCGGCGCCTGATTTCATCGATGATGACCTCGTTCGGCGTGTCCGGATTGGCCTGGTCAAACATCACGCACTCGTGACCCGCGCGCTTCACCACGGATGAGAGCGACATGATGCCGATGGGCGGGAATCCCATGATTCGGATGTTACCGTTTTTGGCGCGGGTCTTCGCGGGGAGCGCGTAGAACTGTGGATCGCGGACATGGATGAGGAAGATAATCATAGGCAGTGGCCTCAGGGCGCCGGGGGTGAGTCGGACATCCCGGTTCGCTCTCGCGTCGTCTGAGTTCGCGGCCAATCCCAAGCCTCGGGCAGGAAGCGGGCACTACTGATAATACAGTTCATTCGCCGAGCAGCGCCGAAAGTCACAGCGCACCTTTCAGCACCTCATCTAATTAATTGCATGAGCATATCGAATCCATGCGAGAGCGCAACAGAGAAAAGTTCGTCGCCCCCTCCTCCTGGCAGCCCAATCCGGGTGACTCGCGGGCGCTGCTGCCTGCTCCGCTGCGGGCTAGAAGGTGGGGCCGAGCTGCCAGGGGGCGAACTCTTCGTCGCCGAAGCCGGAGAGTTCGCTTTTGGTTTTTTGGCCGGAAGCAACCGCAATGATCAGTTCAAAGAGGCGACGGCCGGTCAGGTCGAGGGTTTCGGTGCCATCGAGGATGGTTCCGGCGTTGAGGTCGATGTCGTCAGGCATGGAATCGTAAAGCGCGGTATTGCTGGAGACTTTGATGCAGGGGGTAGGTTTGCAGCCATAGACGCTGCCGCGGCCGGTGGTAAAGATGGCGATGTTGCAGCCGCCGGCGACCAAGCCGGTCATGCTGACGGGATCGAAGCCCGGGGTGTCCATGAAGCAGAGTCCGGGAGAGGTGATCGGCTCGGCATAGTTATAGACGGCCATGAGGGGGGACTGGCCGGCCTTGGCGACTGCGCCGAGGCTTTTTTCGAAGATGTTGGTAAGGCCGCCGACTTTGTTGCCGGGAGAAGGGTTGTTGTCGATAGAGGAGCCATGCTGGCGGGTGTGATCTTCCCACCAACGCACCAGGCTCAATAGTTTCCGGGCGACTTGCGGGGAGGCAGCACGGCGGGTAAGGAGGTGCTCGGCGCCGTAGATTTCGGGTGTCTCGGCCAGCACGGAGGTGCCGCCGTAACGGACGAGTTCGTCGGAAGCGATTCCCAGAGCGGGATTGGCGGTAATGCCGCTGTGAGCGTCGGAACCGCCGCAGTTTTCAGCCAGCAGGAGTTTGCTGAGAGGCTGGGGAGAGCGCCGGACGTCGTTGGCAGCCGGAAGCATTCTGGTGACAGTGGAAACGGCCGCTTCGATCGACTTACTGACGCCGCCGGCGGACTGAATGTTCATGAACACAGGGGCGACTTCGCCCGGGCGAGTTTGGTCGATCTGAAACGTGCGCCGGATGGCGTTGACCTGGTTGACTTCGCAGCCCAGGCCGATCATGACATAACCGGCGATGTTGGGATGGCGGGCGATGCCGGCCAGGACACGCTGGAGAATTAGCTGAGGTTCACCAGGGTCCATGGCGCACCCGGTCTTATGGGTGAAAGCGACGATGCCATCGATGTTGGGGAAATCACGCGCGAGATCCTCGGGGCGGAAGTGCCCGCAGACATGGCGGGAAACGGAGGCAGAGCAATTGACCGTCGAGATGACGGCGAGGTAGTTTCGAGTGCCGACGCGACCCCCGGAGCGAGCATAACCCTGAAAAAAACGCATGCTGTCGCGTGGATAAAAGTTGACCTCAGGCGAATCGGTCGAGACTTGGCAGTCGTGCGGGATACTGCCGAGGGAGAGGTTATGAGTGTGGACATGTTCCCCGGGGCTGATGGCGGCGGCCGCAACGCCGATGAGCTGGCCGTACTTACAAACGGACGCGCCTTCGGAGATTTCGGTGAGGGCGATTTTGTGGCCGGCCGGAATGTCCTGGGCGATCGGCACCGTGCGAGATGGGCTGGTCAGGAGGTCGCCCGTTTGGGCAGGCTTTTTGAGGACTGCGACGTTATCGGCAGGGTTCAGCACGAGGGCGACGCTAAGAAGGTCTCTTTGCGGCATGGTGGTAACGTAGGCGCAAAGCAGGGGCAGGTCGAAAGAAATCCGGAATCCGAGGGGCGAGGGAAGATGCGCGTTAGGTGCGGGCAGGCCGGGCAGCAAACCTCCTCGTCACCAGGAATCCGAATGGCAAATTCCCCGTCGCCCTTGGCCTCCCCGTAGACCTCACAACGGAAGAGAGCAAGGGCCTCATCCGCATGAACCTGGTCAAGGAATTCCCCCTCACCCCTACCCCTCTCCCCGAGGAGAGGGGAAACCGTTGTCCGTCCTCTGGAGCCTCCGCGCTGCGAATGAATTGGGATCGGGGCGAAAATGACAAAGTGAGGGACAAAGTGAGGGACAAAGTGGGGGCAAGGTGCAAGACAAGGTGGGGAACAAAGGCGGGGCCGCGTGGGGCTGAAGGGGCCGTGCGTGAAGTTTCGTTCGAATGTTAGATCGAAACGAGGGTGCCTTCATCCTGGACTTGCAGGAAGTCGAGGATGCGGGCGACGGATTCCGCGACGGTGAGTTGGTCAGTGCGCAGCTCGATTTCGGGCTTGAGCGGCGGTTCGTAAGGGGCGGAGACGCCGGTGAACTCTTTGATCTCACGGGCGCGGGCCTTGGCGTAAAGGCCTTTCGGATCGCGCTGCTCGCAGACTTCGAGAGGCGCGTTGACAAATACTTCAACGAACCTTCCCGCGGGGAGGATGTTGCGAACCATGTCCCGGTCGGCGCGATAAGGCGAGATGAAAGCGGTGATACAGACGACCCCGGCGTCCGAAAACAGTTTGGCGACTTCACCGATGCGGCGGATGTTTTCGGCGCGATCCCCCGGAGAGAACCCAAGGTCGGAACCCAGGCCGTGGCGGATGTTATCGCCATCGAGGACATAGACGTGCCGGCCCAGATTGAAAAGCTCGCGTTCGAGTTCGGTTGCGATGGTGGATTTGCCGGCGCTGGAGAGGCCCGTCAGCCAGATGACGCAACCGCAATGGCCGTTGCGGAGTTCACGCTGGTGGGCCGTCACGCGCCCGCGGCTCCAGTAGATATTGTCACTTTTGGTCGAGCCGTCGTGCGTGCGGCGAGGGTAATTGGAGGCGGCGACAATTCCGCCCCCGGAGACATCAAAGCCGTCGACGATGACGAACCGCCCGGTAGGGACGATCTCCGAGTGGATATCGAAGGCGATCGGCTTCCGGGTGTGAATGGTCAATTCCGCGACTTCATGGCGGCCGACGAATTGCTCCGCCGGCTGGCGCGGCACAGTCTCGAGAGTGGAGGCGTCGATGACTCTGTCGATGGATTCGATGTGGCACTCGACCTCCTGGGTTGCGAGCTTCAGCTTGTAAGACTTGCCCTGGGTGAAGGGCTTTCGACCGAGCCAGAAAAGGCGCGCTTTGAAGCTCGACAACTCGAAAGGCGGAGCGGTTTCGGGTGCGGCGATGGCGCCCCGAGCGACGAAGATTTGTTCCGAGAGGGTGATACCAACCGACTCGCCCGCCGAGGCGCTGGTGCCGGGGGGTGCGTGCCAGCGTTCAATGGATTTGACGGTGCTGGTTTTGTTGGTGGGCGAGAACACCAGTTTGTCTCCGACCTTTATGGTGCCGGACTCGACGCGTCCGGCCAGGATCCGGCGCTCGTCGAAGCGGTACACATCCTGGATGGGGAATCGCAGCGGCAGGTGGTCGGGCGTCTCCGCGACCCTGAAATCATCCAACACCTCCACCACTGTGGGCCCATTCCACCACGGCATTTTTGCGCTACGCGACGCAATACTATCCCCATGCCTGGCGCTGATGGGGACGAACACTTTTGGCTGAACACCGATGGTCTTGAGCCACGCGCGGTATTCGGCTTCGACCTGATTGAAGCGGACCTCGCTGTAGTCCTCCAAATCCATCTTGTTGACGAGGACGGCGATCTGACGGATGCCAAGCAGGTTGAGCAGGTAGCCGTGCCGCCGGGAGTTTTCCTGGACGCCTTCATGGGCGTCGATGACCAGCAAGGCCGCTTCAGCATTGGCGGCGCCGGTGATCATGTTTTTGAGGAACTCCTTGTGGCCGGGAGCGTCAATGATGACGTACTGGCGTTTCAGCGTTCGGAACCATATCTGAGCAGTGTCGATGGTTATGTTCTGGTCGCGCTCGGACTGGAGCGCATCCATCAGGTTGGCCCACTCGAAGGGAACGCCGCGGCGCTCGGCGACTTTCTGCAGTTGTTCGAGTTTTCCTACGGGCAGAGAACCGGTGTCGTGAAACAAACGGCCAACGAAGGTGGATTTGCCGTGATCGACGTGGCCAACGATCACGATTTTGAGCTGTTCGGCGGGCGAATCGGGGTTTGTCATAC
The DNA here is from genome assembly GCA_036524155.1 of Verrucomicrobiia bacterium. Taxonomy (GTDB): domain Bacteria; phylum Verrucomicrobiota; class Verrucomicrobiia; order Limisphaerales; family UBA8199; genus DATDCV01. The sequence goes on from DATDCV010000329.1 coordinate 16,073, forward strand.
GCGGAGGATTGAGGTGGGCTCACATGTAGCCGTCTCGCCTGAGTTTTTCAAAAGCATCCTCGCTTTCCTTGTCCTGCGCGCGGCCGGAGCGCTCCGGGGTTTTTGTTTCGCGAAGCTCCTGGATGATTTCACGGACGGTATGGGCGTTGGATTTGATCGGCAAAGTGCAGGGGGCGCAGCCGAGACTGCGATAGCGCTCGCCTTTGCCGTTGGCAAAATACAGCGGGATGACCGGGATGTTCTCGCGCTCGATGTATTCCCAGACGTTCAGCTCGGTCCAATGCAGCAACGGATGGATGCGGATGTGAGTGCCTTTTTCGAAATCGGTTTTGAACTGGTCCCACAGCTCGGGCGGCTGGTCTTCGACGTTCCATTCCATGTTTTTGTCGCGCGGGCTGAAGTACCGTTCCTTGGCGCGGGTTGGCTCTTCGTCACGCCGCACACCGACGATCACACCGGTGAAGTGGTGTTTGTCCAGAACCTGTTTCAGCGCGTCCTTCTTCAGGGTGCCGCAGCACTCGACGCGGGTGGCCTTGCCGGCGGGAAAAGTGATGCCACGCTGAAGCACGGCTTCGTTTTTTCCCACGACCAACTGGAGCTTCCAGTCTTTCACCAGGCGGTCGCGGTACTCGATCATGGAGGCGATTTTGTAGGTCGTATCGACGTGCACGAGCGGAAACGGCACGTGACCAAAGAAGGCTTTGCGGGCGAGCCAGAGCAGGACAGTGGAATCCTTGCCGATGCTCCAGAGCATAGCGAGGTTGTCGAATTTATTGAAGGCCTCGCGCAGGAGATAAATGCTTTGGTTCTCCAATCTCGATAGATAATCCATGAGCGATATAGAGCGTCGTGGTGGAAGTTAGCGTTTCAGATTTGAAAATCCACCTTCTTGGGCATGAAGGTGTGAATGCCGCACTCAACCTTGTTGAAGCCGGTCCAGCGCCCGGCGCGTTCAGGCTCGCCGTTGGCAGTGCAACGAGTGCACGGCTGGCAGCCGATGGAACGGTAGCCTTGATCGTGGAGAGGATTGTAAGGGATTTTGTGGTCGCGGAGGTAATCCCAGACGGCGTCGCGAGTCCAGCTCGCCATCGGGTTCAATTTCACAATTTCTCTGCCGGAGGCTTCATCAAACAGATAGAGCTCGATGATGCCGGTTTCGGCGCGCGAGGCGGCCTGTTGGCGGCGCAACCCGGTGATCCAGCAATCCAGGTTGAAGAGCTTGTCCCGCAGCGGCATCACTTTGCGAAGCGTGCAGCAGAGATCGGGATTGCTTTTCCAAAGCTCGGGGCCATTGATATCGGCCTGCTCCGCGACGGTCAAGTCGGGAACGAGGGATTCGATTTTGAGGTGAAAGAAATCCTCCAGGCGTTGCTTCAGCGCCAGGGTTTCCGGGAAAAGCAGGCCGGTGTCAAGCGTGAACACCGGAAAGCCGAGACGGTTCTTTACGGCGAGGTGGAGTATCACCAAACCAGCCCCTTGAAAACTGGTGCCTATCGCGGCGCGCGATCCGAAACGCCGCCAGGCCCAGGCGAGGATCTCCTCGGTGCCTTCGCGCGCGAATTGCTCGTTTAGCGCGCGCACCTCGCCGGCCTGCAGGGTCATCGGCAGTGTTTGAACCTCGGACACAATGTCGGCGTTCACAACGTCAGTGGGCCGCTTCCTAACGACCCGGTTGCTCGGTCCAAACCGTGCGCGCGCAAAAATCGCCGAACCGTTCGCCGGCCTGTCGCTGTTGGACATAGCTGGCGAGTAAGGGCCGAAGCTCGGCAATGAGGTCGTCGCCCTTAACGGAGTCCTTATACAACCGGTTGAGCCGTGTGCTGCCCTCGTTTCCACCCAGGTAGATTTGATATTTGTTTGGCGCTTTGCCGACAAAGGCAACTTCCGCCATGTAGGGCCTGGCACACCCGTTTGGGCAGCCGGTCATCCGCACGATCAATTCCTCATCGGCGATGCCCAACTCCCCGAGCAGTGCCTCGAGCTGGCACAGCAGACCAGGCGCGGAGCGCTCGGATTCCGCCAACGCCAGCCCGCAGGTCGGCAACGCCGGACAGGCCATCGACGCCAACCGCGTCCGGCTGAAAGGGTTCTTCACCGACACGCCGTGCTCAGCCAAAACCTGCTCGATCTCCGGCGTGTCCTGCGGGCGCAGGTTGACGAGCAAGAGGTTCTGCGAAGGCGTCAGCCGGACCTCCGGCTGGAAGCGTTCGACCACGGCTCGCAGCGCTGTTTTGAGCCGGTAGCCCTCGACGTCTCGAATGCGGCCGTTCTCGACAAACAGCCCGAGGAAGCAACTTCCGTTCGACTGCTGATGCCAGCCCAGGAGATCTCCCTGGCGGGTAAAACTGAACGCGCGCGCCGCCTCGAGCTGAACGCCCGCACGCTGCTCCAATTCAGCGCGGAACCAATCCACGCCGCGCTCCTGGATCACATATTTCAGACGGGCGTGCTTCCGGTTCGTCCGATCGCCAAAATCGCGATGAATAGTGATCGTCGCCTTAGCGACGGCCTCCAGATGTTCGGGCCGAACGAACCCGATGACATCCGCGAGCCGCGGAAAAGTCTGCGCGTTTCCGTGTGACATTCCCATGCCACCTCCAGCCAGCACGTTGTAACCCGCGATCTCGCCGCCTTCGGCGATCGCAACGAAACCCAGGTCGTTCGTGAAGACGTCGATGTCGTTCAGCGGCGGAATCGCGAACGCGGTTTTGAACTTGCGTGGCAGGTACTTCTTTCCATAGAGCAGGTCCTCGAAATCCGGATCGGCGCCGCCGCTCAAGACCAACTCCTGCCCCTCCACCCATATGCTGTGGTAGGCCGGCGTTTTGGGCGCCAGCTTGTGCGAGAGAGCGCGCGCTTCAGCAAGTACCTGGTCAACCAGCGGGCTTGTTCCAGGGGTGGGTGGCGCCATGACATTTCGCTCCACGTCGCCGCACGCCGCCAGCGTGGAGACCAGAGCGTCGTTAAGGCCCCGAATGGTCTGCCGCAAGTTGGATTTCAGGATGCCATGAAACTGAAAGTCCTGCCGCGTTGTGACCCGAAGAGTGTTGTTTCCGTAATCGGCGCTGAGCTTGTCGCAAACCAGATATTGCGGCGCACTGAGAACACCACCGGGGAATTTGGTCCGCACCATCAGAATGTATTGCTTCCCCGTCTTCCGTTTGTCGCGGTCGTCCTGCTGGTAAACCCCGTGGTACTTTAGAAACTCGTAATCATCGTCAGAAAAGTGGTCTGCCGCCGCGTCCGCCAGTGCCTGGGGTATAGTCCCACTTAACAAAGGGTTGTTTTGTTTTAGGCCTTCGACGCGGGTAAGCTTACTCGGTTCAGCCACAGCAATCATAAGTAATATAGCAATCTTAGTGTTGATTAGTTACACCTCTTCTCGTATTTTGTCAAAGTTTTCCTTTGTGCCCGAAGTATGAGGTTGAAGTCATCGTAGTGGGCAGGAGTGGCAGGGGATGTTAAAGCGGCAGCAAGCTGCACGCACTCCAAGCGCTAGCGCGCAGTCGGGGGTGCGCCCGCAGTCGCGAGGCGTTTGGGAGTGCGTGCAGCTTGCTGCCGCTTTCGGTTCGCTTAACAGACACAAGGGATCTCCGGCTCTTCCTCTGGAGCAAGGCCGGGGAGAGGAGATCGAGGGGCTAGCTATTTCGGGGACATTATGCTCGCAGCGCGTTTCGATCGGGCTGACAGTCAACGGACACCATCCTTTTGCAGGATGAAGTTGCCAAGGACGAGGAAGTCAAGGCCGTTATCGTAGAAGCAGCGAATGGCATCGCGAGGATGAGCAACGATGGGCTCGCCCATGATGTTGAAAGAGGTATTGAGCAACAGCGGTTCACCTGTGAGCCGGCCGAACTCGTTAATAAGCTGCCAGAACCGCGGGTTGACCTGCTGTTTGACGGTTTGCGGGCGCAGGGTCGCATCCGCGTGGACCACTGCGGGGACCTTGCCGCGTTTGGCTTCGGTGCAGGTAAAGGAGGTAATCATGAAGGACTCATCGCGCGCTTTTTGCAGGTAGTCGGCGCGGTCCTCCCAGAGCAGGGATGGACAGAAAGGACGGAAGGCCTCGCGGAATTTCACGCGGGCATTGAGAAGATCCTTGTTCTCAGCGCGGTTGGCGCTCACGAGGATTGAGCGATTGCCCAGCGCGCGGGGCCCACTCTCCATCCGGCCCTGGAACCATCCGATAATCCGGCCATCGGCGAGCAGGCGGGCGGCATATTGCTCGACCTGTTCCAAGCGGCGATAACTCAAGTTGCGCAGTTTCAAGGCGGCTTCGATTTCCGCTTCCGAGTATTCCGGTCCCCAATAAACCTCTTCCAGAGGGTGGCTTGCAGCGCCGGGGAGGGCCTGGTGGCAGGCATGAAGGGCGGCGCCGACTGCCAGTCCGGAATCGCCAGGATTCGGGTAAATATGGTGACGCTCGACACGGCCGGACTCCCAGATGCGCTGGTTGAGTTTTACATTGAGGAACACGCCGCCGGAGCAAGCAAGGTTGCGCGTGGCCTCTTTTTCCAGCCAGGGATAGATCAAGTGCTGCACCTGTTCCTCGAGAACGCGCTGAGCTTCGGCGGCGATCGCCTCACGTCCATGTTTCAAGATCAGCTCACGAATCGCGTAGGCTTCGTCAAAGTGCCACTGGATCGCGCCGCCTTCGTTCCAAAAATAGCTGCGGCCGAAATCGTGGGCGACGCTGAGCTGGCCCCGGCTGAATTTGGGGTGGAACGGGTCGAGGGCGCCCTGGACCTTGGAGTGATCCCCATAAGGCGCCAGGCCCATGGTCTTGCCTTCACCATCGCCGTGCCACCAACCTAAAGCCTCGGTGACATTGCTGTAAAACCAGCCTATCGAGGCCGCGGTCGGCAGCGGCTGAAGGAGCTTTATCTTACCCTGGTCGCCGAGCCACAAACCGCCGGACATACCGTCGCCCAGCCCATCAAGCGTGACGATCAACTGGCGCTGTCGGCAGGGATTGGTGTAGTAAGCCGACGCAGCATGCGCGAGGTGGTGGTTCACATGGACAATTTCCGTGCTGCCCTTGACCGGGAAGCTCTTGATATAGAGCGGTGGCTTGGCAGCGGGCCGTTGGAACAGTTTCCCGGCAAATTCCAGCATCCGGCCTGGCCGGCCTTTGCGCTCCCGCCGGGCACCTTTGAGGTCGAGAAGAAAATTCAAATCCGGCACGCTCGCCTCGGAGGGGACGGCAACGGCGTCGATATCGCTAATCGAAATGTTGCCGGCCTTCAGACAATAGTCGATAGCGGCAATCGGCAGGCCGCAATAATGTTTCGTGCGCGTGAACCGCTCTTCGGCGACGTCGGCGACAATCCGTCCATCGACGACGAGAGCGGCGCTGCTATCATGGCCGGTATGAATTCCCAGGGCATTCACCGCGGCCAAGCTAGTGGCGACTGATCATGCCGGGCAAACAAATTATCCAAAAGCGCGTTTCGAATGCGCGTGCCCTTGGTCCTGCTCTTTCACTTCGTGGCCGGCGAAAAAATTCCTTCTCCCTGAACCACCCGGCCCCAGCGCGCGGACGTTCGCCGTTTCCGACGCAAACTGCGCTGCTTGACGAAACACACCGGCTCGAGTCTAATGCGGCCGACATGAATGTCGTTCATCAACCGACCATAGAAAGGACGCCCTCATGAATTTTGTTTCCGATTTTTCCCGCCGTGAATTTTTGCACCGCACCAGCCTGGGCGCAGCAGCGCTCGGACTGGGGATCAGCTTCGCGAATTGCTCGCAGGCAGCCTCAGGCAAGAGGATCCCGTTTGGCCTTCAGCTCTATTCGATCAGGGAGCAGTGCCAGGCGGACCTGCCTGGGATGCTGAAAGCCGTAGCCAAAATCGGCTACAAGGGGGTGGAGTTCGCCGGTTATTACGGTCGGTCGGCGAAGGAGCTCCGCAAAATGCTCGACGACGACGGCCTGGTATGCTGCGGCACCCACACGCCCTACGAGTCGGTCTCACCAGCCAAGCTGCAGGAGACGATCGAGTTCAACCAGACCATCGGGAACAAGTTCCTGATCGTTCCCTGGATGGAAGGCAAATCCAAAGAAGACTGGCTGGCCAAGGCGAAACAGTTCAACGGGTTGGCCGATGAGTTGAAGGGCAAGGGTATGTGGATTGGCTACCACGCGCATGCCGGTGATTTCAAGAAATTCGACGGCGAGACGGCATGGGACCTTTTCTTCGGCAACACGAAGAAGGCTGTCATCATGCAGTTGGACACAAGCAACTGCGCCGAGGGTGGCGCCGACCCCGTTGCCATCCTCAAACAGTATCCCGGTCGCGCAAAGAGCATCCATATCAAGGCCAATGGCGGCGGGCCGGACGCGGTGGTTGGCGAGGACAAAATCGACTGGAAAGCCGTGTTTGCCTTGTGCGAGCGCCAGGGTCAGACCGATTGGTACGTCCTGGAGCACGAGAGCGGCAAAGATCCGCTGGCGGCGGTCACGCGCAGCTTCGAGGCATTGAAGAAAATGGGCAAAGTGTAGCCGGGCAAACCGCCGGCGGAAGGCCGTAACGGATCGGCATTAGCTGAAAGCGCTGCGCGCCAAGAGGGTGTTTGGAAAATGCCAAAAGCCGCCGCGTGAGGGCACGCGGCCTACAAAAAACGCCTGGCACTTTATCGAACTGTCGGCGCGGTACCCTCGCCGGGTGAACTTCCAGACACGCTCTATTACATCCCGTGTGCCGTCTTCATACCCGGAGGAAGATCTTGCGGCGATACATCCACAGAAGGATGAGCCAGTAGACCAGCAG
>DATDCV010000330.1:0-20894 GCA_036524155.1 Verrucomicrobiia bacterium
GCACCGACGACCGCGTGTAAGCCGAGTGCAACTCGGCGCTCCGACCCAAGACTGAGCGGATACCGGGAACTGACACTTGCGCTCCGGCGAACAGCGAGGCAACAATTAACAGATATATAGAGTGACAAAATTGGTGAGCCAACCCGAGCCGACCCGGGCATTTTTCATGCCCCGGGCGCGCACTCTCCTCTGCCTGCTCTCAATTTGCGCTTTGGTGCAAGGGGCCGGCGCCGGGGCGGCAACCTTCACTGCCTCACTCGACCGGGACACGATCACTCTGGGGGAGAGCGCGACGCTTTCCCTGGCCTGTGGTGGTGGTCAACCCCAAAGCGAACCCATGCCCGGTCAGGTCCCGAATTTGCAGATCGCGTATGTCGGGCCGTCCAGCCAGTTCAGCGTCATTAACGGGCAGGTCAGCTCTTCGATCACTTACAACTTCAGGGTGATGCCGCGGCAACCGGGTAACTACACAATTCCGGGTGTGACGACCGAAATCGGAGGCGAGAAACTCACGACCCAACCGCTGGTGCTGAGAGTGCTCAAACCCAGCGCGCCCCCGCCTGCGGCCGTGAGTTCCGGTTCTCAACCAGCTTTCCTGAAGCTTGTGCTGCCCAAAAAGGAGGTCTACGTCGGTGAGGCGATGACGGTGCAGCTTCAGCTCCATCTTTCCAGCCGTGTTCAAAATATCCAGGGCTTTCAAATCTCAGCCTTCCCGGCCGACGGCTTCAATGTGGGCAAAATGGTGCAGGGCCAACGCCGTCAGGCGCAGATCGGCAACGCAATCTATACCGTTATTCCGCTCAACTATGTGCTGACCGCAATTAAGCCGGGCGCTCACACGCTGGGTCCCGTCAACGCCACTGCCGTGCTTGATGTCGCTTCCGCCAATCGCCGCCGGGATCCGTTTTTCGAGCAGTTCGGCATCCGCGACCCGTTCGACCGCTTCAGCGCCGAACAGCAACAGCTTCCGCTGGCCACGGAATCGGAGCAGGTGAATCTGCTGCCTTTACCGCGCGAAAACGCGCCGACGAATTTCTCCGGGGCGGTGGGTAGCTACACCATGAGTGCCACTGCCGGCCCCACCAACCTCACCGAAGGCGACCCCATCACCATCAAAATACAAATCGCCGGCCGCGGCCCTATCGAATCCCTAACCCTCCCCGACATTTCGTGGCCTAACTTTAAAACTCTTTCGCAGGACACTAAAGTAGAAACCCCCGATCCCCTTGGCCTCCAGGGGCGCAAGACCTTCGAACGGATCGTCACGCCAGAAAAATCCGATATCAAGGCGATTCCCCCGATCTCGTTCAGTTTTTTTGACCCTGAGCAAAAGAGCTTCCGGACCCTTGCTCACCCGGGGTTCCCGCTGGTGGTGAGGGCGGGGGCCGCCGCACCAGTTCCCTCCGTCGCGGCGCTGCCACGGCCAAAGGACGACAACCCGCCGCCGGGCCAAGACATCGTCCCCAACAAGCAGCGCCTCGGCACTCTTTCGCAGATCAGCTCGCCGCTGATCCAGCAACCGTGGTTTCTGGCTCTGCAAGGTTTGCCGCTCTTCGCGTTTGTTTCCGTGGTCCTGTGGAGGCGCCGCGCGGACAATCTCGCCAATAACCCGCGTTTGCGTCGGCAGCGGTTGGTTGCCCAAGTGCTCCGCGAAGGCCTCGCGGAACTTCGCCGGTTTGCGGCCGAGGATAAGTCCGATGACTTTTTCGCGACGGTGTTCCGGCTGCTCCAGGAGCAGGTCGGCGAGCGATTGGACTTGCCTGCGTCGGCCATCACAGAAGCTGTAATCGAAGAGCACCTTCGGCCTTGCGGAGTCCCGGATTCGACGCTCGAGCCTTTGTCGGACCTCTTTCAAGTCTGCAACCAGGCTCGTTACGCCCCCATCAAGAGCCGCGAGCAGCTCGCCGCGCTGGTCACGAAAGTCGAATCCGTCCTTGGCGAACTGGGGAAACTGAATCTATGAATCAGGGACTCATTGCGGTGTCTCCAGCACAGCAGCCTGCGCGCGCTTGTCAACGGCCCTGGGTGCGGGCCTGCCGCCGGTTGGCCGTCACGCTCTTCTTGGCCTGGCCGATGCTGACGCGAGCCGGGGACTCCGGCGCTGCATTTGACTCAGCCAACAAGCTCTACGAACAGGGTAAGTTTGCTGATGCCGCCACCGAGTACGGCCGGATTATCCAGTCTGGCCTGGCCTCGGCACCGCTCTATTTCAACCTGGGCAATGCCTTTTTCAAGGCCGGCCAGATAGGCCGCGCCATCCTGGCCTACCGGCACGCCAAAACACTGACTGTCCGCGACCCCGACGTGCTCGCCAACCTGCAATTCGCGAGAAACCAGGTCCAAGGGTCCACCCTCTCGTCCGGCCTGGCAGCGCGCTGGCTCGGGAAGCTCAGTTTGAACGAGTGGACGCTCTTGTCCACCGGCTTGGTGTGGTGTTGGCTTTTGCTACTGGCGCTGCCCCAATGGCGCCCGGGACTCAAACCGGGTTTGCGAAATTGGACGATCGCTCTCGGCATCACCGCCGCGTTCGTGTGCGTTTGCCTGGGCATGCAGTTTGCCCAGCTCCGTTTTTGGCCAACGGCCGTCATCGTAACGCCCGACGCGCCTCTCCACCAGGCGCCTTTGAGTGAATCACCAAGTCCAATCACCTTGCATGACGGCGCCGAAGTCCGCGTCCTGGACCGGAAGGACAACTGGCTGCAGGTCAGCGCCGACTCTCGCAGAATCGGTTGGGTCCAACGCGATCAGGCCGTCCCCGCCCCTTAGGATGGGCCAGCCTTTTCCCTTTTTACTTCGCAATCCGCGTTCTATGTTCTGCCTGCATGAGCGGAACAGGCGCAGGCTGTGGTTACGATCTGGCAGTGGTCGGTGGCGGCAGCGGCGGCTATGCGGCGGCACGCACAGCCGCGGGCGAGGGCCTGAAGACCGTCGTTATCGAAGGCGGTGACGAAGTCGGCGGCCTTTGTATTCTTCGCGGATGCATGCCTACCAAAGCGCTGCTGTACGCGGCTGAGGTGCTGCATCTGGCCAGTCATCCTCAAACGTGGGGGATCAGAACTGAGGATGTCGGTTTCAACTGGCATCAGGTCATGGCCCGCAAGGACGCCTTGATCAAGGATTTCGCCGACTACCGGCAACAACAACTCACCAGCGGAAAATTCAAGTTCGTCCGTGCCATGGCCCGGTTCGCAGATCCCCATACGCTGGAATTGAGCACGGGACAAACGGTCACCGCCAAATCATTTGTGATCGCCACGGGGTCGAAAATCGCCCCGTATCCCCTGCCCCAATTGAGCGACCTCGGTTGCCTCACTAGCGACACCGCTCTCAGGCTCACCCGCCTGCCAAAGTCGATCATCGTCCTGGGCGGCGGCGCGGTGGCGGTCGAGTTCGCCCAATTTTTTGTCCGTTTCGGTGTCCGCGTCACGATGGTCCAGCGGAGCCCTCATATCCTGCACGGGTTCGATGTGGACGCATCGGCAGAACTGGAAACAGTCTTCCGGCGTGAAGGTGTTACGCTGTTCACCGGCACGAAACTGGTTGACGCACGAAAAACCGGCGACCGGAAGGAGGTTGTTTTCGAACGCGAGGGCCAAGCCATTCGGGTCCATGCGGAGGAGGTCTTCTATGCCCTCGGCCGAGTGCCGCATATTGGCTCGCTCGGCCTGGATAAAATTGGGGTTGCAGTCGAACAAAACCGGATTGTTACCGACGAGCGGATGCAAACCACCGCGCCGCATGTCTATGCTGCCGGCGACTGCACAGGCTTGCACGAAATCGTCCATGTTGCGATCCAGCAGGGCGAAATCGCGGCCGGCAACGCCGCCCATCCCGATCGTCCGAAACAGATGGATTACAGGCTGTTGACCGAGATTATTTTCACGGAACCCCAGGTTGCCGCCGTGGGTCTGACTGAAAAACAGGCACAGGCACGCAACATCAAGTACTCGGTTGCCAAATACCCGTTTAACGACCACGGTAAATCCTTGATCATGAACGCCAAAGATGGGTTCGTGAAGCTGCTCGCCGATCCGGCCAGCGGCGAAATCATCGGGGGCGCTTGCGTTGGTCCGCTGGGTGGTGAACTGATCCATGAGATAGTCGCCGCGATGCACAAAAGGATGACGGTTCAGGAATTGGCCGTCATGCCCCATTACCATCCCACCCTCGCCGAGATCTGGACCTACCCCGCTGAGGAACTCGCCACCAAAATCAAAGTGTAGCACGGACGTCATATCCGGGAACGCGCGGCATGCCCTTCCTGCCGGGGTGGCGCTTTGCACTTCCCAACGGCTCTCCGACCATTACTCTCCTCGCATGACGTGGTGGCGACGAATCCTCCAACCCTCAGCCCGTTTCATCCTGGCAATTGCGGTGGCCGGGCCTGTGTGCCCTGGGGTGCTGGCCCAAGCGCCGGATGTACCCATTTATAAGCAAGGTCGCAAAGAATCCGAACAGGAGGACAAGATCTCCGCCGCGGCAAAGGAACTCTACCGCGGGGGCCGGGCGGCGAACCTTGAGGAAATTAAAGAGCAGTTGAAGCGCAATTCGTGCCGGCTGAGCCTTCCTGAAGTGGCCAACAAGAAACTCAGCCCGCGTGAGATTTGCATCAACGCTCGCCGCAGTCACCTGCGAGTTGGCTGGTGTTACCTGTGCGGGAAGTGCGACCAGTGGCACGTGAACCTGGCTGGCGGCTACACGATCACTGCCAACGGCGCAGTCGCCACGTGCTACCACGTCGTTCAGCCCGGAAAAGAGGTGAAGGAAGGCTGCCTTGTGGCGGCGGACGAAGATGGCCGCGTGTTCGCGGTGAAAGAGGTGCTTGCCGCGAACCGTTACGCCGACGCCTGCATCGTGGTGATCGACGCGAAGGACTTTGTGCCGCTGCCTTTGAACACCAACGTTTACCCCGGTGACATCGCCTACTGCTTCAGCGATCCGCAGGACCATCGCGGCTATTTCAGCCACGGCGTGGTGAACCGCTTTTACCAGTTCCCCGGCCGTCGACCCGTCAGCGCCGCGCCGTCGGCCGCCTACGCGCCGACACGGTTGAACGTCAGCACCGATTGGGCCCCTGGGTCCAGCGGCTCCGCCGTGCTCGACGAATTCGGCAATGCGATCGGACACGTCTCCACTATTTCCGTCATCGAGGATGAGGAGAGCACGGAGGCCGACAAACCTAACGCGTCCGGTCCCACGATGATCGTCTTCCACGAAGCCGTGAGCGCGAAAGACGTGCTGCGGCTGATTAACACTCCGGAGTGATAGAGAGACCAACAATGAGCCAACCCTCCTCCTTGAATCGTCGGCAATTTCTCGGCAGCGCCCTAAGCGTTGCCGCCACTGCGGCTTCCCTGGCGTCCGAGATGAGTGCAGCAGAGGCGAGCGCCGCCGAGGCGGCAACGCCAACTGAATTCAAACGAAAAATTAGGCTCGGAGTTGTGGGCAACGGCGGCCGCGGCGCCTGGATCGCAAAGCTGTTCCAAAAACACGGCGGCTACGACCTTTATGCCGTGGCGGATTACTTTCAAGAGGTCGCCGATAAATGCGGCGACGAACTCGGGGTGGACAAGGGCCGCCGGTTCTCGGGGCTGTCCGGATATAAAAGGCTGCTGGAGAGTGGCGTGGAAGCGGTGGCGCTGGAAACCCCTCCGTTCTTTTTCCCGGAACACGCATGCGCGGCGGTGGACGCCGGTCTTCACGTGTATATGGCCAAACCGGTGGCAGTCGACGTGCCGGGAGCTTTTCAGATCCTGGAGGGGGGCAAGAAGGCGACCGCACAGCAGCGTTGTTTCCTGGTGGACTACCAATTGCCAACCGACTCGCACAATATTCAGATCGCCAAAATGGTACAAGGCGGCGACATCGGCAGACCTGCGGTTGTCACCAGCCGGTACTTTGGCGGTGGCTGGCCGGACCCGCCGCGCACGGCCAGCCTGGAGAGCCGTCTCCAACGCTTGATCTGGTGCAATGATATCACTCTAGGCGGCAGCCACCACGTGAATGCCTGTATTCATGCCATTGACGCGGTCCTTTGGGCACTCGGCAAACGGCCGGTCAGTGCCGTGGGGTACTCAAACATCGCTCGAGACAACCCACACGGCGACAGCCATGATGTTCTGGCCGTCAGTTACGCGTTCGAGGATGGATTGGTCTGGGACCACTGCGGCCGGCATTTGAACAATCTTTACCCGTTCGAGTGCGCGGTGTTAATTCACGGCACTACCGGCTATGCCCAGTTGGCTTACAGTGGCAAGATACGATTACAGGGCCCGGAAACCGTGTACTCAGGCGAGGTTGAGAACCTGTATGACGTCGGGGCTGTGCGCAATATCGCCCGATTCTACAACGAAGTAACCGAAGGCCATTTTGAGAACGCAACGGTTCCGCGAGCCGTGGATGACGCGTTGACTACGATGCTCAGCCGCGAGGCCGCTCTGCGCCGGGCTCAAATGACGATGGCCGAGCTGATCAAGGAAGACAAACGGCTGAAATTAGACCTGAAGGGTCTACGATCCTGACGCCATCCTTGTTAGGGCGCGTTCATACGGCGCCAGCCCTGCATCGTGCGACTGAGGATCTGACGCGAATCCCCAGGGATACCATAGCCCTGGAAACCAACAGACCCTTTATAGCCGATCTCGCGCAACGACGTAATCAGTCCCTTCACGTCATAGGAGCCCGCGTCGAGCGGTTGGATGAGCTTGTCCCACCCCATCCGCCTGGTGTCGCCGGTCTCGGCACCATTGATGGTTACGAAAAACAGCAGCGGCAGGGCTTCTTTGAGCACCGGCTTCGGATCACGGTCCCCCTCCACCTTCAGCCAGTGGCAAAGATTGAAAGTCGCTCCCACGTTCGATCCGTCTACTTTCCGGGCGACACGGAGCGCATCTTCCACTCGCTCCAGCCAGCAGCCCGTGTGCGGATAGAAAGCAATCCGCACTCCGCTCGATTGCGCAAGCGCCGCCAGTTCACGCACCGGCGGCAAAACCACGTCGTCGCCCTCAATCGCGGAAGGCATCAGCTTCACCCCCTTGCGAGTAACGCCGTTGATGGCGATCCAGAGGTCTGTGTGGTGGCCTTTCAAGCGGCTAATCAACTCCTTCAGTTTCGGTTCGATCAACGGTTGGGCAGAGTCAAAATCAAGTGTCAGGTAAGTATTGAACACGGTCAGACCATCTTTCTCAAACGCCGCCAGGAATTCCTCGGTCGGGTAACCGCTGGTGCCGAAACCATCGAAACCCAGTTCCTTAACCAGCGCGGCTTGATCCGCTGCGGACCGTGCCCTGCCGTCACGTAGAGCCGTGTCCATCGCAAAGAAGGGATTCCGATCCACGGCCAAAACTTCGGACACAAAAACACAGCCGAGCATCGTCGCAGCACTTAGAAGCACAATAGCAGTTTTCATAGCGGACCGGTTATGTCGTAAAGCGCAAAATTCATGATCGACATCCCGCGACCGCATGTCAATCCACTCGCCGGAACGCCGCGACTGGGCGGAAGTCAGAGACAGCTCGGAATCGGTTTCTGGGCGTCTCACTGGTGTCAGTCCGTTCCAAACCTTGACTTTGAACCAGAGCCGTAGTTTAACCCTGAATATGAACCCAAACACGCCCACGCCCGACGATATCAACCCGTCCGCTCGGCCGACCACCCGACGCCGGTTTCTCCAGACGACCGCTCTCGCCACCTCCGCCTTTACGATTGTGCCACGCCATGTGCTGGGTGGCGCTGGCGAAACCCCGCCCAGTCAGAAGCTCAACATCGCCGGGATCGGCGTTGGAGGCATGGGCGCCAGCAACCTCAAACAATGCGCCGGCGAAAACATCGTCGCGCTCTGCGATGTAGACCAAAATTACGCTGCGAACACGTTCAAGACTTATCCCAAAGCAAAGGTCTATGTTGATTACCGGGAGATGCTGGAAAGGCAGAAGGATATCGACGCCGTCATTATCGCCACACCCGACCATTCCCATGCAGTTATCGGCATGGCCGCCATCCGCGCCCGCAAGCACGTCTATATCCAAAAACCGCTCTCCCATTCGGTTCAGGAGGCGCGGTTGCTGACCGAGGCCGCTCGCGAACACAAGGTCGCCAGCCAAATGGGAAACCAGGGGCGCTCGGGCGACGGAACCCGCCAGGTTTGCGAATGGTTGTGGGCTGGGGTGATCGGGCAAGTGCGCGAGGTCCATGCCTGGACGAACCGCCCCGTCTGGCCACAAGGGGTAGAGGTCGAGAGGCCGAAAGAAACTTCGCCAGTCCCTGCCGGTCTCGACTGGGATCGATGGATCGGTCCTGCAGCGTTTCGTCCTTACCATCCGGCCTACGTCCCCGGCACCTGGCGCGCCTGGTGGGATTTTGGTACCGGCTCACTGGGGGACCTTGGGTGCCACATCCTGGACGCGCCGTTTTGGGGGCTGAAAATGAAATATCCGGTCAGTGTTGAAGGGTGTATTTCGACCTATTGGAAAGGACTTTGGCAGAAGGAGGGTCCCAAGATGGAGACCTACCCCCGTTCCACGATTGTCAGGTTCCAATTCCCGGCCCGGGATACGTTGCCACCGTGCCAGCTGACGTGGTGGGACGGCGGCATGATGCCGCCGCGCCCAGAGGGTCTGGATGCCGACGAGGAGCTGGGCGATTCAGATGGCGGCGTGATCTTCCAGGGCACCCAAGGAATCTTGATCTGCGGTTGTTACGGCAGGCAACCTCGGGTTTTCCCTGAGCAACGGATGCGCGAAGCGCAAAAGGTCCCCCAGTCTATCGAGAGGGTTCCTGACGGCTTAAGCGGGCACGAGAAGGATTGGGTGCGCGCCTGCAAGGGCGGCAAGCCGGCCAGTTCCAATTTCGACTATTCCGGTCCGCTGGCCGAAACGGTCCTCATGGGCAACCTGGCCGTGCGGTATCCCAACCGCAAACTGCTCTGGGATGGCGAGAGAATGGAGGTCACCAACGACAAAGCCGCCAATGACTACGTGCGCCGCAAATACCGCGAGGGATGGACACTCTGATGACCTCTGCCAGAACTTGAGAAGGAGGGGCGGCGTTGCATCGCGGGCCGAGGAACGGCGTTCGCAAGGACCGGTGCCTTAGCGACACGTGGTTGGGGTTCAGTTGTGGGTAACCCGAACATCGGGGGCGTGGACTTTAGTCCGCAGCGATTCCCGACCGGCCGTCGCGTTTGGAATTTGAAAGCCTCCCTTCGGTGGATGCTGCTGCGGACTGAAGTCCGCGCGCCGACCATGCCACGGCGCCCGCGTCCCCCGAATAACTGGGTACAACACGCGTGACTTTTCAGTTTGAAAAGACCGGAAGCCGACTTAGATTGGTAGCGTTCCAGCAAACACACTTTGTTTATGGTTGCTCGCTTATCCAGCGCGGGCAGCCGCTCGTTCCAGAACGGACTGCGCCGAGGCTTCACGCTGATTGAGCTGCTGGTGGTCATCGCGATCATCGCTATCTTGGCGTCCTTGCTGTTGCCCGCGCTCGCCAAAGCCAGGGCCAAGGCTCACATGACGAGCTGCGCCACCAACATGAAGAACTGGGGTTATGCGACCCTGATGTACGAAGGCGATTTCAAGGATCGCTTTCCGGTGTTTGGCGAGAATTCCCAGGATTACACCGAGCTGTTCTGGTTTGAGCTGCTGGCGCCTTACGTCGCCCGGCAACCCAAAACCGGGACCGGCCAGTTCACCACGGACCAGCTCTTTCTCCTGGATGCGCTCCGCAAGTGCCCGGGCGGGAGCTACGGCCCGGCGCCTTTCTCCGGCAATACTCCGGCCCCGGGAACAAACTGGAATTGTTACATCGGTTGCCATTTCGGCCGCTTTGGCGACGCGGTTTCCATACCCTCAAGAAACTACAAGGGCATCTCGGGACCGTTTTACTATGCCGATCACACCGCGCCCATGCCGGCCTCAAAGATCAAGCGCCCCGCGCAGGCGATGATCCTCACCGATACCATCACCCATTACCTTTATTCCCCGCTGGAACCGAGTTACGTGTTCACCCTGGACAAAGACGGCGATGGGAAGCTGGATTCCATGTCCAACTACGACGTCGCCTACAACTGGGGGCGCCCTACGGTGCATAACGGGGGTGCGAACGTCACCTCCGCCGATGGCCATGTCGAGCGGGTTGCCTTCCGGGTGCTCTGGGGCCAAGGCCAAAACAAGGAGATGCTCAGCTTCTGGTGGTACATGGAGTAGCAGCGCGCGGGCAGGGCCGGTCGAGGCGATACTCACGGGGCTGCGGGAACGCGTGCATCCAGGCGCCACAGTCGGGCCTCATCCGCATTTAAGGGGTATTGGCCGGGGAGTAAGGGCTGTAAAGGGAAGTGCGGGAGGGACCGGCGTCCGTGGTTCACTCACCGGTTTACCGCCCAGGACGACCCTTCTATCGAATTGCGGGCGCTCGTTCCTGCTGCCGATTTTGAGTGCCTTCCCGATGAAGCGGCACCACAACCTTCTCCTTCCCTTTTTCGATGAAAGTTTTGTGAATCCATGCGCCGTTTGCCTCTCGGTCCACCGTTTCAAACAGAAGCGTTGTGGCGGTGCTGTAGGTCTTCACCCGTGTGCTGATCGAGACGTCGCGCTCTTTGACTGAGCCAGACAGCGCCGTTTCAAAAAACACCTTGATCTGTTCTGCCAGCACCGGCTTGGAGCGAGCGCTGGGGTTGTATTCAGTGATCGCCTCGGTGATCGCCGCATCCAGGAGTTTCGGCCAGAGCGCTCGGAAAAGACTCTTGTTGTTAAAAACCTCTGCGGTGTTGATCTCGCCATTGATCGCGTAGACGAAGCCGATCACGTCAGTCTTGCCGTCCAGGATGCCGTTCAGCTTTTCCAGGTATTGCTTTCTAACCTCTTCCAACTCCTTGTTTTCGAGTGTCAGTTGCAGGCTGCTGGCTGACACCGGACTGCGCGTGTCCACACTCTTACCCGCCAACCGGGACACATTCTCATTCAATTTGGCCTGCTGCTCAGCCACTCCGGACCAGACCTCCGACTGGTTGAGTCCATACCGCGCCGCCAGTTTTTCTTTCCGTGTACTCAGAGTTTTGGTGTTGGCAGAGAAGGCCGCCGGGTTTTCATCACCACGGCCAGTCCAACGCCCGTGTTCTACGCAGAAGGTAGCCAACGCGACTCTGCCGGATTGGGGCGGCAAAATCAGATCTTCTCTGACCGTCCGATCCTGGCGCCCCCCTTTGACAATATCACCAGCGTTGAGAAACACGGCAATGTCCTTGGACCGATTCTCGACACTCAATTCCTGCACGTTGCCGGTTTCTTTTATCGTCACGAATCCCCTCTCGAGGGCTTCCGAGAGTGTCGCATAACGCCGTTGTTCCAGTTGGGTGTCACCATGCACGAGGAAGATCTCAAGATTTCGGTGGGCGAAAGGTCCGCTGAGTGTGCCCACCGCCGCTCGGGCGCCGGATGCCGTGCACGCCAATGCCAGCAAGATCGAGGTGCTGATACAAACCATTTTCATAATGTTTCTCTTAGTGTTTGCAGCTCAAGCCGCGTCATTTGTAGGCGCAGCCGCTGTCTTAACCTTCGTGTTTTCGACCGCAAGGATTGTCAGGCGGGCGCAAATGATCTGTAAAAGAGTTGTGCGCCCGCCAGAAGGCACGGCAGCCTATCGTGGCCTGACAGGAATTGATCGCGAACGAAGACGCTGTAAAGCTGATCCGATAACCACTCGCTTACTGCCCTTGCGGCGCCAGGATCACGCGATAAAATCGGCAAGGAACGCCGGCCGGCGCGCTCTCTGTGTAAGGAGGACCGCTGTCCACCCATTGCAGTTTTTGACCGGTGCCTTGAAGCATGGGTGAGGCGGCGTTCCAGTTCAAGAGATCGCTCGTGTATTGGACGCGATACGCGGCGCTGACGAAGGAATTGAATTCGAGGAGGAAGTTCCCGTTCGGCTGCCGTGCCCAACGGGAAATGGGTTGGATGGAGCCGGGGAGCGGCAAAGCGACTTCTCCCGTCAGCTTAACATTCGGAATGTGACCGTCCGGTGTCAGATACTCAATCTGAAGATCCGCTGATGCCCCGGGCGGCAGCACTCGGTTGGATTGGATGAAGGGATTCCCCTGGCCGTCCAGTCCGGTTGCGTTGAGAACCAACACCTGGGGCGGCAGATTTCTGATGTGAATGAGCGCAGCAGGGTATGTGAAGGGGCTGCGGTTAAAGATCCGGAGGTATTGCGTTGCCTGCAAATTCTTGCCACCTGCCGGGGGTTTGACCTGAACCACCAGCGGCCACAGTGAATCGAGGATGGCCACGTTGTGAGCCGCGCCCGCGGAAACCATAACCAGGTTAGTGGCATACCAAGGCGGGCTCGCCTGGCCTATGCTGCCGTCTCCCCAGGAGATGAGCGTGCGGTCAGAGCGAAGCGCCACGTTGTGGTGGCCGCCTGCTGAAATGGCGATCACATCCGTAATGCCCGAGGGCATGTTCGTCGCGCCGGCGTAATTCGCTCCCCAGACGGCCAGGGTCCCATCAGCGCGCAAAGCAAGGGAATGCTGGAATCCGGCGGCAATGGCGACAACGTTGGTTAGTCCCGCAGGTACATTGAGCTGGCCCCAATCGTTGTCGCCCCAGACCACGACCGTCCCATCCGCCTTCAACGCGAGGCTGTGTTCGTCACCTGCCGCGACCGCGACAATGTTGGATAGGCCGGCAGGAACATTGGTCTGACCGTAATAGTTGTAGCCCCAGGCGCTCACGCGGCCATCGATCGTGAGTGCCAGGCAATGGGAGCCTCCAGCGGCGATCGCGACTACATTGGACAATCCTGCGGGGATTGT
This sequence comes from Verrucomicrobiia bacterium, assembly GCA_036524155.1. Classification (GTDB taxonomy): domain Bacteria; phylum Verrucomicrobiota; class Verrucomicrobiia; order Limisphaerales; family UBA8199; genus DATDCV01. The sequence goes on from DATDCV010000330.1 coordinate 12,812, forward strand.
TCGGACGCTATCATTCACGCCCGAAACTACCACGGTTGTATCGGCCTTTAGTCCCAGACTGTAGTTCCAGCCCGCCCCCAGAGCCGTGATATTAGTCATGTTGGAGGGTGTGCCTACCTGTCCCCAGCCAACCACTGTGCCGTCGGCCCTCAACGCCGCGCTGTGAAATTCACCGGCAGCAACCGCCACGATGTTGGTCAGACCCGGCGGCAGATTGGTCTGCCCGAAAGAATTGTCGCCCCAGGAGATCACTTGCCCAATCTCAACGGTTGCGGTGCCGCTCGTTTGGGTTCCCAATGAGTTGCTGATGACTGCGCAATAGCCCCCGGCTTGGCTCAGTTGGGCGTTCTGCAAAACCAGCGTCTTGTCGGTTGCACCGGGGAGATTCGTCCCGTTGAACTGCCATTGGTAGCTTAGCGGAAGCTGGCTGGCTGCCGCGGCGCTCAGCGTGACCGTGCCTCCCCTGGAGGTGAATTGATCGCGCGGGTGCTGAGTAATAACAAAGGGCACAACGCCCAGGGTCGCCGAAGAGCTGGTAACGGTCCCAAACGGGTTGCTCACAATGACCGAATAAACACCGGCGTCGCTAAATCCGGCGGCGTCAATCTGCAGTGTCGCGGCTGTCGCCCCGAGAATGTTGGTGAGGTTGCACTGCCATTGATACACCAGCGGTCCCGCTCCGACGGCATTGACGTGCAGATACACTCTCGCACCGTAAATCACAACTGTATTAACCAGATCCGAGCGCAGGACAGGCGCCCCAGCCTGGGTCATCGCGATGCTATGATAGAAACCTGCCGCGATCGCCGTCACGTTGGTGAGTCCCGCTGGAACCGCACTTTGGCCGGTGTCGTTGGCGCCCCAAGCCAGGACAGTGCCGTCGGCTCTCAAAGCGAGGCTATGATACTCCCCAGCGGCGATCGCCACTGCGTTGGATGATCCCGCCGGGACATCAATCTGCCCGGAGCGATCCGACCCCCACGCGATCACAGTCCCATCAGCCCTGAGGGCCAGCCTGTGATCACGTCCGGCGGCAATCGCAACGACGTTCGAAGCACTGGTTGGCACGGAGATGCTCGATCCATCCACCATCCCCCACGCAGTAACGGACCCATCCGCCTGCAGGGCCATGCTGTAGTCCCTGCCGGCGGAGATCGCAACCACGTTAGATAACAACGGCGGAACCACCGCCGGAACGTAAGTATTCGGCCATATGTTTCCAGATCCCCACGCCACGACCGTGCCGTCCGATTTCAGGGCGAGGCTGTGTATCGTGGCCGCCGAAATGGCGACCACATTGCTCAGGTTGTTTGGAACTGATGTTTGGCCCAGGCCATTCCAACCCCAACCCACGACGGTGCCGTCGGCCTTTAGCGCCAGGCTGTAATGGTCCCCCGCGGAAACGGCAGTGGCATTGGTAAGGTTCGCAGGGACGTTCAGTTCGCCGTAGTAGTTGTCGCCCCAGGCAACGACTGTTCCGTCGTCACGGAGCGCCAGGCAATGGTACAGGCCGCCCGAGATCCCGACCACATTTCCACTGATGGGGGGCACGTTCGAAATTCCAAAATAACCGCCCCAAACTTTGATTTGTGTGAGAGACAGCGTGGCGTTCGAACTCATAACGGAACCAACCTGATTGCTGACCAACACTGAATATCTCCCCGCGTCAGACGTTTGCACGTTCGTGAGCACGAGGCTGCTTAGAGTCGCTCCCGGCAAATCGACATCCTCGAATCGCCACTGGTAAGTGAAAGGGCCAACGCCGGCGGCAACGACCTGGAGAGACACGGTGGTCCCGGCGAGCGTCACCTGGCTCTGCGGTTGCCTGGTGATGAATAACGGGGCAACCATAAGATCCATAGCAGAGCTCGTGATCGCGCCGAACTCGTTCGACACCATAACGGAATATTTTCCCGCCTGGCCGGTCACGATGTTAGCTAGTTCGAGCAGCGAATTCGTCGCGGCGTCCAGGTTCGTGCCGTTGAACAACCACTGGTAAGTCAGAGGCTGGGCGCCGGCGGCGGAGACGCGCAAATCCGCAGTCGAGCCATAAAGGACCGTGCGATTGACCATTGGGCCAGTGATGACCGGCGGCCCTGTTCGAACCAGGGCCAGGCTGTGGATGTAGCCGGCGGCAACTGCGGCCACATTGGTCAAGCCTGCCGGAACAACGGCCTGCCCGTAGTCACCCCCGGTAGAGAGATCCACCGTTGTTCCACCGCCCCAGGCGATCACAGAACCATCGGCTTGCAGCGCAACGTTGTGAACGCCGCCCGCCGCTGCAGCGACGACATTGCTCAAGCTCCCGGGCGGAATTGCCTGGCCGAATGAATTGTCTCCCCACCCGACGATCCTGCCGTCGGCAGTCAGCGCGACATTGTGGCCGCCGCCCGCCGAAATCGCGACCGCGTTAGTCAGGTCGGACGGCACATTGCATTCTCCATAGAAATTATTCCCCCAGGCGACGACTGTTCCATCCCCCTTCAGTGCAATCGAATGGACGTTGGCGGCGGCAATCGCTATCACGTTGTTTAGGGCCGCCGGGACGCCAATTTGTCCAACTGTGTCATCACCCCAGCCCACGACCGTGCCGTCCGCGCGCAAGGCTAGGCTGTGCGAGAAACCACCGCATATCGCCACCGCATTCGTGAGATCTGCCGGCACGGAAACCTGGCCCGAGCTGTTGTCACCCCAGGCAACGACGGTTCCATCTGCCCGCAAGGCCAGGCTGTGGTAATCGCCCGCAGCAATCGCCACGACTCGATTCAGATTCGCTGGCTGGGATGCCTGCCCGAATGTGTTATCGCCCCAGCCGACAACGGTTCCGTCCCCGAGGAGAGCCAGGCTGTGACCGGCGCCCCCGGCCACGGCGACGGCGTCCCCGAGCGCTGGCGAAGCGCTCACGGGCACAAAAATGCCGCTCTTTCCTTTCCAGTAGTAACCCCACGAGGTTACGCCACTGTCGGCGATGCAAAGATCAGCACTTGCGAGGAACAGTCCCGCCAAGAGCGTCCAGGCAAGATACCCGGTAGATCGTCTCCTCATATTTTGCACTTTTGTACGCCTGGGGAGAGAATTTTGCCAGCCTTAAGGCAAGGGTCGGTTTATTCAGCCGCCGACCTCCCCGCCCCAACCGCGATGAGCTTGTCCCGGGTACGGAAGAAAAGGGTCCCGCCTGCAATCGCGGGCGTTGCCAGGCACGTGCTGTGCAGTTCATTGGTCGCGACGAGCGTGTATTCGTTGGTGACGCCGAGCACGAAGACAACGCCCCGCTCGCTGGTGAAATGGAGATGCCGGCCATCGGATACCGGTGACGCGGTGAAGCCCAGGCCGGCAGCGCCGAGCCGGTGGCTGAAATGAACCGCGCCCGTTTCGGCGTCGAAGCAGGTCAGCGCTCACTCGGCGGAACCGTCGCCCAAGCATTCATATTCGATTCGGCCGCCGCCCCGTTTGGTCTCTGCCGTAAGCGTGTTCTGCCGAACCGACAACGAAACGGGTCCGAAGTCACCGACGTGCCAGTTCCGCTGAAGCGCGCGGCTAGTTTCGAAGAAGCGCCATCGATCCAAAAAGACCTCAATGTTCCGAGGCTGCGCCCTGGCGATTCACCGAAACAGGAAAGAACATCCTGCGCGCACGGTAAAACCTCGCCGGCAAATCTGCATCCACATCACCGAAGTAGCCGGTAAACTGGTCGAGCTTCATGGCCGTGAGAGGAGACCAATTCAGGAGATCCGGAGAGCTCTCAAGGAGATAAGTGCCGCCCAGTTCACCGTGCAAAGCAAGCCATGCGCTCCCGTCAGGCTTGGCAAAGATGGGAGGCGTGAAATTTGCCCGATTAGCGGAAACGAGTTCCAACGAGCAAGGGAGCGTGCCAGGAACGTACGACACTTCACCGAGCCACATTGTGTTCGAAGAAACGAACCACGCGCCGAAACGTGGATACCACGACAATGCCCAAGTACCTGAAGGAATTCCGATGGTTTCCTTATGCCAGTCCTGCCATCCGATGTCCTGCATAACCGTCACGCCGGATTCCAGGCAATTGGCTACGAGCCACGCCGAGGGTTCCGGAGCCGCTTTGGTCCAGAAGGTGAGTGTGCCCGGACCTGTGACTGTGGTCGCGATCCAGGAGTCCGGCGCGCCGCTTTGGGCGGAGCCAAAACCACTGTGAGAAATATCGTCTTGTCTGAACCAGGGCTGGTCCGGCGTGGTGAACCAAGGAAGGTTCGTAGAATTCAGAGCTCCGCCTGGGAAAGGCCGGGGTTCAACGACCTGTACTTCGACATTGGTGACGGTGATGAAGCCGAGATCGTCCAGAGCGGATAAGGTGAGAGTAGCACACCCCGTTTGGTTGAATGCCGGGGAAACACGAACGTGCCAGGGAGGAGAGGTATCCAAGGCCGAAGCGGGCGCTTCCTGCATGATCTCAACATTCGTTATGAGGCTCGGATCGGAAACGGTAGCAAACAAAGTGATAACGTCATGAAAGGGATCCTCGCCAAAGACATGAATCGCCTTCCAGGCGGGCCGATTCATCGCGAGCACCCAATTTGTCTGAAGTAGCCGGATTGCCGGCGGTTGACGCTGCGGCTGAAAGATAACCGTCAGGCCTGTGTTCGTTAGTCCCTCGATGATTGTCATTGTGGGAGAGCCCCAGTTCAGATCGAGCAGATTTCCTTCCAGGCCTATGTAGCCAATTCCCCCAAAATTGGAGAGCGGCTCGATGTCGGTGATCCTGTTGAAACCGGCTATCAAGTCAATCAGGTTCGTCAGTGCCTTCACCGGTTCGAGGTTCTGGATGCCATTGAACATGACATTCAGATATTGGAGCTGCGTCAAATTTGTTAGGCCTCCCAAATCTGTTATGCCCACCGCCTCCGCGTTCAAGAACTTCAGTGAACTAAGCGTCCGCAGTGAACTAATATCGATCGATTGACTGAAATCCAGTGAAAGCGTCTGCAGCTTTGGCAGTGAACCGAGGACAGAATAATCGTCAAAATGGGTTTCGGAGAGATATAGCGTTGTAAGGTTGGTCAGGGCACGTAACGGCGCCAGGTCGCGAATGCCAGTTCCATCGGCACTGAGATAGGTTAATGCGGTCAAACCGGCGATGCAGTCCAGGTTGCTGAGGGATGTGTACCCCAGCGAGAGTGAAGTCAGGTTAGTAAACGCGGCGAGGCTTCGAGGATGATTTAGAGGGTTATAATCCAGGCTAAGCGAGCGCAGATTTGTCAGCACCAGCAGGGGTGCTGGATCGCGAATGACGTCGCCCCACACCCACAAATCAGCAAGATTAGTGAAGCAAGCAAGACCCGCAAGTTCCAGCTTCGGCAGGTACCCGAGCGACAGCGACCGCAAGTTAGGAAGCGACTGTAGAGAAGAGATGGAGGGGATCGGGTTCCCATCGATGAACAGACCCTGCAAATTCGTCAGGTTCGTAAGGGGAGCCAGATTGGTAATCTGGTTCCGCTCAAGCTTCAAACAGGTTATCGAGCGAAGGGTGGAGAGCGGTGCAAGGTCCGAAATGGCGTTATGCTCCAAACCAAGCGACTCCAGGCGAGAAGCGAACTCGATGCCGGACAAATTTGTGATACCGCGGTTGTAAGCATTTAGCCAAACCAGATTCTGGAGGCTGGTATCGGTAAGATCGCCGGTCGGCATCTGCAGTTGTTCGCGGATGGCAGCTTCGAGCCGGGGGTCGACGAAGCTGACCGGGATTTGTGATAGCCCGGTGCTCCCTAAGCTCACCGCAAAAAGCAAAAGCGAGACAAACAGAAAGGTTCCTTTCACCTCGGCCAATCCACACAGTTGGGACTCAAACGTCAAGTTTAAAGTCGCAGACCAGGGGTCGGCCAGGTGGCACGGGGCTGACGATTAACGGGGATTGAAAAGAGGGGCGGACAAATCCGAAAAAGCCGTGGAGCTGAGCGGCTTAGCGGCTAATCGCGATTAGTTTCTCCCGGGTACGGAAGAAAAGGGTTCCATCTGCAATCGCGGGCGTTGCAAGGCAGGTGCTGTGCAGTTCGTTGGTAGCGACCAGAGAGTACTTGTTAGTGACGCCGACCACATAGACGACACCCTGTTCGCTCGTGAAATAGAGGTGCCGACCATCGGATACCGGTGACGCGGTAAAGCCCGGGCCCGCGGCACCGAGCCGATGGTTGAATTGAACCGCACCCGTTTCAGCGTCGAAGCAGGTCAGCGCTCCCGCGTCGTTGCAGGCGAACAACAGGTCGCTCACGAGGATGGGAGTTTGCATATAATTGCCGCGCCGGGGGTGCGCCCAAATGACGGCTGAGTTGGTCTGGCCCGGGTCGCCAGGGGTGATATCGCCGGCCGCGTCGGGCCGCACGGCGCGCATGGGCGCGTACATGCCGTGTGCGCTGGTCAGGTAAATCAGGTCGTGAGCAAATAGCGGCGTAGGCACCGGAATATCGCCTCCACCGTCCAGGCGCCATAGGTTCTGTCCGGTGGCGAAGTCATAACCCCCGGTGTAATGCCAGCCGTTGACGACGATCTGTTTGCGGCCCGAAACGTCAACAATTGTGGGCGTGCTCCAGGTAGGAACGTCCTTTCGCACAGTGCGCCAGACCTCCTCGCCGTTGGCCAGATCAAAGGCCGCAAGAAACGAGTTTGTCAGCACGTCACATAAGACAATCACCTTGCCATCGCTTATGATGGGCGAGCTGCCAAAACCCCACTGCGCAGTGGGCACCAGGTAGAAACCGCTCTCCATCGGCCCAAGGTCCTTCTTCCACACGAGCTTTCCCGCCGTATCGAAGCAGAATAATCCTTCGCTGCCGAACAGTGCTACAATGCGACTGCCGTCCGTCGCAGGTGTCGAATTGCATGGAGTGGCCTTCGGATGGCGTTTGGCTCGAGGAACCCCCTCGTGACCGAGCGTGTTCCAGAGAATCTTCCCCGTGTTTTTGTCGATCGCCAGCAACCGCCACTGGTGGGTTTCCTTCTCTTCCAACGGCGTGATGTCGCCGTAAAGCCCCACCTTCAGTTCGGCTTCGCCAGGCTTCACCGCGGTGGCAATGTAAACACGCTCACCCCAAATGACCGGGCTCGCGTGGGCCAACCCGGGCACCGCGGTCTGCCAGCGGATGTTTGCTCCGGTCTGGAGGTTCCAGGTAGTCGGCAGTTCCTGGCTGTCATCGACGCCTCGTGCGCCCGGACCGCGAAATTGTGGCCAATTACCCGCCCAAGCGAACGGCGCAACACACAAAACGGCAGCGAATAGAATTAGTGGTCGTCGATGGAAGTGCATCCGCCATCATGGCATAGTTGTGTCACTTTGACAAAGGTGACCGCAGCTCGTTCCCAATCAGATGATCTCGTTCATGTACACTCGCGTAGCAATCAAGTGGACACCGGTACAACAAAAAAGCCGGAGTTCATCCGGCTCTTCTGACACACGTTCTACACTCGAGAACGTTATCAGCATACCACAGAGCCCCTCCCCTGCATGTCACCAGTTGTGGGGACAGGACCAAAGCTGAAATCTGGAGTCCGACCCCTCCTACGTAGCAACCGCGCCAATGAAAGCGGATGGCAGGATCGAAAGAAAACTCCTCGATATCCACCTCAGCCCATTCCCCAGCCGAGCCTCGCGGGAGGCGTTACGCCCTAAGCGAAACATCGTTCGCGCAAAGCCCTTGACGTCCTGTGGCCGGGACATAGCCTCGCGAGGAATGAACCTTCTCCCAAAGCCTTTTCTGGCGCTCTCGCGATGTTCGCGCGTGGAAGCAGTTGTCGCGATGGCGATGGTTTGCGCAACTTCCCTCTCAACAAGAGCTGTGGATCTGCCGGGGAACGAAGCCAAACGAGCGCTGGCCAAATGGACGCTGAAGACTTTCGACACGGCGCTGGCCATCGGCGTCGGCGCTGATCATCGTCTTTATATTTATGAAGTCCGCAGTCCGGCCGACTGGAACTGGACCGCCACGGCCTCGCCGTTTCCGTTGGTCGCCCGGGCAGAGGTGGACGGTTCTGCGCGCGCCCTGCACTGGCTGTATCAGAAGGGGAACGAGGAGCACAATGATGGCACCAGGATCATCCTGACCTTCACCAATTCCGA
>DATDCV010000331.1:0-2319 GCA_036524155.1 Verrucomicrobiia bacterium
AGCCAACTTGAGCCGTAAACACTTGGATCAACCGTCGCTGGCTGAGCCCAACGCGCTTGGCGACCGCACGGACCGAGTCGCCGATGCCCGCCGGTCCAAAAATGTCAAGGGCCAGCGGAACCGCCGGGTGTTCTGATAACCACCGCAATCGAGCTTTGAGCGTTTCTTCCAGAATTTGAAATCGTTTCTGAGGCGTCGCGGCGGCACACAATCGCTCGCGCAGCTCGATGGCTGGCCTTCCCCAGAGGACCTCTAGACCTTAAATAAGCGTACGCCGTTTTCGGCGGCGAGTGTTTCAGTGACGCGCAGCACGGCTCTACCCGTGCGGCGGAGACTGACAGGTCGGATTGTGGATGAAGCAAGTGGGAGGTTTCTTTCTTGGTGAGGCGTGGCGGCGAAGGCAGCGAAGGTGCTGGAGCTTTGGGTGAGGCTTGCCGGTTTGTCGGCCGCGCGACTCCGGCAGGCCCGAACGATCAACAGCGGCGGGGTCGAGTGAACCTGGCAGCCAGACGGAAGAAGACGGGTTGCCAGGTGTTGTAAGCCAGCAGCCGCACGACGATCCGCCGGCCCCCTTTCACCACCTGCGCTGGAATCCGCAGGAAGTAATTGACAAACGTGCGAAACTCCAGGCCCAACAAGCGTTGCTTCTCTGACGGCTGAGGCTTCTTCTCCGCGGACTTGTTCCCCTGCCGGGGCGGCTTCTGCTCCGGAGATTTCTCCGGCAGGGAGAGCGCCAACCAGGCCTTAAGGTTCCAGGCTAGGGCCGTCATCAGCATGTAGGCTTCGTTGGAGAGCAGATTGTCGACCGGCGCGTGCAAGGCGCGAACTGCCGCCAGTTGCGCGATGACGTTCTCCTGCTGGCAGCGGTCGTTTGCCGAGTAGACGATTTTCTCAGGCGTGCTGTCCCAGTCGTTCGTGAGGTACAGGAAGTAGCGATAGTCGTCGAAGATCCGCCCCTGCTTTGGTTCCTGCACGCTGAGGTTCTTGCGGACGATGACCAGCCGATAGGTGGTCTGGCAGGCGGCCGGTCGATATGGCCTCTCGGCCACTTCCTCATCGACCAGCCGGATGTCCTTGAACTGGCGCTGCTCGACGATGTGCTGCTTGACCCGCTCCGGGCGCACCCGCGGCGGGCCTTGTGCCTGGTATTTAGCCGGCCTTTTCAGGGGTTTCCAGGCCGACTGGGGCAGATCGTCGGCCTCCACGTGATGGCCGGCCGTCAGGTCCAATCCGAAGACGAAGCGCACGTTCCCTTGTTGGTGCCAGCGATCCAGATGCTGCGTCTGCGAGAAGTCCGTGTCGCCGCGGAGCAGGATCTTTTGGAACCCCGCGGCCCGGCATAGCGCGATGCATTCATCGAAGAGAGCGGGTGCTCCCTCGTGGCTGGGCCGATTGCCGCTGCGATTAACCAGCCGCAGCACCTCCCCCGTGTTGGCCAGCGTGAGCAGCAGCGGATGATAGCCCCACACCCCTTTGTAAGAATAGTCGATCCCCTGCTTGCACTCGCTGCCGGTCTCGACCAATGTCCCATCAGCTTCGATCCGCGCTTCGGCGAAGAACTCGGCCGGCTGCTCGGACCAGGCCTTCTGCCGGGCTACGTCGTAGGCTTCCTGCAAGGCCGTCAGGTGCTGACGCTGGAAGCGGCGGCAGAAGTCACCGGCCGTGGTCGGGTCAGGGATCCGCTCCGCACCGAGCAGGTTGAGATAGGCTTCGTCCTGCCGTCGCAGTTCGAGATCCTCCAGGCACGTCCCCGCACACAGGGCGTTGTAGGCCAGGTTGAGCACGTGGTCAGACTCGTGATAAGGGAGATGCATCTTGAACACGTGGAGCCGCTGGTCGATCGCCTCGGCCAGCCCCAACGTGCGGACCAACTCCTGCATCAGTCCGATGCCGCCGTAGGCCGTACCCACCCCGCGTCCCGCCAATGCATACTGCACGTTCGCGGAACCCAACATCGGACGCGACAGATCCTCCGGAAAGTTGTGCTTATCGAGCCGACGAGCCAAACGGCGCTTGCGAGCGGCCATGCGCTGGCGGATAATCCTGTTCACTCGAATTCCTTTTGTTCGTGTGGAGCTTCATGTGCCGTAACACCCATGAAACCCCGCAAACGCCGAGGGAATTCGAGTTTTTTTACGCAGTCGCTGAAATCGCGCGGGAAAGTATACTTGGTTCAGGACTAGCCGCACACCAGCCTCGATCAAGCGACGAGACAAGAGCAAACTCTGACCATATTTGTGCCTTCCGTAGCGGTCTCGCACGCGGGATGTCTCCTGGGACAGCTCAAACGCTCGTCGCATGGCATCTGAAGCCAATAGC
>DATDCV010000332.1:0-13218 GCA_036524155.1 Verrucomicrobiia bacterium
GCTCGATGAGCTTCGCCTTGGCTTCCTGGTCCTCAAGTTTGATCTCGTCGCGAATGAGGCTGATTCTGGTCGATTCGGAATCGGGGCCGCCGGCAGGAATGATGGTCAAAGTGACTTCAGTGCCCTTGGGGCCGCGGATCAATTGCACCGCCTTGTTGAGACTCATATCGACCACATCCACCGGGGGCTGATTGCTTTGAGCCACCGCAATGATGCGGTCTTTTTCCTTGATCTTTTTGCTCTTGGCGGCGGGGCCGCCGGGCAGCAGGCGGTTGATGGTGCAGTAACCGTCCTCGGACATCAGCTCCGCTCCGATGCCGAAGAGGCTCAGGTTCATGGTGATCGCGAAGCTGTCGAGCGCCGAGTGGCCAAAATAGTCCGAATGCGGGTCGTAAACCCTCGCCAACGCGGTGAGATAGATCTGCAGCACGTCGTCGCTGTCCCAATCGGCAAAGGTGTGCAGATTTCGGCGATACCTGTGGATGAGCGTATCAACAATTTCCTCCGCATCCGATTTCTTCGGTTTCAGGGCATCCGCCTTGGTCGTGGCGGGGGACTCCGCGTTGGTGCGGGAGGCGCTGTCGGCCCGTTCTTCCGCGGCGGCGGCCTTTTTCTTTGCCTCGACCTTGGCCAGTTTCTCTTGCAGGTATTCGTACCGCAGCCGGTCGCGCCAGAGCTGCTTCGCTTCGTCGATGTCCTTCGGATACGGGGCATCCTTGCGGACGACGGTGACTCTTTCGTCGGCGTCAAAGTTGAATTTCTCGTTCTTCAACAAGTTTTCGTTAAAGGCAATCCGCTGCTGGAGCCGCTGCATGAAGCGGTTGAAAATCACGGTGGCCGGTTTGGCGCTGGGGTTGGCGGGCGCTGAGGGCAGCGTCAGATGATCCAGGTTGGTGCGGTAAACCTCGAAGTCGGCCAAGTCACTCTGCAGGAAGTGCAAGTGCTGCGGATCGAGCACCTCCAGATACCGCTCGAGAAACTTCCCGGAGACGGCGTCGTCAAACGGCTGCCGCAGGTAATGGTACTTCTGCAGCAGCCGCGCCGTAACATAGGCAATTTGGCCGTCCAACGGGCCCGGGCTGAGCGGGTGAACGGTGATATTTGACCCGGTTCGCGGCGGGGCCGCCGCGGTCCCCTGGGCCTGAACGGGAGTGTATGGGGTGAGGCAAACACCTGACAGCAAAGTGCCGCCCAGCCAAACTCGGAGCGACTTGCCAGCTAAACGAACAATCATGATAGAATTAATCGATAATAGCACAGCTCCGACGCTCGGCGCCTTGGAATCTTCAAAGTCTGACATTAGCCGAAGTTGCGCCTACAATAACTGCTTGATTGTGCTTCACTTCCCGACTTTGGGCAAGAGCCTTCGGTACCGGATGGTATCCGCTCGGTCTTGGGTCGGAGCGCCGATTTTCAATCGGCTTAAGCTAGCCGACGGCCGCCTGTAAGCCGAGTGCAACTCGGCGTTCCGACCCGAGACCGAGCGGATACACCGGATGTCCTGCTTCCCGGGAGGCGGGCTGGGGTGGCTCGACAAGGCCGAGTTCTTCTCTTAGCTTTCAGCCATGGCGGAAACAGCGGTGCCAGAGATGTTGCCGGGAACCGTTCAAGAGGAACAGGACCAGCCCGCAGCCGCGCTCGAACCGGGGTACCTGGTTATTTGTTGGAACGACCCGGTCAATTTCATGGACTACGTAACGCACGTGTTTCAGGTGGTGTTTGGATGGCCCAAACAAAAGGCGCAATTCCACATGTTGCAGGTTCACGAGCAGGGCAAGAGCGTCCTCGCCCGCGAAAGCATGGAAAAAGCGGAGCATTACGTCCACCAGCTCCAGAAATACAGTCTTCATGCCACGATGGAGCGTGACCAGTGAAACTGATCGGCACTGAGAAGGATCGGCTCCTGCTCCACTTCGGCAGGCGGGAGAAAGACCTTTTTCTGCATATCCTGCGCCTCTATCCCCGGGTTCCGCCCGCGCACTACCGGGTGAGCAAAAGCGGCCCGGCGGACGCTTCGAGCCAGCAACTGCTCGAGGAAGCGCTGGTGGAGCAACGCAACGAAAACCAGAAACAGTTATCCGCCTTGCTCGGTCAGCCGCAGCGATGGGCGGAGCAGCATTCTGGCTGGCGGCTCACGCTGGGACCCGGAGAACCCGAATGGCTGCTTCAGGTCCTCAACGACATCCGGGTGGGCAGTTGGTTGCTGCTGGGCTCTCCGGATGATCAGGTGCAGGTCGTGGACGATGGTAACCTGCTCCACGCGTGGGCGATGGAGGTTGCTGGTGCCTTTGAAATTTCGCTCTTGAAGGTTCTCGAAAAACGGCTCTGACGATTTTGCCCATGAACCCACTCCTCGCGCTGAGTCGTTTTTCAATCCTCGCCGTTTCGAACAGCCCACCATTTTGCCGCTTCAAGACTTTAGCGCTTTTAGGCTCTAACGCTTCAACGCTTTAACGCCTCAACGCCTCCACGACCCCACGCTCACCCCCGCCAAGCCCATGTCCTTTGCCATCCTCGACCATCGACTGAGGTTCCCCGACCCGCGTCAGGCCGATGAGGAAGGACTCGTGGCCATTGGCGGCGACATGTCGGTGCCCCGTTTGCTGGCGGCGTATCGGAGCGGGATTTTTCCCTGGACGGCTCGGCCGGTGACGTGGTGGTCGCCCGATCCGAGAGCGATATTCGAGCTGGATGGTTTTCACGTATCGCGCAGCCTGGAACGTCTGCTCCGGAGAGGCGCCTTCGAGGTGACCAAAGACCAAGCGTTCAGGGAGGTGATGGCCGGCTGCGCCGCGCCAGCACCGGGACGGGCCAGCACGTGGATAACGCAGGAATTCACGGAGGCCTATACTGCGCTGCACGAGTCGGGCTTAGCGCACAGCCTCGAGGTCTGGCAGGCGGGGCGCCTGGCCGGCGGAGTTTACGGCGTCGCCATCGGCGGTTTCTTTGCGGGGGAATCGATGTTTCACCGCATTAGCGGCGCCTCGAAAGTCGCCCTCTACCACTTGATCTGTCATTTGCGGGAGCGCGGTTTCACTTTGTTTGATATCCAGATGCTTACGCCTGTTACCACGCAGTTGGGGGGGCTGACGATTCCGCGAGAGCAGTATTTGAGGCGACTCGGTGAAGCGCTGAGGGAGCATTGCAGTTTTGGTTGACGCTCTTATCTGCCCGTCACTCATTCCAGGGCTTGAATCCCTCATTCAAGGCGCGGCATTTGGCTGACCTCGCTCCCACCGCTCCGTGTCGTACCCCCTCAGTCCTGGGTCGGAGCGCCGATTTCTAATCGGCTTAAGCGAGCCGACGGCGGATGGTAAGCCGAGTGCAACTCGGCGCTCCGACCCAGGACTGAGCGATACTCCGTGTCCGCAATTCCCATTGACAAGGAGGGTTTGAAAATTAAGCTTTTGCGCCTGACTAAAGAAGGGTAGGCGGCCATGGGGGCCGGGCGAACCTGAAGTCTGGTGAGAGGAAGTGAAATAATTTGACCGAGATTAAGCTGAAGAAAGGCGAATCTGTCGAAAAGGCCCTGCGGCGATTAAAGAAGAAAATCGACCGGGAGGGGACGCTGAAGGTTGTGCGCAACCATCGGCATTTTGAAAAGCCGAGCGAAAAGCGGCGACGCAAGGAAAAGGCGGCGCGGTTTTCGGCGATGCTCAGCGCGCGGTACGCTGACATGTAACATTTGGAACCCCGACCGGGGCGAGCGCCCGCCGCCGCCCCGGCGCGAGGTGAAGCTGGAGAGAAGAGGTAATGGAGCGATGGCAGCCTGGCCGGAAGAACCACCCGACCCGCACCGCGCCGGGCTAGCGCAGCATCATTCGATTGGCTGACCCCGCATGTATTCCCTTTCAACCTGCTGGAATTCCCACCGCCATACCGATGGGCGGGCGATGCTGCGTGAAATCAGGGACCTCGGCTTCGAGTACGCCGAATTAAGCCACGGGGTGAGGATTAGCTTGCTACCCGGCATTTTGGAAGCTGTGGACGCGGGGGAAATCAAGATCTCCAGCCTGCACAATTTCTGCCCGCTGCCGATGGGAGTGAACAATGCGGCGCCGAACCTGTATCAATTTTCGGCGGATCGGCCGCGCGAACGCGAGCTGGCGGTGCGCTACACGGTGAAAACCATCGAGCTGGCGGCGCGGGTGAAAGCGTCCGTCGTGGTGCTCCATCTGGGCAGCATGGAGATGAAGAACTTTACGGACAGACTACTCGAGATGGTGGCCCGCGGCCACAAGGAGACGGAAAAATACCAGCGGCTTTGCGAGGAAGTGGACGAGAAGCGGGAAAAAAAGAAAACATCTCCCATGCAACACCTGACGGAGGTCCTAAAGCACCTGGTGACGGAGGCCGAATCCCGGAATATCACGCTCGGCGCGGAAAACCGGCAGGCGCTGGAGGAGCTGCCGTTGGACAGCGATTTCGAATTCCTGTTTCGCGAGCTGAACAGCGCGCGGCTGGCTTACTGGCATGACACCGGCCACGCCCAGATCAAAGAAAATCTCGGGTTCAGCTTCCAGAGGATGCAACTGGAATCCCTGCGCGACCGGGTCTGTGGATTTCACATTCACGACGTTCAATTCCCGGGGCGCGATCACTGCGCACCGGGAACGGGGACGATCGATTTTGCGGCGTTGAAGCCGTTCGTCAAAGCCGGGCACCTCAAAGTTTTCGAGTTCGGGCCTGGCCTCAAACCGGAGGAGGTCAAGGCGGGCGCGGAGCACATCAAACGGCTCTGGGACGCCGGGTGATCCCGCCTCCGGGCCATCAGGTGGAACTTTACGGTTTCCCGACGCCGGTTTTCGTTTCAGACTCCCGGCCGCCAACGCATGAACAAAGCTGTATTCCTGGACCGTGACGGCACGCTCAACGAAGAGAGAAATTATCTCTCGCGGCCGGAGGATGTTGTGCTCTATCCCGACGCGGGGAGCGCGCTGAAACGGCTCCAGGACGCCGGGTTTAAGCTGTTTATCATCTCGAACCAATCCGGTGTGGGGCGCGGCTATTTCACGCTGGCGGATGTCGGAAAGGTCAACGACCGGGTTTTGGCCGGCTTGCGGCGCGAAGGCGTGACGGTCGCCAGGATTTATATCGCCCCGGAGGCGCCGGACACGCCGAGCCGCGGTCGCAAACCTTCACCGCAGTACCTGTTCGACGCGCGCGATGAGTTCGGGCTGGACCTGGGAGACAGCTTCATGATCGGTGATAAATTGATCGACCTGGAATGCGGGTGGAATGCGGGTGTGAAAGAGTGTATTCTGGTCCGCACCGGCTACGGCGCCGAAACGGAACGCCTATCGGCCGACCGGCTAGGCAAAGCGGTCGTGGCGGATACATTAACCGGTGCCGCTGATTACATTCTTGCACAAAGTGCAAAATAACACAGCACCGGCCGGACAGCAGGGGCCTCCTCTCCCCGACCCTCTCCTCCGGTGGAGGAGAGGGAGTAGCTGGCGCGTGCGGTTCCACTCGCCGGGTCTGTGGGAAAAGGGAGAGGTGGCCGCCACCCTCGGAAAGGTTTCTGTTTTCATCGCGTCTTCGCATCTTCGGTGTTCAATGGTTCTCGATTGTGTCCCATTCCGCCCCGCGGATTTCGGCCTTCGGCCTTCGGATTTCGGCCTTCGGATTTCGGATTTCCCATCATGTGCGGCATCATAGGTTACGTCGGTAAACGCCAGGCCGCGCCCATCCTGCTGGAAGGGCTGCGCCGGCTGGAGTATCGCGGTTATGACAGCGCCGGCCTCGCGCTGATCGAGGAGGGCCGGCTGCGGGTACTTAAGAAAAAGGGCAAGATTGACGATGGCCTGGCGCGGTTGCTGGCAAACGCGCCGCTGGGCGGCACCGCCGGCGTTGGCCACACCCGTTGGGCCACCCACGGCCCGCCTTCCGACGAGAACTCGCATCCGCACTTGGACGCCAGCGGCCGGATCGCGGTCGTCCATAACGGCGTCATCGAAAACTTCGAGGAGCTGAAGCAACGGCTGCAGCGCACCGGCCATGTGTTTGTGTCCTCGACCGACACGGAGGTCCTTGCCCATCTCATCGGCGAGCATTACGGGCGGCTCGGGCCCGCCTCGGAGGGAGTTCACCCTCTGGCGCGCGCCGTCATGAACGCGCTGCCGGAGATCACCGGCACCTACGGCATCGCCGTCCTTTGCACCGACCACCCCGGCGTCGTCATCGGCGCCCGCCGGGGGTCGCCGCTCATCGTCGGCGTCGGCGAAGGCGAAAACCTGCTCGCGAGCGACGCCTCAGCGCTGGTCGCCCACACCCGGAAGGTGATCTATCTCAACGACTACGATGTCGTGACCATCACGCCGGCGGGATACGATGTCCTGTCGCTCGACACCGGCGCCAGGAAAGTCCAGGTCAGCCACCTGGAATTTACGCCCGAGGCCGCCGAAAAAGGTCCTTACCCGCATTACATGCTCAAGGAGATCTTCGAGCAGCCGCAGACGGTGCGGAATGCGCTGCGGGGCCGGCTCGATTACGACGCCGCGATGTCGCGGTTCGGCGGGCTGAACATGACCACCGCCGAGCTGCGCACAGTGGACCGCGTCGTCATCGCCGCCTGCGGCACGAGCTGGCATGCCGGGCTGGTCGGCGAGTACTTGCTCGAAGAACTGGCTCACGTGCCGACGGAGGTCGAATACGCCAGCGAGTTCAGATACCGCAACACGCCGTTCGACAAAAACACGCTCTTGCTGGTGATCACGCAGTCGGGCGAGACGCTCGACACGCTGGCCGGCCTCCGGGAAACGAAACGGCGCGGCCATAAAGTGCTCGGCATCTGCAATGTCGTCGGCAGCACCATCGCCCGCGAAGCCGATGGCGGCATCTATCTGCACGCCGGGCCGGAGATTGGCGTCGCGTCGACCAAGGCGTTCACTTCGCAAGTCACGGTGCTGGCGCTGCTCGCGCTGTTCATGGGCCGCATCCGGATGCTGGCGACGCAGCAAGGAACGCAACTGTTGCGCGCGCTCGAAGCCATACCCGATCAGCTCCAGCGCGTGCTGGAACAAAACGACCTCATCCACAAAATCGCCCTCAAGCACAAGGATGCGGCGGACTTTCTGTTTCTGGGCCGGCAATACAGTTTCCCGGTGGCGCTCGAGGGCGCCCTGAAGATGAAGGAAATTTCGTATATCCACGCCGAAGGCTATCCCGCGGCCGAAATGAAACACGGCCCCATCGCCCTGATCGACCCCGAAACACCCAGTGTGTTCATCGCGCCGGTGGACCAGATGTACGAAAAGACTCAAAGCAACATCGAGGAAGTCAAAGCCCGCCGCGGCCCGATCATCGCGGTGACGACGGAAGGCAACACGGAACTGGCGAAGAAAGCCGAGGACATCATTTACGTGCCGAAAACGCTGGACCCGCTGACTCCGTTGCTGACCGTGGCCCCGCTTCAATTGCTCGCCTACCACATCGCCGTCGCCCGCGGCTGCGACGTGGATAAGCCAAGAAACCTGGCAAAAAGTGTGACCGTGGAATAGCCCATTCTTGACCGGCCCGGGAATTGTACTCACGTAATAAAGTTGGAAACCAGGTAATAAACATGGAAACCGTGGAATAGAGATGGAAACTGGAGGGGCTCCGGTGAGCCCTCGGGAGGGAATAATCTTGGGAACTGATAATGCACTGCCCCCCTTCTCAAGAGCTACGCTCGCCGTACAAATGTCCCAGCCGCTTTTCCAGGGTCGGTCGCTACAGAAGTTGCGAGGAACATTTCCATGATGATGAATTGAACAGTGGTTGTTCTCGAGGTCCCAGCGCGATTCCAATGTTTTCCCGGTCCAAACAGATATGAACGCGGCCTTTAGTAGCTTCCGCGACACAATCATAGAAATGTCTTTTCCCGTTTTCAGCGACCCGGCAACTCCCATTTTCCGCTCGGCTCGTTCGTCTCCGCGCCGCAATTGTGAAGTAATCCCCAACGGGATTGAATCAATCAGCGTAGCGTTGGCTCGTCTCCAAACCCAACGCCCCGGTTGTCCTCCGCTTTGCGCATTGAGGCAAGCTGAGCCTTGACACCTTCGAAACGTTAGCATATGTTAGCTTACATGAAAGATGATTTGGCTGCTACGCTGGGACAGCGACTTCGACAAATACGCGAACGCACCGGACTGTCGCTTCGCGAGGTCGCGAAAGCCGCTAAGGTTTCGGCACCTTTCCTCTCCGACGTGGAGCTGGGCCGCCGCTTTCCAACCAATGAGACCCTAGCCATAATCGCGCAGAAACTAGGCGCCTCTGCCGATGATCTAAAGAAGCACGACCACCGCTCTGCATTGGCTGACCTCAAACGTCTCGCCGAAGGTAGCCCTAGCCTTGGCGCCGCCGTGCGTTTGCTCGTTGACGAGGTTCAGTCCGGCAACCTGACCACCGACGAACTGGCCGCGAAGCTCCGCCGCGTCAGCAACACCAAATGACCGCTTTCGTCGATACCTCCTCTTCGACGATGGGCGAACACGGCAAAATGAAGACCGGCTCCCTGCAGGAGATCGAACAGGGCCAGATCACCGACGTGAGCAAGGAGAGGGTACCCTACAAGATCGTCCACGGCTGGGATCTGAAATCGTCCCTCGAGTGCGATACCCTGTGGAAGCAGGGCTGGCTGACGCTCTTTAGGCAAATCCAGCAGGCGGAGCCCGATGAGACAAAGCAGAATAAAATGCTCGCCTCGATTTCTACCGAGGACATCCACTGGAAGTGGTTCGAAAAGGCGGTCAACTATAGCACCGACGAGTACGATTGGTTCCACCTTTACGCTGACGGCAAACCGCAGGCCGCCTGCCTGATTTACCACCCGGAACCGAGCGCCCTGGAGCCGGGCGACATCTTCTACGTCAAGTTCGTAGCGGTGGCACCTTGGAACCGCCACTGTGACCTCCGCCCCCGCGAGTTCCGCGGGCTGGGCGAGATTATCCTTCGCGCCGCGCAGCGATTCGCCGTGAAGGTGCTAAAACTTCGCCCAGGCTTTTGCCTGCATTCGCTCCCGAAGGCGGAGGGCTTCTACGCGAAACTCAAGATGGTGAAGGTGGACGGTAAGGCGGACGCGCAGTCTCTAACCTATTTCGAGCTCCCGCAGGCTCTCGCCACCAAGCTAATGGAGGTCAACTGACATGAGCACCCACAACGAAAGCTGGTCTGATTTCACGCACACGACGCAAACGTCCAAGGTCAGCGCGCAAGAGCTGTTCGAGCGGTACCGCGAATTCCAGAGCTTCATAGCCAACCTTTCCCGCAAAGAGCTCGTCGCTCGCCACTGGCTGAATACAGTTGGCGACGATTCGCCGCTGGCGACAATCTTCTTCGATCTCCCGCTCTCGAAACAGCCCACGCTCTTCCGTAAATCCTCCAAGGCCGACGAAAACCTCTTGGCGATTTGGCAGGCCCGGGCGCGAGCCGAAGCGGAATATCGCTGCCTCGCCGAGGACTACCCTGCCTTCACGGGGCTGACCAAGGAGAACTTGCGGAAACTGGCGCTCTTGAGTGTCGACCCGCAGGTCGTGCGGCAACTGCCGTCAATCCTGGCTGAGCTTGGCATCATCTTAGTTTACGTTTACGCGCTACCCGGGATGAGTGCCGACGGTGCGGTGTTCCACCTGAGCACAGGTCACCCCGTGATCGCTATGAGCCTGCGCTTCCCGCGCCTCGATTACTTCTGGTTCACGCTTCTGCACGAACTCGCTCACCTAGTCCTGCACGCCGACCAACTCAAGGAACCCGTGTTCTTTGACGTTGAGGTCAGCGAAGAGAAGAACCGGGCTGAAAGAGCCGCCAATCGGCTCGCCAAGGACTCCATGGTTGATTGCGAGTCTTGGCGCAGCTGCGCACCAAAATACGATACCAGTGACCGGGCTGTGCATGCTTACGCCGCCGAACAGGGCGTCCACCCGAGCTTGATTGCCGGTCTCCTCAGGAAGGAATCCGGCAACTACAAGCGCTACAGCTCGATCATCAACAAGCATGACGTTCGCAAAATCATCTTCCAATCATGATCCGCTACATTCCATTCCTCAAAGCAAAGCGCGGCGAACTCACTGCGATGAGCGAACTGGCTCCCAAGGTGAAGCAAACGATTTGCCCTTTCTTCGACTTCCCGCGTAAGAAGGCGAACTACGACTCGGAAACGTATGCTGGCATAGCGCAGAGCATCGCCACGAGCCTTAAAAAGCATTGGGGTAACGGCGCAGAGTTCTATTTCGACGACCTCGACATCGACCAAAAGCTCACTGTCAAAGGCGAGAACCAATACGCTTACATGCTCAAAGCGCTTAAAGAGCTGCAGGTCATCCCCGTCGTGGCTCTTGACCGCACCAAACACAACGCCGCCGTCGCCCAACTCAAGCGCGACGGCGAGATTGGCTCTGCCACGGTGGCCTTCCGCGCCGACAAAAGCGACTTCGAAGATTTCGACGGCAACGCCGACCAGATCGACTACGACTTGGCGAGTGCCTTCAAACAGTTCGAGGTAATCGACTTGATCCTCGACTGCCGGCTCTGCACCGGCACCGATGTCCTGGAAACCTCGCGACAGATAGCCACCTTCGCGAAGAAATTCTGCAACGCCTACGACAAGGTTCGCCGCGTGATCGTCACGGGCTCTTCTCTTCCCGCTTCTATAGGAGAGGTTCTGAGCGTCGACAGCACCGCGGTTGTTGCGCGTCGCGAACTCGCCATCCTCTCTAAAGCGCGCGATCTCTCCGACGTTGAGTTGATCGCCGGCGACTACACGACCGTGAGCCCATTCTACTCCGATGCAGATCTCGACCCCAAAATCATGCAGAATGTGATGACCCCGCGGCTGATTTACCCTTTCAGGCAGTCCTACTACATCACGCGAGGCGTCTCCATGAAGTCAGGCGGTTACGGGCAGTATGTCGGCCTGGCGTTGGGTCTGTGCGGGCAGGACTTCTTCCGTCCAGGATATTCGACCGGAGAAGACTACTTCTACGAGAAAAGTCGGCGCATCGGCAAAAACGCCACCAACGGAACGGTGGTAAAGCCCTCCGTCGTCGCCCACATTACTTACATGGTGCTCGGCGCAAAGCTCTGAGCCCGCTGGCGGCGACCGAGCAGCAGATCGCAGATGCTCATGCTGAGCTCGAGATCACGTTGCGTCCCGGCAATCAACTGGGCCAGCAGCCTCCGCGGCTTTCGCTCCGCGCCCGGGTCCGACACCAGCTCCAGCATCTCGCTCTTCCAGAGAGTCATTACTGCTGACTGCTTCTCGAAATTAGGATTCAGCCTTGCCGCTCGGATATGGCGGAATCGCACAGCTTCGCCGTCAGCGATCGCTACCATGATACCCCAGAATCGCGGCGCCAGCCTCAGAGCTCGCTGCAAATTGCAATCGGTTGTGACCAGCGTGATCCGCCGAAATGCCGCGTTGTAATAGACGCCCTGAGCAGTGATTCTCTCGATGCGGTCGGTCGCTCCCTTGATCTCGTAGCAATGCGCCTCCGAATGCAAAGTGACGACATCGGCGATCGCCTTGCCGTTATGCACATGCAGTTCCTGGAGCACTGCCCGCGGACGGCTTTTCTGTCGCTCCAGTTTACGCAACAGAGCCTCGCGAATAGTGGTGTCATTCAGGTCCATCATTTTGTGAACGGAAATATCAACGACATGGTGGCGGCTCAACGTGGAACTTCGTAACACCTCGGAGGGAACCCGACCCATAACGGATTCCCCTCGGGTAGTTGAACATGTGAGTGAAGTGAGTCCGAATTACGCTGCTGCTGGTATGCTTGGCCTGACTTAGCGCCAAGCGCGACGAGCTCTGATCGTATAGTTGAACCGAAGCCTGCATTACATCCCTCCCGTGACTAGCGTCCGCCATTCGGGGATTACGAGGCCCAGAGCGGCCGTTGTGACCCGGGTTCGGCTTTCAGCGGTAAGTTGGGTGAGAAAGCCGTCGCTTCTGAACTGATTCGGCAGGCACGCTAAAGCGATTACTCGCGTGTCCATAGTTTCAGCAAAAAGCGCCTTTAATTTCCGGCAATCTTCATCTGCCGGTCTCACCAGTGCGATTGTGGGCGGGAAGCTCTTGCTCGGCTTAACAGATTCGTAATCCACCGAAAGCTCGACCGCCTTCTTGGTTTTCGGCTTTTTGCCGAGCATTTGCCTGACGATGTCCTGGTCGCCGATCAAACTCTCAACTATCCGCTCCTTGGCGGATCTCCGCCCGGCCACTTCGCGCTCTGCTTGTTCTAGCCGGAAGAGGGCCTTTGCAGAGAGGTTTCGATCGCCGCGCAAGACCATCATGACCATGCCGCGAGTGACACCGAGCTTCTCGGCCACCTTGTGCCAAGGCAAGCCCTGGGACACCTGATAACGGCGCAGCCGCTCAACGACAGAATCCGTGCTCAATTTTTTCTCTTGCGCGCTCACCGAATATGTGTACTATTGTTTACATGTCAGAAGAACATGGTAAACAACTATCGGTTCCAGCCTCGCTGGAATTTACATCCACCACATCTCCGCAGGGGCCTTCCCCTGCAGGATGCGGCAACAAAACAACTGTGCTTGAAGAGCGGCATCTTGCCAAACCAAATCCGGACCTCGACCTGGAGGTGAAGGAATTGCTGGATGCCGTCATGAGCTTAGCCCCGCGGCATACTTTGCTGAAGAACGCGCTGAGGGAGTATCTGTTGAGCGATCAAACGCTCAAGAAGATAGCGATCGAGCACTCGTACACACCCGGCGCCTTGGTTTATTGGGTTCGCAAGTTGGGTCTTCCGCAACGGCCGCGTGGACGCCCGGTTCTGCTCAAACCCACTGAAGATCACAAGCGAATCATTGCTGAGGTTCGGCAGTATGGTGCCGGTGAAGCTGCACGCCGTGAAGGCATCTCCAAACAGCGTGTATCGCAAATCGTGCAACGCTGGGCACCCGATTTGAAACGCAAACGTACTCGCAAGAACATCGTGCGTTCGCGGGCTAAGCGCGGCCCGACCCGCGCCATCGTAGTATCCTTCCGCCTGTCTCCTGACGAATGGCGGTTGCTCGAAACGACACCTGTGGCCTCAGGCAGAGTCAACATCTCCGGCTCTAAGAAAGCGCGGGCAATCGTGCTCGCCCATATCACCACGGACGGCCATGGCGGTAGCCCGACTACGGCCGTCATGGCCCACACGCCAGAAGCAGGAATCTGCGAACCAGTAAACGTTTACAATCTGAAGGTCGCATAGACAAAGACAAACGGCC
>DATDCV010000333.1:0-2442 GCA_036524155.1 Verrucomicrobiia bacterium
AGCTGCAGTGGGATGGCGACAATCTGCGGTTCACCAACGACGAGGCGGCGAACCGGATGCTGCACCGGCAATATCGCGAAGGATGGACGCTGTAGGGTCTCGCAACCGGGCAGCCAAGGAACTGGGATGAAACAAATGAAGAGCCGATACCTGCGGTATTCGATGCTGGCCATGGTGCTGGGGGCGGTGGTGTACCTCGCGGTGGGCCTCGGGTCTCGCTCGTTTGAGGCCTATTGTCCGTTTGGCGGGGTCGAGAGCCTGTGGGGACTTTTCACAACCGGCGAGTTTTCGTGCACGCTGGCGCCGCTGAATTTGTCGTTTCTGGTGGCGCTGCTGGTGCTGGCGTTGGTCTGCAAGAAGGCCTTTTGCGGGTGGGCATGCCCGATCGGTTTTCTGGGCGAATTGACCGCTCGACTCAGCGGGCGGGTGTGGACCCGGCGTCCGCGTGTGCCACACCGGGCAAACCGTTTGCTCAAGCTGTTGCGGTATGTGGTGCTGGCTGTGGCTTTGTTTTTCACCTATCGCGCGGGCGAATTGGTTTTGCGCGGTTACGACCCTTTCTTTTTGATCTTTTCCGGTTTTGGGCACGGGAGCGCAGGGGCTGTTTCGGCAGTGGTATTGGCTGGAACGGTCCTCGGGATGTGGATCGTGCCGATGTTCTTCTGCCGGTATCTCTGCCCGATGGGAGCCGTATTTGATCCATTCAGCCGGCTCGCGTTCGTCAGAATCGGGCGCGACGCATCCAAATGCACCGCCTGCGGGAGCTGCTCGCGGGCTTGTCTGCATGACATCCCGGTTCAGGAACTCCGGACCGTACGGCACCGCGACTGCACAAATTGCCTGGAATGCCTCGAGGCCTGTCCTGAAAAAGGCGTGCTTCAGCTCAGGGCCGGACTATAGGAGAAAGCATGCGCTTACCCAAATTGCTAATCCCCGTGCTGGTGCTCCTGTCGTTGACGGCGGGGTACGGTTTCCGAACGATCTACACGCGGCCCACAACGGTGCAGACCTTCGCCGAAGGTTCCGGTGCGCGGGCAACATTTATCGTCGACGGCGTGCGGTGCAAAGGCACCGCGATGTTCTTTTCGTCGCTCTACGAAGACACGCCGGGCATTATGCGGGTCGAGACCTTCGCCGGCGAGCACATGGCTGTGTTTACTTATGATCCCAAGACCGTCACGCAGGATAGGATCCGGGCGATCATGGAAGCCCCGATCCCGTTCGACGACGGCACGACCAGCCAGGTGTTCAGATGTATTTCCGTCCGCTAGTAACCCCAACAGGGATCGTCCGCCTGGACCTTCAGTCTCGGCTCGGAGCGCCGAGTTGCACTCGGCTTTGAACTGAGCTTACCTGCGGCCGTCCTCTCGCTTAAGCCGATTAGAAATCGGCGTTCCGCCGACGGGCCTGGCGGTACGACGAGCCTACCTTGCGCGTTGCGTTTCGGCCTGAGTTAGGTATCCTGGGACGCTAAATGAAGGGCATAATTCTGGCCGGAGGCGCCGGCTCGCGCTTGTTTCCTCTGACGCTGGTGGCCAGCAAACAGCTCCAGCCGGTGTTTGACAAGCCGATGGTCTATTACCCGCTGACGACGCTAATCGAAGCGGGGATCCGGGAGTTGTGCCTCATTTCGACACCGCAGGACCTGCCGCGGTTCCGGCAACTGCTCGGGAACGGTGATGCCTGGGGGCTGGCGATCGATTATCGCGAACAAGCGAAACCCGAGGGTATCGCCCAGGCCTTCCTGATCGCCGAATCCTTCATCGGCCGGGACGCCGTGACGCTGATTCTGGGCGACAACGTTTTTTACGGCGGCGATAGCTTCCACAAGGCGTTCGCCGAATTCAAGGAAGGCGCGACGATTTTCGGTTACCACGTCAACGACCCCGAACGCTACGGTGTGGTCGAGTTCGACGCCCAAGGCCAGGCAATCTCGATCCAGGAAAAACCGAAGCAACCCAGGAGCAATTACGCCGTGCCGGGCCTGTACCTGTTCGACAACGAAGTGGTGTCGATCACCCGGAACCTCAAACCCTCCGCGCGCGGTGAACTCGAGATCACCGATGTCAACCTCGAGTACCTTCGTCGGGGCAAACTGAAGGTCCATCGCCTCAGCCGCGGGTTTGCGTGGCTCGACGCGGGGACCAGCAGCAGCCTGCACGAGGCCTCGGCGTATGTGCAGACGATCGAGAAAAGGCAGGGGATAAAAATCGGGTGCCCCGAAGAAGCGGCGTTTCGACGGGGGTTCCTTTCTTTGGATCAACTGGAGGCGCTGACGCAACGAATGCCGCGTTGTGAGTACCGGGATTACCTCACCAACGAGGTGATTGCGGAAGCCCGCAGACTGCTGCCGGCGGGAGCGGGCGGGCGGAATTGACCTGATGCATGAATGTTATCCGGTGCGAACTGCAGGGCCTGGTAATCCTCGAACCGCAAGTCTTT
>DATDCV010000334.1:0-10361 GCA_036524155.1 Verrucomicrobiia bacterium
GAGTGCGGGCAGCCGGCTGTCCACGGGTCGCGCTGCCTCAAACACCTGGTGAAGGCACGGGAACGACAACGGCAGAAACGCGGCCTCAAAAGGCGTTACTATAACACCCTCAGCTATCGGCTTGAAGCGGCTGCGTAAACTCGCTGCCAGAGCAACCGCCTCAACCGGACACAAACAGGGCCGTCCGCAACTCGCCGACGGCCCTTCGAATTAGGGTCAATCTCGCCCCTGTTCTATGGCCGAGCGCGATAGAATTTGGCGCCCGAACCAGGCGTTACCTTGTAGGAGGGAGCCACGGCATTCGGGACGTCGCTCCACCCGCCGCTTACCGAGGTGGATTCCTGCAGAATGCCGGTTGTCCACCTGATTTCGAGCTGGGTGCCCGACCACCCGATCTGCAGCGGAGGCAACGGTCCCACCGGTCCAGTGAAGCCGTAGGGACGGGGAACCGTGGCGTTGTAAGCGCCTTTGCTGAGATAAAAGTCGTCGAAGAGCGCACTGGTGGCGGCGTTTTGCCCCATCACCACCAATTTATCCAAGATGGGGCGCATCCCGCCAAGAACGGGGTCGATGGCATACAGGTCGCGGTCGCTGACGTAATCCTGGAACAGAAGTGTGCGGGCCCCAGCGCCATCTTTTTGGGTATAAACCGAGAACGTGTCCGAAGCGTAGTCGGGCACTCCCATAGTGGCATTGGTGATATCAATCCACACATTGTAGACCGTGTTGGTTTGGATCGGCTCTGGAGGGTAGCTAATCCCGCCGCCGGGATAGTTGCGGGCGCCGAGGTACCAGGCGTTGGTCATGATCCCAACAAGGTCGTTCGTCATTGACGTGGGATACAATACCGACCCGATATTCGAGAATTCATCACCATAATTCCGCTGCGTCTTGTCCGTCAGACCCACAATGTTGGTAATTGTCGCGGGAGAATCGTTCGTAACGATGATGCGGAAGAACAAACTGCAGACGCTTGCTTCCGGGATGGTCAGATCCTGCAGGTTAAGGTACACAATGCTGTCGCTCGTCGTGGTCCTGAGAACCCGGTTCCCGCCAAAGTCAAGTATCTGAGCGGAGTTCCCCCGGGGATCGATCCAGTACCCGGTGCTAAAGACCGGGCCGACAGGGTACCGATCGAAGTTGTCGAGTAGGGCCCAGCCGGGGGCTATGGCGTCCACGACCGCAACGGTGGTAGTGGCGGTCAGCGTATCCACCCCACGCTTCACCGTAAGCACGTAAGTGGTGTCGTTCGTCAAGGTTACTGAGGTGGCGCCGAGGCCCACAACCGTTTTGCTCGTAACATCACCAACCCCCTGGTCAATCGTGACCTGGGTTGCGTCTTTGCTGACGTCCCAACGCAACACTGTGGATCCGCCCGTAGCCACGGCCGGCAGGTCCGCCTTGAACGAGTTGATTGCGAGCGGTTGCAGCCGTGAGGGCGCGTTGGTGACTTGAGTCACTTGCAGGATCTGGATTTCCTGCGGAGTGAGGGCGCGGTCCCACACCGCAACTTCATCAATGTTACCGGTGAACCAAGCGGAAGCCTGGGCACGCAGAATACCCCCGATCGAGGTGGTATTCGGGGTCAGCGGTCTCATGGGATAGAGAACGACGGGATCCTTTGCGCCGTCGATGAACAGGTAGGCCTTCATTTGCCCGCCGCCGATATCTCGGTGCACGTAAGCGATGTGATGCCAATTGGCATAGTCGAAGACTTGAGCTGTCGAATGCCGGTGGTCACCGGCGGTCGCCCCGGAATCGTTACGGATATAGTTGTCAACCGATGCGTCGAAACCGGTTGTGCGATTATCGGTGCCGATATTAAACAAGGTGCTTCCTTGGGCGGTGGAGGCTTCGGAGAAAACGCGGTGGTCGGTTTGGTAACCGCCCATCACCCAGAGCGACACCGTGAAGTTAGACTTGCTGTAGATAGGGAGGTCCTCGCCCGGCTGGTCGATGCGCTGGAGGATCGTCTGGCTCGCGTTATCAAACTGGAAGGCGTTACCCCACTTGCCTGGAACCACATTGGTCAGGCCCATGTTCACCAGCGTCATGTCGTAACCGCTGACCAGATCAACGGTTTTGTTTCCCACGACCTCATTGAGCGGCCAATAGGAAATGATGCCGTTAGTGATGTTGGCCGAAGGCAGAACGGCGAACTCGAGCCGCGCGACCGCGCTGGTGGCACTGCCATACGGATTTGTCGCCACCACATGGTACCCTCCGGCATCTTGCGCCACCAGGCTGGGAAGGGCGTATGTCAGGCCGGTCGCCCCGGCAATCGGCGCTTCATCCTTGTACCATTGGTAGGAGATTGGGTCGGTGCCGAACACCGTTGGAGCGAACGTCCAGGTATCGCCATCCCATAAATTGGTCAAGAGTGTCGGCGTTAGGCTCACCTGCGGCGCGCTTTTTGAGAGCAGGTAATCGACGGCATTTAGAAACAACTTCTGGCCATCCGGCAACAGGTCAAAGATACCGGCGCCCTCGCCCGTGAGGCCACTGTGCTCGCGGCTGCCAGTGAAAAAAACGAGCCGTTTGTTTCCCAGATAATTGGTCTGGCGCGCGGTGAGCCCCTGCGGGAACTCGCCGATGACCATGCCTCCGGCGGCCGCTCCGGCGCCCACGGTGGCGAGTGTCATTCCTCCCGTGATAATCGCTGAAGTGTTCACCGAGATGCCGCGTTCCACATTAGTTACCCCCGTTGTCGCATTGGTGAAGATGACGATCTGCGCGTATGGGTTGACCATCAGATTGTTGGCGTCCAACGCGATGCCCGAGAACATCGGATGGGAGGGCTGTATCACCCGCAAACGCATCGGGTCGCTGTTGGCGTCGGTCACACTGTCGCCGGTGGTTATCCCCAGGCGGCTGCCCCGAGTCAGATACCCATTCACGATCATCATGGGAGCCGTGATGCCGTTCCAATCCGCCGGACTGGGTTCGTTCTGAAAATTGCCGCTGGGATTGGAACGGCTCAGAATCACCAGGTCGGCGGTATTCAACACATTAGTGTCCGGGGTGGCGGTGGTGAGGTAACGGGTCACGGTGTGCCCATTGGCAGCCAACAACCGTGTGTAGCCGGCGTCCGGCGCATTGGTAAACCCGGCCGTCGACGCGTTCGCCGAAGGCGTGTCGTCAGCGGAATGGAAGCTCACCCAGTAGATGTTGGCGGCTGAGAGTAAGAATACTGGCCAGAACAACGTCGCCAGTCCGATGGCTAATTTCTTCTTCATGGTTAATTGTATTGTGGTTGATTTTCGCAATGCTCATATCAGCCCGAGCGCAATGTCAAATCGTAAAACGTTCGGCTTCAAACCTCCGGCTTTCAGAGCGGTCTTAAACCTCTAGTCTTTCGGAACACAGGCTCAAACCTGCCGGGGGCCAGTTCGGCGCGCTGGACTGCGTCGCTCATCCGTGTTAATCCGTGTCCATCCGTGGTTGCTCGAACCAACACCCGCCGAACGCTGGCCCTCCTGCGCGCCTACGAGTCGCGCAATGTCACTTTCCAGGAACCGGACGGTTCGTGGCCGATTGTGTGGGACCGTGCCCGGGGCGTTCATGTTTGGGATGCCGAGGGCAGGAAATACCTGGATCTCACCGCAGCGTTCGGAGTCGCCGCGGCCGGCCACGCCAATCCACGCGTGGTAAAAGCCGGTCAGCGACAGATGGCAAAGCTTCTGCACGCGATGGGCGACGTCCACCCGCACCCCCTTAAAGCGCGCTTGGCGCGTGAGCTTAGCCGCATCACATTCGAACGGTGGCGTTCGCACAGCTCCGGCAAGGCAATCTTCTGCAACTCCGGCTTCGAGGCGGTCGAGGCGGCTCTGAAAACCGCCATGCTGGCGACCGGCAAGCCCGGCGTAATCGCCTTTGAAGGCGCTTACCACGGCCTCGGTTACGGCGCGCTTAACGCCACCCACCGCGGCCATTTCCGCGGCCCCTTTCTCAGCCAACTCGGCCAGTTCGGATACTTTGTGCCTTTCCCCTCCGTTGGACAGGCATCCCGCCCGTCTCTATCTAAAGCTCGCGACAGGATCACAGACAAACTGAACGGCTGTTTTACGGTTGAGAAGCAAATCCGCCGCCTGCTCCGCGCCAAAAAGATCGGCGCGATCCTCGTCGAACCGATCCAGGTCCGGGGCGGGATCAATATTCCCGACCCGCGGTTTCTGCCGATGCTGCGCCGCTTGTGTACCGAGCATGGCACCTTGTTGATCCTGGACGAGATTTACACCGGCTTTGGCCGGACTGGCCGTTGGTTCGCCTGCGAACACCCGGCGGTGGTGCCCGACCTGATTTGCCTCGGGAAGGCGCTCACCGGCGGCTTCCCGCTCTCAGCCTGCGTCGGGCGCGCGGATTTGATGGACGCCGCTTGGCTCCCGTCGACTGGCGAGGCGATACACACCAGCACATTCCTTGGCCATCCCGTTGGCTGCGCGATGGCGCTCGCCCAAATTCGCGAATTGAGCAACCGGGGACTGATCGAACGCAGTCGCAGACTCGGCGAGCACCTCTCATCGCTCCTGTTCTCGCACATCACGCAGACTTCAACCTGCTCATCTCGCGGCCTCGGCTTGCTTGCGGGCGTCGAGTTGCTCACTTCCGCCGGCAAGCCAGCAACCGACGCCGCGCTGACCCTCATCAAACGGCTGCTGCACCAGGGATACATCTTTCTGCCTGAAGGCGAACACGCAAATGTGATCAGCTTCACCCCGCCGCTGACGATCTCTCCCCGGCAGCTTCAGGACGCGGTCGAAGCCCTCGCCACCGTGCTGGACGATCTTGGCTGTGGTTGACGATGTTTTCCCTTCGATGACTCTCACCGAAATAAGGCGGCTCTTATCCGAGAGCGGACTTCGTCTCACAAAGTCGCTCGGGCAAAATTTTCTCCACGACCAGAACCAACTCCGCAAGATCGTCGCTGCGGCTGAACTCACGAAAACAGACAAGGTTCTCGAAATCGGTCCCGGCCTGGGACCCTTGACCGAGCTGCTGCTCAAAGCAGCCGGCGAAGTCCTCGCGATCGAAAAAGACGCCCGCCTGCTCGAGATTCTACGAGAACGCTTCCCCGCAGGACAGGCTTCCTGCCTGTCTCCAATGGAAAGAACGGCGGCTCTGCGGAGGCAGGAACAACCGGACACGAATTCGCCGAACCAAAACAGAATAGCGATGGGCGGAAGGCCAGTCCTGCACTTGCTCCATGACGACGCGCTGGATTATCTCCAACGCGAGCCCCGCGATTGGAGTGACTGGAAAATGGTCTCCAACCTCCCCTACTCGGTGGCGTCACCGATTCTCGTTGAGCTGGCGCAAAGCGATCGAGGACCGCGGCGCATCGTAGCCACCTTGCAGATCGAGGTGGCTAGACGCCTCGCCGCCAAAGCCGATGACGCGGATTATGGTGTTCTGACCTTGCTGGTGCAACTGAACTACCGGCCCTCCCTCCTTTCCAGGATCCCCGCGACCTGCTTTTACCCTGAGCCGGATGTTGATTCAGCCTGCGTATGCCTGGTGCGTCGCCCCGCCCCGCTGCTGGCGCCCAATCACCGCCCAGTGTTTGTCCAGATTGTCAAACAGGCCTTTTCGCAACGGAGGAAGATGATGCTGAAGCTCCTGAAGGCGCAATTCCCGGGGCCCGTCCTCGACGATGCATTCCAACGCGCCGGGCTGCCGCCGCAGGCCCGCGCCGAGTCGGTCAGCCTGGAACAATTCATTGGACTCACCCAAACCCTGGCCGGAGATTCAGGCCGTGACTGACGAGATCTTCGACGTCGTCAACGAACGAGACGAGGTGGTCGGCCGCCTGTCGCGCCGCGAAGTGCACCGGCTGGGCCTGACGCACCGGGCGGTGCACGTGTTGGTCTTCAACGCGCGTCGCCAGGTCTTTCTCCAAAAGCGATCGATGAAGAAAGACCGTCAGCCGGGATTATGGGATTCGTCGGCGTCTGGTCACGTTGACAGCGGCGAAGGCTACGATGAGTGCGCGCGGCGTGAGCTGGCCGAAGAACTCGGGTTGGACCTGCGCACCCCTCTTGAACGGCTGTTCAAAATCGCGGCTGGCCCGGAGACGGACCAGGAGCACGTGTGGGTCTATCGGTGCGCGGCGGAAGGACCATTCACCCTGCACCCCGATGAAATCGAGACCGGGGATTGGTTTTCGCCTCCGGACGTGACGACCTGGATGTCCCAATGTCCTCAGGACTTCGCCAGCGCATTTCGCCATCTCTGGTTACGCCTCGCCATCGCGCCTTAGCCACGGGGCTGGAGCATAACTTGACCTGCGCATTCCGCTCCGCTACGTTGCCCCTCAGAGAATAATGCTCGTTATGGATAATTTCTTAGTGCCGATGGTGGTGGAACAGACCGGCCGCGGCGAACGGGGGTATGACATTTACTCCCGCTTGCTGGTGGACCGGATCGTGTTCCTCGGGACGCCGGTGGACGACATGGTGGCCAATGTCATCATCGCACAACTGCTGTTTCTGCAGATGACCGACCCCAAGAAGGACATTCATCTTTACATCAATTCCCCCGGGGGCAGCGTCACCGCCGGACTCGCGGTTTACGACACCATGCAATTCCTGACCTGCGACGTGAACACCTATTGCATTGGCCAGGCCGCCAGCATGGGAGCAGTGCTGCTGTGCGGAGGCACCAAGGGCAAACGCTACGCCCTCCCCAATTCCAACATCATGATCCACCAGGTGCTCGGCGGAGCTGAAGGCGCCGCTAGCGACGTCGAGATCCGCGTCCGCTACATGCTAAAGCTCAAGCAACGCCTCAACAGCATCATCTCCAAGCACACCGGCCGATCCATCGAACAGGTCGAGAAAGATTGCGACCGCGATAATTTCATGTCCTCCGAAGAAGCCAAGGCCTATGGCCTGGTAGACGAAGTGGTGCAGTCGCGCAAGGAGATCCCGGGCCTGGCCACCGTCACCAGTTCGGTTGTCCAGTGACCGGAAGACATTTGTGGCCAGACCCGCCAACATCACCCTCTGCAGTTTCTGTGGCAAATCCCACGCGGAGGTGAGAAAGCTCATCGCGGGTCCCGGCGTTTATATATGCGACAGTTGCGTCCTGCTCTGCAAGCAGGTGCTCGACAAAGAGTTCTCCGCTCAGGCGCGCAAGCAAAAACCAAAGGTCAGTGTCCCCAAACCGGCCGAAATCAAGCGGCAACTCGACCTCCAATGCGTCGGCCAGGAACACGCCAAAAAGACCCTCGCCGTCGCCGTCCACAATCATTACAAACGCATCCTGCAGGAACCCGCCACGCCGCCGGAGGATGACGCCGCTCCCGCGCCGCCGGGCCCTCACGCCGACGTTGAGATCGAGAAGAGCAATATCCTGATGATCGGGCCAACCGGCTCCGGCAAGACGCTCCTGGCCCGCTCGCTCGCGCAGATCCTCGATGTGCCGTTTGCCATCGCGGACGCTACCACACTCACTGAAGCCGGGTATGTCGGCGAGGACGTCGAAAACATCGTCTTGCGCCTGCTCCAGAATGCCGAGTTCGATGTCAAACGCGCCCAGCGCGGAATCGTCTACATCGATGAGATCGACAAAATCGCCCGGAAAACCGAGAACGTCTCGATCACGCGCGACGTGTCGGGCGAGGGCGTACAGCAGGCCCTGCTCAAAATCCTCGAAGGCACCGTCTGCAACGTCCCGCCCCAGGGCGGCCGCAAGCATCCCCAGCAGGAATACATCCGCGTGGACACCGCCGACATCCTTTTCATCTGCGGCGGCGCGTTCGTCGGCATCGAACGCATCATCCAGCGGCGGCTGGGCAAGCACGTCATGGGGTTCCGGTCCGCCGGGGAGGAAGCGAAAATCTCGTCCATCAGCCGCCAGGAAACTCTCCAGTTCGTCGAGCCGGAAGACTTGCTCGGGTTCGGTTTCATCCCCGAGTTCATCGGCCGCCTGCCCATGGTGACCGTCCTCTCCGAACTGAGCCAGTCGCAACTTGTCTCGATCCTGACGGACACAAAAAACGCGCTCACAAAGCAATACGCCAAGCTGCTGGCCATGGAAGGCGTTGAACTCGAGTTCACCAACGACGCCCTCAACGAATTGGCCGTTCAGGCGATCAAAAAGGGCACTGGCGCTCGCGCTCTCCGGAGCCTCCTCGAGAGATTGATGCTCGACCTGATGTACGATGTCCCAGGCAGCGACGACATTCTCGAAGCAACCATCACCAAAGAAGTCGTCACCGGCGCCAGCAAACCGTTAATCCGCCGCAAGCAAGGCCGCGCCGCGGCCTAGCCGTCTCCCTTCGCAGCGCAGGCTTCTTGCCTGTCCTTGAGTTCAAAGCAGGCTCACGGGCAACTCCTGGTCAGCAGGTTCAGCTTCGTGTTTCGGTGGCTTCGGCTGCCTGGCCTCTGCTTCACGCCGTGAGCCGTCATCCGTCACAGGCGCTCCGCCCAAAACGTCGCGCAGCCGGCGAATCAATTGACACGCCGCTGCAAGCTCCGCCGGCGACGTCGTCGCCAGCACCGCATCCACGATCTCCGCCTCGCGGGCCGCGCCGCTTTCCAGCATCGCCGCGCCGCTCTCCGTGATGAAAACAAGGTCGGACCGTTTGTGGGCAGGATTCCCGGCTAAACCGACCCACCCCTCCTGCTCGAGCCGGTTAATGATCGTTTGGATATTCTGCCTCGAAGTTCCACGCGCGCGGGCCAGAGCCGGAACGGCCATCTGGCCCCGGCGTTGCAGGATTTGCAGCACGGCACGCGTCGCGGGCGGCACGTCGCCGGACTGGATCGGGCCTGCGCGCCATTTCAACAGAGCGGCCAGCGCATTGATCTCCGCCAGCAATTCCTCGAGTCGTTCTCGGGCGGGAGAAGCATTATCCGCGTTGGCCTCAGGCGACGCCATCATAACCGCCACGACATTGCCTGAGCCGACACCCCCGTGCCAGCTTGTTTTCTAAAGGGTCGCCGCCACCAGGTCGCCGATTTGCGTCGTGCTGTAACCCATCTTCCCGGCGGCCAGGCTCTTCACTTTTTCACGCACCACCTTGATCACCGCTGTTTCAATTGCCTGCGCGGCGGCGCTTTCCCCAAGAAAATCGAGCAGCATCTGCCCGGCGCAGATGGCCGCGAGCGGGTTAATAACCCCCTGGCCGGTGTATTTGGGCGCGCTCCCGCCGATGGGTTCGAACATGCTGGTGCCCTGCGGGTTGATGTTGCCGCCTGCCGCGATGCCCATGCCGCCCTGCACCATCGCGCCCAGGTCAGTGATGATGTCCCCAAACATGTTGTCCGTTACGATCACGTCGAACCACTCGGGGTTCTTCACAAACCACATCGTCGTGGCGTCCACGTGCGCGTAGTCGCGCTTGATATCCTTATAATCCTTCTCGCCGATTTCGTTGAACGCCCGCTCCCAGAGGTCGAACGCATAGGTCAGCACGTTGGTTTTGCCGCAAAGCATCAGCTTCTTGTGCTTGTTACGCTTGCGCGTGTAATCGAAGGCAAAACGCAAACACCGCTCCACCCCCCGGCGTGTGTTGACGCTTTCCTGCAACGCGACCTCGTTAGGCGTTCCCTTGAAAACAAATCCGCCGGCGCCCGTATAAAGCCCTTCGTTGTTCTCCCGGACGACGACAAAATCGATGTGCTCGGGTTTCTTGTCTTTGAGCGGGCAAAAACGCTCGTCGTACAGTTTCACCGGCCGCAGATTGATATATTGCTCCAGCTCAAACCGCGTGCGCAGCAGGATGCCCTTTTCAAGAATCCCCGGTTTCACATCGGGATGTCCGATCGCCCCGAGCAGAATCGCCGGGAACTTCCGGAGCTCCGCCAGCACGCTGTCCGGCAGAATCTCTCCCGTCTTTAGATACCGGTCGCCGCCGATGTCGTAATGGGTGTAATTCAGCTTCAGGCCAAACTTCTTCGAGGCGACCTCGAGAACTTTGACTGCTTCGCGAACCACTTCCGGTCCGGTGCCGTCTCCGCCGATGACTGCAATATTGTAAGTATTCATTCAAAGTTCACTGTCCCGCCCGCCGGGACAGGGTCGGAAATCCTAATGCTTTGTCCGGAACGCGCAACGCGAATCTTCTCGTAAAACGCGCCCCCTGATCTTTAGCGAGCACCGCGGTGGACGCGCACCGCGCTGCGCGCCCCACGATCACCTCGCCTGCTCCGGCGCGCAGCGGAGTGCCCGGCCGGGATTACCGCTGGACAGGGCGCACGATTTTCGCCTTGCCGAGCACCGGCGGGATCCCGCACAAATCACCGTGCGCCTGAAACCTGGATTCTTTCGGCGTGGGTAGACCGGAATCGTCAAGATCGTTGCGGAGAGGTTGGTATAATGTTTTCTGACGTGAGCTTTTGCGCCGGGTACTGTCCAAC
>DATDCV010000335.1:0-4033 GCA_036524155.1 Verrucomicrobiia bacterium
GCATCGCCGGCGGTCATCGAGATAAAGGGGACATGGAACCGGCGCTTGCCTCCGGTTGCGGGCTCTCCGAAGCCGGTCTCGAAATGCCCTTTCGCAGCTTTTTCCCACGCCTGCGGTGTTGTCAAGTCGGCCGCAAACTGAAGGTTCTCGGCACGAAGTTTGTCCAGTTGCCAGCGCACGCCAAAGTTGCTGACGCCTCTTTTGTCGAGCAGCCTGAACGCGATCGTGACGTTGCTTCGGCCTTGCACCGCCTGCGTGACATCGACCTGGATCTGGCGCCAGCCAGTCGGCCCGCCGGCCACATCTTCCTCCCATACTGGTTTGCTGTCCACGAGCACCTGCTTGAAATGATAGCCGGCGGTTGGTCCGTTGAAATCATCCCGCTCGCGAAAGTCTATTCGACAACGGCCGCCAGCCTGCACTTTGGCAGCCTGGCTGGCCATCACGAAGTCGCCCTCGTGCGATGGAGTGTCCCATGGGTATACAAAATCAGTCGCGGCGGGAATTGGGGCATCATTGAGGAAGGCCCAGGTTCGTTCAATCTCTTCCCGGTCCTGCAAGTAGGCTACCACGACCCCATCGATCACCGGTTGATAGTCCTCGGCGAACCGGGCGTTAATCTCACTGAAATACATCAACGGGAGAAACATCAAGTGGCGGTTGATGCTCTTCGCGCGGGCTTGCATCTGGCGCAGATACGCGGGCGTGAACAGCGCGTGGTTCGCGCAAAAGTCGTCGATCACCCAGCCCGTGAGGTTCGTTTCCTGAAGTGACAGCCGGGCGATTTCCTCGGCCCAGCGGTGGAAGTCCAGTCCAAACGGTTTTGAGGGCGGGCCGGCAGTACCTGAACCCTCCGAAGGCGGCACGAGGTACACCCACACCTCGATATTTGCCTGGCGCGCTTTCGGGAGGAACAGCTTCAAATCATCCCAATCCGTCTCCGCATGCCATACCAGCCAATAATAAGTGCCGACGCCCAGTTCTTTCAAACGGGCCACCAGAGTCCCGGTATCCACTCGCCCGTCAGGCCCGCGGAGTTCGGCATCGTAATCAGCCAGGTGGGCGGGGCTCGGAGGGGCCGCCATAGTTGTGTTCGCCGCCAGAAACCACAGGACAAGCCCGTAACACGCGCCGAGCGGAGCTTTCATCATTCGCCGCCCCTCTGTCTTGTGGTCTCCGTGGCTTGTGGATTCGTCGGGTCGGCTTGCACCGCCGGGGCAGTCCAGACGAATTCAAGCGGAACAGCGCTTTCAAGGCAGTCCTTGATACTCATCACTACCGCTCCCTCCTCTTTGAGGTGAACCAGTTCCTCGGCCGCCCTCGATTTCGGCGTGCCGAATCTTGATTGGTACTCATCGCTCACGATAAACACAAAACGGCCCTCAATGTCCATCCCTACCGCCAGGAGTCGTACTCCGGCTCCTGTCAGTGCTGACTCCTTCAACCCGATTGATACGCTCCCATTCTCGAACCGGACCAGATGTCCTTTGCTCAGGAACCCGAAACCGCCCTTTGCGGAAAGGAAGATCCCTTGGAACCCAGGGTCAGACGGATCTTCCGCGTCGCTCAGTTTTATGTACCAGCAAGTTTCCCCCGTCAGTTTGCCTTCGCGCGAATCCCCGACCCG
This sequence comes from Verrucomicrobiia bacterium, assembly GCA_036524155.1. GTDB lineage: Bacteria > Verrucomicrobiota > Verrucomicrobiia > Limisphaerales > UBA8199 > DATDCV01. The sequence continues at coordinate 1,628 of DATDCV010000335.1, forward strand.
GGCGGCGATCCTCCCGTAAACCAGGCAGGTAAGCCAATCATATCGCATTGGCTGTTCCTCCAGAATTGGCCTGAGCCACAGGTTCGGCGGCTGCTTGGGTTCAGATGCCGCGATGATCGCCGGCGTAGGTTTTTCGCCCTGATCGGCCTGAGTAACGGCGGTGCCAGGACTTATCGACGGCGTGGCCGTGCTTTGAGCCTCCGAACCCACGGTGCGAGTTACCTTTTCCTCCGCCAGGTCGCGGATGGGAGGGGAGGGCAGGGGAGGGGTGGGGTTTTGCTGTTTCGCGATCAGGATCGCGGGCACGGGGCTCTCCGAGGACGGGGACGAGGGGGGCGCGCCCACAGAGAGGGCGGGCTGGCCTCGTTCGCCGGCGGTTGCATTGACAACCTGCGAACTCGGAATCGCGGCTTGCGGGTCAATTCGCTGAGCGGCTGGCTTCTCTTCTTTCGGCTGAACTGGGATCGGCGCGCTCGGTGGCGGCGTTGCTCGGCTGTGGCGGTTGATTGTTGGGTGGTTGAAGACCGCGGTGAGTTCCGCCGCGTTGAGATGCATATAGTTCACCGGCTGGCTTAGATCGATGACCTTTTGGTCACCGTCCTCGTCGGAAACCCGCACCAGGTTTGCCTCACAGCGTTCGAGGTAACGCTCACTGCCTTCGGCAGTCTTTTGCTTGAAGATAAGCGTTGGCCGCGTCAGCTTGATCAGGAGGCCTTTCTGCAACAGTCCGCAATGGTCAGGGTCTTGCAGCAGTTCCAGAGAATCCTCGCTCAACGGGCGCCGGCGGCTTTCCAGCACGCCGCCCGCCTTGGCGGGGAACTGAATATCAAAGCCGGTGGAAGACGCAGAGTTCGCGTAGACCACCACTTCCTTGCCTGAGCCGAGGTTGGCCGCCGGCAAATAGGAAGCGTTCAGCGCCGCGAGCAGTTTCGCAGTGTCATTGTTGCCCTTCTCGAAGCTAAACAGCACGCCGTCCAGTTCGACCCAGTCGTGCAGCGCGCCAGTCTTCAGCGTATGAGGTTTGCGCATTAAACCCTGGCTAACCAGGCTCTGAAATCCCGGTGCGTTCAAGCCAATACTCGCCAGCCTTTCTTTCCCCTTTACGCAATGGATATGAACCTGTTCTTCCCTGTCCATTTCCACCTGGAACTGCATGGCCTGTTGCTCCGGCGGCAATGCGGCCTCCGGTGATGCTGAAGTCGCTTTGGGCTGCGCCTTTTTCTTCGCCAATTCCAGCGACTCTTTCTCCATCGCCAGCCATTCGCCGAACAGCCGTTCGAGCTTCGTGCAGCCCTCCGGGTCCTTGGGGAGGACCGTCTCACCGAGCAGCTTCACATGGTCGACCGTGATTTCCAGGCCGGCCGGCGTTCCCGGCAGCTTGCCGCGCACCCTCCATTTGTACAGGTCCAGTTGTCCCCAGTTCTTCAACGGTAGTAGTTCGATGGTTTCCGTCCCCATTGTCATGGTGAAAACCTCGACTTCCTTGCCGTTCAACAGCGTCGGCCGTTTGCCGACCTTTATTTGCGATGCCGGGTGCTGCGGAGCATCGTGCCGGCCGTCAGCTCCGACGCTCGGAGGAGAGGCCGTATCTGGTGGTGTGTGAGGGATTCCGAGGTCGTGGTCAAACCGCTTGCTGGAAGCGAGTTGACTCTCCGTTGTCACGTCGTTTTCCGAGTTCATAAAACGGAGGCGTACCGCTGTTTGCCTATGTTTCTGGAGTCGCCGGCAGTGTAAACATTCGCGGGTGCTGCCGCAAGCCTGGTTAATTGCAATCGGGGGTACCGTGCAGTAATCGAAGTCGACCTCTTCGATGAAGCGGATGGCGAGCTGGTCGTTGGCGAAACAGACATGTTCGGAGGTGTCCGTGCGGGGGTGTCACATCGGGCCGAAAACAAGCGACAGCTCCACTACCGTGAAGTCCTTCTTTTCAACCGACACCTGAACAGAAGGCCCCACCAGCACGCCGCCCCCTTCACCGGCGAGAAACGGCGCCGGGTGGTAAACGCCCGCCTTGAGGTTCACTGTGAAGCGGCCGTCCTCATCGGTCTGAATATCCTCGACCAGCTTGAATGCCGCCGTGGCCACTCTGACTTGCCAAAAATGGGGCAAGCGGACTTGCTCGACTTGTACCCGCCCGACGATGCCGGATTGGTGATGTCCCTGATTCGCTGGCGTGGCGACGGGCAACAGACATGCGACAGCCAAAGCCGCGGTGGTGAGGAATCTTCCTGAGACATTTTTCATATTAGTTCTTCGATTTCGTGTTATGGATGACGGGACGCTAAACGGAACTCTTGTGTTTGTGGTTCTGTTGGGCGGGGGTGTCCGGGGCGGATGGGGAGAGGGCTTGACGTTTGGTGATGATGTTGGAGACGGCCTGGCGGAGTTCGTCCATGGAGAAGGGCT
>DATDCV010000336.1:0-14501 GCA_036524155.1 Verrucomicrobiia bacterium
GGGGGGGTGGCTTGGGGGTGAACAGCCGTCCCACCGTCCCAAGGCCGGTAAATACGGGCGATTCTCACCTTTGCGAGCGTCCCACGACCGTCCCAGGGCGTCCCAAGCGTCCCAGCACGTAGAGAATGGAAAGCGACACGATTGGACGCGGGTGAAACCGAATAGGCTGGCCTGTAGAAGCGATCTCAACCCGCGCTAAAACCGGAAGCGAAGGGAAAGAAAACCGGAACGGCCAACGTTGTTCTGTTGATCAGTGCCACGACGGGCGATCCATGATTGTCTCCGTCGCTTCGTGTGGCCTATATTACAATCTAATTAACTGACCCCTTTTCGAGAATTCGATTCGGCCAAGCGCAATCGGGAAAAAGAATTTTTTGTTCATTGGCCATCCCGAAGCCGGTGAACGGAGCGCGGTGATCTACACCTTGCTAGGCAGTTGCCGGCGGCACGGGAACAATCCCTTCGAGTATCTGAAGGATTTGTTCACGCGTTTGCCTGCGGCCAAAATCACGCAGATCAAAGAGTTTACACCGGCAGCGTGGGCCAAGGCCAAAGCGACGGAGAAAATAAGCGTCAAGGCCGCTTAAAGCTCTAGGCTTGCACGGAGAATCCAACTCCTCGCCTTTTCTTGGAAGTTCGCTGACTTAAATTGCTAAATTCAGAGAACCCGCGCCCGGTTACTCGCTAAGCAACCCTCCGCAAGAGGAGAAGGCAGCTTGCGGATAATCACCCGACGCCGGCTTGCCGAGCACCCGCACGCCAAAGACCTTGGTGGTTTGGGGCAGTTGGCACGTAAAGCGTTCAGCGCCCGTCAGACCGGCTGGGCTGGTCGCGGTGGTCGCCGGATAATCTTTCAGCACGCCCACGGTTACCCACTTGCCCCCTTGCGTCATCTGGGCTTGAACCTGCGGCGGACCGACGCTGGCATCAAACCAACCGCCATCGTGGAATGTCTTGCCATGGACGAAGGTCACGCGCTTGACCTCGATCGGCTCGGCCACCGTCACCGCAAACCAATCTTCATCCGCCTTTTGGCCGTCATAAGTCACCACCAAAGAACCCGTGTCGCCGTCGTTGATGGAGCCTTGCAGGTCTCTCAGTATGCATTCGCGCGATCGGCTTTCCCGGCCTTCGGTCAGGTCCGCCTTTGGAGCCGCCAGCGCCACACCCGGGGTGGTCAGCCAAACACGGTAAGCACCTCGGTCCCGGCCGGCATCCGCGAACGGCGCCAACGCCGCCTTCACCAGCCCCTGGGAAGGTGTGCGCAGTTGGCTTGAGAACTCTAGAAACTGGCCCGGCTCGAAACTGCCAGGCGCCTGCACGCTGTTCTCCTGAAATCCCACCCGACGGGCGCTCGGCAAACCGGGGTTGCGCTTTTCGTCATAGGCCAGCACGAATGGCCCCCAAGTCATGGCCGCTGTGCCGCTATTGCTGTGTTCGCCCAAGACCAGCTTCGGCCCCAGGTTGTAAAGCAGTTCGATGGAATCACCGTTGCTCCATTCGCGGGCCAGGATCACTGCCCAACCATCCTTCTGGGCGACGGCCAACGAGGTTCCATTCACTTTCACCGAGAGCGGCGAGGCCCACGGCGGCACGCGCAGGCGCACGGCAAAACGCGCCGGTTTGCCTGACTTGACCTTCAACCAAGACTCGCCCTTGAGGGGAAATTCGCTCTGCTGCGCGACGGCCACCGGTTGCCCTCCGAGTTCGGTGGTCACGGACGAAGTTTCAAAGGTGCTGACCAGGAGCGCGTCTTCGCCATTGTCTTTGGCTTTTAAATAGGCTGTCTGCGGCGCGAGCGCCATGCCGCGCGGGCCGCTGGAGTGACAACAGTTGATGCCGGACTCGTAGTATTTGAAGCCCTCGAGCGGCGGATAGGGACACAAGTCATCGCCGTCCGGGTTCTGCGCGGCGGCGAGGTGGTTGTAAAGCGTCGTTTCAATCTGATTGGCGAACTTCGCGTCGCCGGTCAGCCGCAGCAATTGCAGGTTCAACTGCATCCACGTCACCGTCACGCAGGTCTCACAAATCTTCGCGGAGCGTTGATTGGGCAGATCGTAATCGCCCGTAAAAACTTCGGCCCGGCTGGCGCTGCCGGTGAGGTAGAGGCGCTTGCTGACGATATCCTGCCAGGCGTTGAGCACCGGATTGAGCAACTGCCGGTCGCCTGTGGCCCGCGCCAGCTCGCACAAGCCGGCCAGATTGGAGAGCAGCTCGTAAGCCTTGCCGTTCGCGGTCTTGTTCACCTGCTTCACCGTCAGCAGCGTTTGAATGATCTTCGGCCCGTTCGGCTCGTCCCATGACTTGACGATGTAGCGGGCGAAATCCAGGTAACGCTCATCCCCGGTGCAGCGATAGAGCAACACCATCGGCTCCAGCACGCTCGTCGCCGCCATCCCTACATGGGTGCCCGCCGACAAAATGCTCTTCTTGCCGGGTCCAAACGTGCGCAGCAGCAAATCCGCCGCTTTGCGGCAGGCGTTGAGCGCCGGCTCGTTCCCGGTGAACTGGTAGTAGGTCAACAGCCCGAGTAGGCAATACTTGTGCGACCAAACGTCCCATTCCGCCCCTTCGTGAAGCCCGAAACGTTTTTCCGGCACGTAGGTTCCGAGATAGCCATTCGCTTCCTGGGCCTTGATCAGTTCCGACGCGGCATAGTCAAGGCGTTTGCACAAGGCCGGGTTTCCGGTATACGCCCACGCCAGTGTGGCGGCGTGCAGCCATTTGCCAATGGCTTCGCCAATCCAAGGACCATCTCCCGGCTTGTGGCGGTATCCTGCCAGCAGCGGCTCCAAATCCGCCGTCATGAGGCGATTGGTGGCGCTGGCCAGGACCCACGCGCCCAGCCAGCCGTCAAGTTGAATGTCGGCGGGCGAAAGAACCTGCGCGGCGTCCGGCATTCCCGCGGGCGCTCTAAAATCCAGCGGCTGGATCGGCGCGGCGGCCAAGGTCATCTGGGCAACGATGATGACGGGAATGAGCAATAATGCTTTCATTTTGATTTTTGTTCGAGGAGGTAGAGAAAGATGTTAAAGGTGGCGAGACTCGCAACAGTGACGCCTCCGCCCAAACCCTCCCACCGCCAAGCCAGAGCCATCCCTAGACAAACTCCAATTGGGAAGAATAAGAATAAAACCAACTCGGGGGCGGTAACATGCGACAATTTCAATCCTTCCCCAAAGGCGAACAAATGAACGACACCCACCACGAGGATGCTCAACACCCTTGCCAACCACCGCAGGGCACGAAGCGAGACCAACTTGTTTGTCATCGGGATGTTCATATGAATGAACGTGTCCGTGGATTAATCTAAAGCTATTACAAGGAACGTTCAATCCACCGTCCTTGTTCCAGCCAGAGCAATTGAAGGCGACACAACAAGCTGGCAGTGGATGTGGTTCTTTAGACGCTTACGACTCAGCTCACAATTCCCTTTTGAAGGCTTTGTCCAGAATGGCGGGGAGCGGCGCGGAAGGGTGAAGGATGAGGGCTAAAGGCTGAAGTGGGGTGGTGGGGTTCATAGTTCGCCCTTGAAGGCCTTATCCAAGATGGAGGGAAGGAAGGCGTCGAGCTCGGCGGCGGTCTCGGCTTGGAGGCGCTTTGGGGTGTCCACCTCCGGTATCAGTGGCTGAAGGGTAATGGCGCTCATAACTGGTAAACAATTTCACCTTGCGCCGGCAGTTCGATCAGTTTCTTGGTGACCATGGCCGTCACGATCTCCTGAATTTCCTCGTCCGATAATTCTTTGCGGCAGAATGAGTGGATAGTCGTCAATAATGACTTCTTTCGCTTGGGCCGGCTCGTTTTGTTCTTCTGGAAGCGCCCGACCACCCACTTGACCCGCTCCTCCAACGAGAGGCTCTTCATGGCGACCAGCGCCGGGATACTGGCAAACGCATCATCCCGGCTGGCCAAGATGTTGTTCGCTCGCAAATGCATGATCAACGCGTCGTAATCCTTGTCCCTGGCGAGAATGTGGAAATAACCCTTTGGATCGGCCTTGGCCTGCAGTCCGACGTGATACGCAAGCACCAAATCCAGAGCGTTGGTGGTCGCTCCCTCCGATTCGATCCACGTCACCTGATCATGGTAGTGGAGGATTTGCCTGGCCAGAAGGGATGGGAGCGTCTTCCGCCGCTGACCAACCACCAGAAACACTTTCACGGCCTTGCCGGCGATGAGATCGAGATCCACTTCCTGAACGTTCTCGTAATCAACAAAGATGTAATTCATCCGGATGGCTGCATCTGTGGTCATAAATTTCCTTTGAAAGCGCGGTCCAAAATGGCGGGGAGGAGGGCGTCGAGTTCGGCGGCGGTTTCGGCTTGGAGGCGCTTGAGGGCGGTTACCTGGGCTTGGAGTGCGTCGAGTTCGGCGACGATGCGGCGTTGCTCGGGGAGCGGGGGCACAGGGATTTGGGTTGTGAGGATGTGGCCCTGGTTGATCTTCCAGATCCCTGAGGTCGTTTTGGCTTTCTCCTCGATTGCCGTGCGCGTAGCGGACGAGTTCCACGCTGCAACAAAGAACTCAGGCAACATTCGATCTTGTGGGAGTGATACTTGGATGAAAAGGTCTGGAAAGATAACACCTTCGGCGGCGCCGGAGATCATGCCGGCACAACCGCAGAGGTCTTTGCTGCCGTTGCCGCGCACTACGTAGACCTGGCCGGGTCGAACCTGAAATGCCTGGGCCTCTTCGCGCGACATGGGAACGGGCTTGTTGTCGCGCGTGTCGATCCGGCCATTCCGCATGGATGAAAGGGTTAGGCACCTTATTTCAGACTCGCTCCCGGTTGATTTGACCGACTTGCCATTCCGCAGTCCGTCTTTGCCAGCTAGCGCCTCGACTGTCGCGGCGTCGGCATGTTGGGGCCTCGTGAGGGCGGACTGCGCGGAGACGAGCAGAGCATCTGTCTCCTCGGCGGCTTGGTGGCGGAGGGAGCGGGCTTCGTGGATTTGGGCGGCGAGTTCCTCGATTCGGGCGACGATGCGGCGCTGCTCGGCGAGGGGCGGGAGGGGGATTTCGTAGCCGAGGACGTGAGCTGGGCGGATGGCTGCATAGTTGGTGGATCCTTGCGCAGCCACTTGCTCGCGAAACGCTGGGGTGCGGATGAAGAAGGCGAGGAATCTTGGGTCGAGTTTTGCCTCGTCGATCACGAATAGGAAGTAGTGGCTGCTAACTATCGAGCCGTCTAGTGATTCGGGCACGATACCGAAACCGCCAACCTTGGCGTCGATTTCGGCGACGAGGAATTCGCCTGTGAGGCAGACTTGCTGCGTCTTCGTCTTGATGAGGGCCCCGGGCACCTCGTCCCGGAGCACGATACCCTGGACGTGAAGCTGGACGCGCGGACGCTTGTAGTTAGTAAGATCGTCGATGGTGACGAACTCTCTTCGTTGGCGCAGCACTTCGCCCAGCCGCACAGTTGGCCATGGTTTGGTCATGGTGTTGTGCCGGGTTTCGGGCCGGGCGCGTTCTTTGGTGGGACAGAAGAATAAGACGGGGAGGACGAATGCTGGCGTTGCCGGGCCTGCTGGCGGGCATTGTAGAGCCGCTCGGTAAAACCGCCCTCCTCCAAAAAGGCTTGCTCCAACTGCCTAAGCTGCTGGTCCAGCAGGTAGTTGGTTTGATGGATCAGACACAACATGGAGTTCGCGGCGACTTCGGGCGGGGCGTTTTCGATGTATGAAGAATAGGTCTTATAGGACCGATTTTTGGCGTAGGCCAGGCGTCGGACCACACCGGACATCGGATGGTTCTTGCCCCACTCGCCCAGTCCACGCTGCCGCAGGAAGTCCTTATAATCGCCCAGCAGCTCCTCGAGGCTCCCCCGGGCGATGCCCACCAGTTTCAACTCGATCTTCTTCGAGGTGCCGCTTACCTGGCTGCCCTCGGCTATGTTTTTGTCTCCGCTCCGCGCCGCCTGCACCATCTGGTCATGCGTGCGGGACCTGGGGTCAATGAACCGGTCACAGAATTTCACCGTAGCGTCATACACGATCTCCGCCATCTGGTAGGACTTCAACTCCCGATAGCCCCCGTGCGCCGGGATTAAGCCCGGCTGCTTCTCGGGTTTTGAAGAATTCGTCATATAGGACCTATTTGTTAAGCAGCTTTTGGATATTGCCCATGATCTCCGCGATGCGCTGCTCTTTTTGGAGGATGCCAGCGGCGAGCTGCTCCGGCGGGAGGTGGGTGATGTCTTCTTTGGTGCGCGGGTTCTTGCGGTCGAGATTGCAGCCGGAGGCTAGCAACTCGGCGGCGGGGACTTTCCAGGCCTGGGCGTTTTCTTTTCGTTTGGGCCACCATTTGATGCAGTCGGCGAACTCCTCGAACTGGATGGGGGCGGTTTTGGTGTAGTTCTTTTTGCCCTCCGGGAGCGGCTGTTCGTAGTACCAGACTTCGCGCGTGGGGCCGGAGCGGTCGAAGAATAGGATATTGGTTGGGATGCTGGTGTAGGGGGCGAAAACACCGTTGGGCAGGCGGACGATGGTGTGGAGGTTGAATTCCTTGAGGAGTTCCTCTTTGATACGGGCGCAGACGCCGTCGCCAAAGAGGGTGCCGTTGGGGACGACCACCGCGGCGCGGGCGCACGGAGCAGAAAATTCCCCCTCACCCCTACCCCTCTCCCCGAGGAGAGGGGAACGGCCCCGGCGGAGCTTTCGCATGATGAGCTGGAGGAATAGGAGCGCGGTTTCGGAGGTCTGCTTGTCTTCCGGGAAATTGCCCTGGATGCCCTTCTCTTCCTCGCCGCCAAAGGGCGGGTTGGTGAGGATGACGTCCACGCGGTCTTTCTCGCCGATGTCGGTGAGCTTGTGGCGGAGGGAGTTGCCGGGGTCAATCTGCGGGGCGTCGAGGCCGTGCAACAGGAGGTTCATCTGGCAGAGCAGGTACGGCAATGTCTTGGGTTCGCAGCCGAAGATGGATTTCTCCTGCAGGACTTTGCGGTCCGCCACGGTCTTCACCTGTTTACTGAGGTGATTGTAGGCTTCGACCAGGAAGCCTCCGGTCCCGCTGGCGGGGTCGAGTAGGGTCTCCCCCAGGCGGGGGTCTGTGACCGTGACCATGAAGCGGACCACAGCGCGTGGGGTGTAGAACTCGCCGGAATCGCCGGCGGCGTCGCGCATCTCGCGAAGCATGGATTCGTACAGTGCGCCCAGGGTGTGCAGCTCATCGCTGGAGGTGAAGTGGATGCCGTTCAGCTTGTTGATGACGTCGCGCAGCAGGTAACCACTGGCCATCCGGCTCTGCACGCCCTTGAACACGGTGGCGATGACATCACGGCGATCGTCGCCATTCGAGCTGGTGAGGGTGCGGAGGTAGCGGAAGAGGCCGGCGCCCTTTTTGCCGTCAGGGCGGGTGGTTTCCTCGTTGTTGATGAAAGCCAGCAGCTCGTCGCCAGTAATGCCGTCGGACTTCGCGGCCCAATCGCGCCAGCGGTACGGCGGTTCGATAGCGGGCTTGAACTTTTTCCCGGAGAGCTGGGTCTCGCCTTCGCGCTGAATTTCGAGGTCGTCCAGGAACTTCAGGAACATAACCCAGGTGAGCATCGGCAAGCGGTCGAGGTCGCCGTTCAAACCTTTATCTTTCCTCATTATGTCCCGGGCGCTCTTCAAGAGAGATCCAAGTGACTGTGCGGTGGTTTGCATGAGAAGGATAAAGTATAAAGGCTAAAGGATAAAACTCAGGGGCAATCCTTGGAGCGCTTCGCGATTGTGGTGAGGATGGCGTTTAGCTGGCGGGTTTCATCGAGCAGGTCGGCCATCTTCGCTGGCGCTACGGAGCCGCCGTCCACAAGCAGTTCGAGCCAGTATTCGGTTTCCTCTATCTCCTTAAGGCAATCGCCAATCTTGGAAATGAATTCGGGTTTGGACCGGCTGCGGGAGGCTTCGCGGTAATTTGCGCCGACGGAGGTGCCGGAGCGGAGGACTTGCTTGCCCAACACCTGGGCGACGGTGTCCCCTTTCGACAGACCGGAATACATACGAATGACTCGTAGTGCGAACGTCTTTGTCCTCGGCTTCAGATCTTGAGGTTTCTCATTCATTTAGCCTTTAGCCTTTAGCCTTGCCCCCACTGCCCTTGTCCTTGCGCATGATGTCGCGCGCGCAATTTAGTAGGACTCCGAGGGATTCGGCGGTGGTGGGGTGGGAAGTGCTTTTGGCCATCTATTCTGGAAGGTTATAGCGCAGTTCGCGCTTCCTAAATGCCTCGTCGCCGCCTTCTAGTATGCGGCGAATAGCTTTGTTCGTTGGCTCGTTCTCCAAACTGCCTGAGGTATATCGCAACACTCCGCTGTCGTTCTGAGCCACGATAACTTGCTCTGCGTCGGCGTTTACTACGAGGTTTGCATTGTGAGTAACAACAATCACCTGCCGGAACTGCTTAATACCTCGAAAAATTCCTACCAACTCCGCAATGATGAATTCATTATCCAAATCGTCTTCAGGTTGATCAAAGATGAGAGGCTGAGAAAACGTTTGCGTAGCCAGTTTGAGACACAGATAAACCGTTCCCTTTTGGCCCACCGACAATCTTTCGAGCGGATTGCCGGAGTAAGAAATCTGTGGCTCAACAAGCAAATACGACGACCTTTGCCCAAGGTCGTAAAACAGGGCCGCCAAATCACCTAAAACGAATTCTTCCTTTTCGACCTCGTGGAGGCGATCTCGCATAAACGTAAGAAAGGAGTAACGATCAACTATCGGAAAGATTTCTCTGATTTTATCTTCCACATTGGAGTCTTTCGCTGGTTTGAAAAAGCGAAGATTAAGGACCTCCTTTAACTTGGACATGAAGATTTCCGCTTTGAATACAATACGGCCTTGGAGAGTGATTTTTCTGTCGGAGAGAATTTTCTTCATCAGCAACCGCTGATCTTGACCCCACTCGGTCTGGCCCTCGCGCACCAGCTTCCATTTGCGATCAATCTCCTTTTTCTGACGTTTCACCTCCTTGAGAAGAAGAACTGGAATGCGTTTTCGTGCCGTGACCGCAGTAGAAAGCTCCCCTTTGACACGGTTGATTTCTGTTAGCCGCAAGCGCAGTTTTTCAATCGAGCTACGGTAAGATTCCGCGTTTTGAAGCAGACCAGCCAAATCTCCCGTGTAAACTTGTGCAAAGTCAGCACGAATCTTCTCATTGTCTGCTTCACACTTTGTGACCTGTTCCGCAATTTCAGCGGCCAAGTTCTTGATAGCATCAAGCTGGGTGCCGAAATCAATATTTGGAATTCGCTGATCCAGGGATTGAGCGGTGGTATTCGCTCTGACCTGAAACGCCCGCAGCTCTTCGGCAAATGCTGTGAGCTTCTTTGCTTTCTCCTTCAAAGTGGCAGCGCTCGTGACATTCGCGGTAAAGCGTTCCAGTTTTTCCCTGTTCTGCTCCGTCGTGATCGACGTCAGCAAACTCTCAAACCTGCCCAATTGGCGCTTTGTTTCTTCCTCGTCGTTGATGATCTCGCCTTTTTCGTTCTTTTGTTCAAACCAATTCTCATGAGTCGAAACGTTGCCCAGCAGTTCTGAAATCTTTGTGTCTACATCCAAATCAAAGGCCAGTTCCTGAACCCCGAGCATCTGTTTGATCTCGTTACCGACCGTTCCTTCGGTGATTTTGGATTTCACCTCGCTTTGGGAAATATAGACAAAGGGTAATTCTGCGCCTCCCTGAGCATTGTGTGCAATCGTGCTTGCGAGATCTTTGTTGAAGACAATGGTGAACTCTTCGGAATAAACGTATTCTGCTTTTCGCGGACTCCCACCAAACGAATTGCGCAAATAATCCACCAAACAACTTTTCCCTGATCCTCGCCCCCCAATTATGCAAACCAAGTCTGAGTTGAGCGGGATTTCAGGATGAGCATCAAAACTCGGACTTTCATAGGCGGGATTTGGAACGAAAACAGGAATGCGAGCTTTGATCGTAATGCCGTTAAAGAATGGTTTGGTAAACGCTTTGGTTGGGTCATTTTCTTGAACCCGAACCCTTGCGACAGGCTCAAACGTGATTTGGCGCAGCCCCTCGAAGGTCGGGTCTGCCTTTATCCAGGTCTGTTTGTGTCGAGTTTCCTTTCGCCAATTCAGGAAATCCGCGACCGAGTGCCCATCACTGCCAGAGACGCATGGCTTGGGCCGTTTACCAATCGCAAAAACAAAGTTGTCTAAGAATTTTTCATTCGCTGGGGTTTTTCTACCCGCGAACAAGTCAATGTTTTCACCATCTCTTTCCTCAATAATGTCCGCTAAGGTCAGGAAATACTGGTCTTCGATCGGCTGTTTCTTCCAATCAATTGCTTCAGCTCCCCCGTAACAATCATAGGGCAGCATGACCAATCGCATTTCTTTTGGAATGGTCTCTAATGCCTCTTCAAATGAAGCCTTTGTTATTTCTGCGATTTGCGCCCCGACCACATAACACTGATTCGGGTCTTTGAAATAATCATCCTTAGCACCATGTTCTTTGGCTTTATCTGGCCCAATCTTTGTTGCCAAATCCGCAAGTGCTTCATCGGAGAGGGGACGATCCGTAAGCCTAAGCTTCAGGTGCGATTTGAAATCTTTCAGTTGCTGGTCGGAAACTTGATCTGAAAAGATCAAATGGATATTCAGCCGATGCTTACACGCGGATTCGATTCGTAGCTCAATTGCCGGGAAAACCGTCTTTTGAAGCGACGCCCCAGCTTGCTGCGCCGCACGCAAAGTAAAATAGCCATCGAAAGTCCAATAATCGTTGATCGCGAAGACCGCTATTTGGCTTTTGTTGATGTTTTCAATAATCTGCTTCGCTGTCGCGTCTCGCTCGGCTGCATCCATTTCGGCAAAGCGCTGTCCTTTGAAATTGAATGACGCCGGAGTATGGATGTGTAAATCCCATTTTCGCCAAACTGAGCCACGTGGATCATTCATTTTAGGTAATTAGGTCTATGCCCCATACGGCAGCGTTTGAAGTTGATTGCCGGCAGTGCGGAGTTGGCCTGCGCCACCGAAATTGCCGACGATTTCATTCACGATGCCGTGGTGGGAAATGCGCGGGATGGCCGGAAAGGATAAAGGATAAAGGCTCAGGGCTGAAGCGGGCCGGAGGTCGGCCGCCAAGGGCCAGGGTCATTTCCAGCGTGGCTATGTCTTCAGTGCAGAGCATTTATCTTTTGGCTCTTTGCCCATAGGGCGTTTGCGTTTCGTGCAACGCACCGGTTTCCATGGCGGAAATCCAGACGGCTTTGCCGTCGCGCCAGACGGCCAGGGGCTTGGCCCGCCGGCGGTGATCTTCCACGACTTCAGCAACCGCCTCGATCAAGGCGCGCATCGCCTTTTGCGTGAGTGATAATTTGTGCGGTCTCTTCATGGTGCCAAATCCTGCCGCAGCCGCTGGTAAAGGGCGGCGTCGTTGATGGTGATCCTGCCCGCGTCGTCTTTGAAAATCAAACGCGGTGTGTCGGACGAGTTGTCGAAGAAGTGGAGCGTGTCGAGCAGCGGCCGGTAAAGGGTGAACAGGTTGGAACGTGTGCGCCCAAAGCGCCGCCGGACGTCGTGCTCCGGGACATTGTGCCCGCCGCTCTCCACCCGGTCGCGAATCCGGAGCAAGGCCAGGTCCGGGCTGGGAATCCACAGATAGAACATGTGCAGCCGGAAACCAACTTTCTTCACCCGCCGCAACCGCGGCACGTACGCGCGTCCCGACAAGGTGGTTTCAAAGGCAAAGTCGGTTCTGGTTATGGTGAACTCCCCAATTCGCTCGAGCACGGCGCGCCCTGCACGCAACATGCCGGCATCGGGGTCGAACGGCGAGAAGGCCCGGGCCAGCAGGTCCGGGTTAACGAAATTGCGGCAGTCCGCGTAAACGGGGAGGAACTTGGTAGCGAACGTGGTCTTTCCCGCGCCATTTGGCCCGGCGAAGATGTAACAGTTGGGCGGCCTACGCGGCATACAGCAGCGACTGCAGTTGGGTGACGGCGTTTCGGAGTTCGTCGGGGCCACCGAATTTCCGGCAGATTTCGGCCACGTTCCCGTGGCGCCAGATGGGGGCGACCTTCAGGACGTCGGGAAGGGTGAACTGGAGTTCGCCGTCGATGGCGTACTTTTCAAGTAAGTCGTTCAGGATTTCGCGAGCGTCGGCGCCATAATAGTTGAAGAATGCCTGTTGCTGGCTTTTCAGGCGGTCTGCGCGCTGGCGGCGGGTGAGGACGGGTGCGTTGAAAGCGAGATGGCAGAGGAGGTCGAACGGGTCGGCGTCGGGCTTGCCGGCCTGGGCGGCGACGGTCTGGAAATCGATGCCGCGTTCGGCCAGTTGTTCGATGATCTCGGCGCGCTCGGTGGCGTCGGCCCAGCGGGCGCGGAGGTCTTCCAAGCCGGTGCAGATGGTGCGGACCTTCTCGGCGGTGTAGTCGGTCAGCTTGACGACGCGGAGTTGTTTGCCGTCGGCGTCGAGCTCGTGCACCAGTTCGGCGGCAATCTCGACGGAGCCCCCATCAAAATAATACTTTCGACACCTCACCCCGTCCCCCTCCCCGGTCGAGGCGGAGAGGGTGTCCGCCAGGGCGCCTTCGGTTGGTGGTTCGGACTCTGGCTCCTCGGGCGTGATGACCTCGGTGTCTTTGACCTTGCCGTATTCGTCAATTTCCTCCTGGGTGGCGAAGGCGGGGTCGCCGTCGAAGGCAGGATCGGCGAAGTTGCGCGTGGCGGTGCCGGTGTAATCGAGGATGTTGAAGGTGAGTTTGCCGTAATCGTCGCGGACGCGGGTGCCGCGGCCGATGATCTGCTTGAACTCGACCATGGAGTTGACCAGGCGGACCAGCACGATGTTGCGGCAGGTGGGGGCATCGAGGCCGGTGGTCAGGAGCTGGGACGTGGTGAGAATGACCGGGGTGCGGGTTTCGACGTCCTGAAAGCGTTGCATGTGGCCGCGGCCGATGTCGCCTTCGTCGGCGGTGACGCGGCAGACGTAATCGGAGTAGCCATGTAGCGCAGCCGTCGCGGCTGCGAGTTCACCGGTCGTCCCGACCGGCGTTCCCGTTCCTGGCACCGGGACGGTGCCGAGACTCGCAGGCGAGGACGCCTGCGCTACGGTGCCGCCGACAAGGTCAGCGTTGAGGTTGTTGAGGGCGGTGCGCATTTCGGAGGCGTGCTCCTGGTCCACACAGAAGACGATGGTCTTGGCGAAGCGGTCGGTCTTTTTGAGAAAATCAGTCAGGTGCCTGGCGACGGCCTGGGTGCGGGCGCGCAGCGCGACGCGGCGTTCGAAATCGCCGGTGGTATAAACCTCGTCGGGAATCTCGCGGCCGTAGCGGTCGAGGTCGTCTTTGCTGGGCCGCCAGCCGGCGGCATCCCACTGGGTCACGATGCGGTGGACGCGGTAGGGAGCGAGGAAACCGTCGTCGATGCCCTGCTTGAGGCTGTACGTGTAAATCGGGTTGCCGAAGTAGAGATAGGTGTCGCGGTTTTCGTCGCGGAGCGGCGTAGCGGTCATGCCAAGCTGGTAGGCGGGCTCGAACCACTCGAGGATTTCGCGCCAGTTGGATTCCTCCCGGGCGGAGCCGCGATGGCACTCGTCCACGATGACCAGGTCGAAGAAGTCGCGGGGGAATTCTTTGTAGAGGCCGGGCCGGCGCTCGTCCCGGGCGATGGATTGATAGGTGGCAAAGTAGAGCTCGCGGCTCAGGACCGCGACCCCGCCCTCGATCTTGTGGCGGGCATCGCCGAAGGCGGAGAAGGTTTTGTCCTTGGGATCGTCCACGAGGAAATTGCGGTCGGCGAGGTAGAGGATCCTGGGTTTGCGAAAGGTGGAGTGATGGAGTGGTGGCTTGGTCGAGGAGGAGGACGAGGACGAGGACGAGGAGGAGGAAGAGGACGATGGAGTGGCGGTGGAACGCGTCCCTACCAGCCGATTCCAACGGGAGGACCAGAGTTTCCAGCAGATTTGGAAGGCGACGACGGTCTTGCCGGTGCCGGTGGCCATGGTGACAAGTACACGGCGTTGGCCGCCGAGGATGGCCTGGATGACGCGGTCGATGGCGATGCGCTGGTAGTAGTGGGGGATCTTGCCGGTGCTGAGGTTAAACGGGGTGAGAAACCGCTCGACGGCGACGGGGTCGTTGAGGTGCTGTTTTTGCCGGTACCGGGCCCAGAGGTCCGCCGGGGTTGGGAAATCGGCGAGTTGACTCTCTTTGCCCGTGAGAAAATCGAATTCGATAATGCTGGTACCGTTGGTGGCAAAGGCGAATGGGAGGGCGAGGATGGTGGCATACTCCTTCGCCTGCTGGAGGCCGTCGGCGGGGTGTTTGTAAGCGGCTTTCGCTTCGACCACCGCGAGCGGCAGGTCGCGGGTGTAGCGGAGGAGGTAGTCGGCGCGCTTCCCGGGGCGACGTCGGGCGGTTTGGCCTTGGGACACAATGCGGCCGGCGGTGAAGTGGCGCTGCTCGGCGATGGAATGGGGGTCGTTATCCCAGCCGGCCTTTTGAAGGAGAGGGACGACGAACTTGCGGCATGTGTCGGCCTCGGTCATGG
>DATDCV010000337.1:0-2728 GCA_036524155.1 Verrucomicrobiia bacterium
CAGGGTGCCATCTGAGTTAAGACGGCGCAGCGCGACAGCGGCATTACAGCTCTCGTGCCCGACCAGGACCTTTCCGT
Organism: Verrucomicrobiia bacterium; assembly: GCA_036524155.1. Taxonomy (GTDB): domain Bacteria; phylum Verrucomicrobiota; class Verrucomicrobiia; order Limisphaerales; family UBA8199; genus DATDCV01. The sequence goes on from DATDCV010000337.1 coordinate 78, forward strand.
CAGGCTGCAACGCGAGGCAACCGAAGAGTGAATTGTCGCCAAGGGGCAGGAACGCCGGGATGAACGTCGGGTCAACACTCCCGTCCGGGTTGAGCCGGGCGACGTGATACCGGGGCTGGCTGTTGGCGCTGCTGAAATTCCCGCCCACGAGAATCTTCCCGTCCGGCTGCACCACGATCGCTTTGACGAAGTCGTGAGTTCCGCCCTCGAGGGTCGGAGCGAAAGAAGCGTCCAAGGTGCCATCTGGGTTGAGGCGCGCCAGGTTGCGGCGCGGTCGATGGTTCACCTGGTCAAAGTTACCGGCAATCAGGATCTGGCCGTTCGCCTGGAGCGCGATCGCATCGACGATCCGTCCGGGGGTGATGGTTGCATTAAACGACGGATCCGTTGAGCCATCCGGGTTCAGCCGGACGAGATCGCGCCGCGGAACGCCATTGGCGCCAACGAAGTTGCCGGTGGCGATGACTTTTCCATCCGGTTGGACCGCCAGGCGATAGACGCAGCCTTCATCGCCTTCGAGGCCAACTAGCCCGCCGGCCTGGGTGGGATCGAACGTCAAATCGGTGCTGCCTGCCTGACCGGATGCGGGAAGAACGGTCAGACTCGCGTCGGCGCTGGAAGTGTTGCCGGAGCCATTGGAAACGACAACCCGGTAAACGCCGGCGTCGGCAAGCCGCACTGCTCTCAGGTTGAGTTGCGCGTTGGTCTCTCCCGGAATGTCAGCCGAGTTCTTCCGCCATTGATAACGCAGCTCCGGCGACCCAACGGCCCGAACCTGGAAGAGAGCGGTGTCACCGATAAGACAAACCTGGTTTGTCGGCTGGCTGAGAATGAGCGGCGCCATGTCTCCGTTGAGGCGGGCGAAACCGGGCATGCCCACCCCGTTTACTTCAGTGAAGTCGCCTTCGATCAAAACCTGGCCATCTGGTTGAACCGCCACGCACAGGATGCGGTTGTCGGCTCCCCCGGAGAAGCTGGTGATGAACCGGGTGTTGATCGCCCCATTGGGGTTTAGCTGGATGATGTGGTCAAAACCGGCTACCAGGATCTTGCCGTCCGGAGCCGAAGCCATTGTCCATCGCCAATTGAGATCCGGAGGCGGCACGAAAGTCGTATCAAGTGTGCCATCAGCGTTTAGACGTGAAGGTCCCGTGCAGTGCCGGCCGTAAGCTGTTACGCCGCTATCGATAAGGATTTTGTCATCGGGTTGGACGAACAGGTAAAACACGGCATAGTCCGCCTTCACGTGCTCCCGGAATTCGGCATCGAGTGAGCCGTCGGGCAGGAGGCGGGCGACGCCGAGATAGCTCTCCCACGGAACATCAAAAATGTGTCCGGCCACGAGGATCTTGCCGTCGCTTTGCAGCCCCAGCGCCTTGACGTACCAGTCGTCCCCGATTTCAAGGGGAGCAGGCTGAAAACTCTCATCCAGCGTGCCATCTCCATTGAGGCGTGCCAGGAACCGCCGGGCCGTTCCGTTAATAATCTCGAAGCTTCCTCCAACCAGGATCTTCCCGTCCCGTTGCAGGGCGATTGCCTGGACTGTTCCGTTCTCCAATACTGCGCTGAAGCCTTCATCCAGCCGGCCATCGGGGTGGAGGCGGGCGAAGTTTCGGCGCGGTGTACCGTTGATGCTGTCAAACCAGCCTCCAATCAGAATTTTGCCGTCTGGTTGCAGGGCGACCACCGTAACGCCCGCAGGGTAATCTTCGGGCGTACTTAGTTGGGGAGCAAAGTCGGTATCAAGGCTGCCATCCGGGTTGAGCCGAACAAAACTATTGCGTGGCACACCGCTGTAATTGGTGAAATAGCCGCCGATCAGCAGCTTGCCATCTGGCTGAGTATCGATGCAGTCGAGGCCATACCGCCAGCCATCCAGGCCAGACCGAGGATGGAAAGTGAGATCCAGGCTACCCGGCCCCGTGTGCGGCGGCAGAACAACAAGGCGTGCGGGCTCGCTCATCACCGAACCGGCACGGTTGGCCACCATCACCCGGTAGACCCCCGCGTCACTCAGCGTCACCTGCGTGAGGACGAGTGTGGCATTAGTCGCGTTGGGCAGCAGCCCGCCATCCTTCAACCACTGGTACCGGAGGGGAGGAGCACCCGCGGCTTCAACGCTGAACTGGACCGTTTGGGAGACAAAATTTGTCTGACTCCGCGGTTGGACCGTGATGGTCGGCGGCAAGACAGGCGTCACGGTTAGCGTGCCGTTGATGAGCGTGATCGAGTAATCGGGATCACTCGCGCCGCTGACGATAATCGGATAATTGCCCGGCGGGCTGTCAATCGTCGCGGTGGTAGTCAACGTCGGAGGACGCTCCAGGCTCGACGGCAAGTCTCCCGGGACCAGGCCCGTAAAGGTGGCCGTGAGAGGCGGGTTCGGCTGACCCGCCATCCTGGTTTTGTCATCAGCACGAATCGAGAGCGGCGCGGGCAGAACATCAATCGTCACTCCGTTGGTGACGCGTAAGTAGTTCTGCAGATCCTGCGGTGTGAACACAACTGTGAGCGGTTGGTCGTTGCCGGCATGGAGGAGAGTTCCCGCTGAGGGCGTGTAAACGAACGAGCCGGGAACATTCGCCGTGGCGTTCAGTTGCGCGCTGCCTAATTGCGTGCCGTACGTGATTGGCGCAGGCGAGCCCCATTGC
>DATDCV010000338.1:0-8476 GCA_036524155.1 Verrucomicrobiia bacterium
GTTTTTGCGCCAGGACGGGACCGTGTTTGGGTACGATTATGATGGTCGCACGAACGATATCCCGCCAGGCGCGACGAATGCCGTGGCGATTGCAGTGGGTCTTTGGCACAGCCTGGCCTTGCGCGCCGATGGTACCGTGGTTTCCTGGGGAGGTCTGGGTGGCGTAGCCACTAACGTCCCCGTTGGCTTGAAAAATGCGATAGCCATAGACGCTGGCGCCGGCTTCGATGTGGCTCTTATCGGCAACGGATCGCCGATGGTCCGCGCGCCGCTGAGCTATCCGATCTTAGACGCAAACGGCTTCAGTGTTTCCATTCCCACGCAGAGCGGCCGTGTTTACCGCCTCGAATACAAAGCCTCGTGGGCGGATGCCAATTGGGCTGCCCTGCCGTTGGTCGCCGGCACCGGAAAAGAGGTCACATTAACGGATCCAACAGTCAGTGGCACTCAGCGCTTCTTCCGCGTTCGACGCTGGTGAATCCAATTTAGCCCTCGCATTCGTGGGCGCCAGATTGTCAAGGCATTCGGCCGAGCTTCATCGAATTCGATCGTCCAATGCGCCCCCTTCGATCATGAATGCGGGCGTCACACTAGCCTGCCCCGCGAGACTCCGGATGCTGGTGCCAAGGTCATTGATACTGGTTATCGTGCAGACCATTGTATGCCTCTGCCTATCACCCATCTCCGTGCGAGCGGCTCCGCTCGACCCGTCGACACAACGCAGCCCGTTGCCAACGAACAACCCTAGCCAGAATAGCAGGGAAGCGAGTTACCCGAATCCCACCAGCGGACGAAGATTGACGCGAACTCTGTTCCTGAATGTTTCTGTTCGTCCGCGCAAAAAGCCTGTCCCTTTTGGTGAACTTGTTCGGTGTACAAGGTGATAACGTGATGTTGCTCATGGCCCCGTAAGCAAAGAGGCGGGGGAGCCGCAACAACCTGAAAAGAAAACCGGTTACCGCCGGAAAACGAAAGGCAAGAGAGATGAAAACCTGTATTAACCGTTACAAAAAGTACCTCCTGGCTGTCCTGCTCGCTGGCGGGGCCGGGTTGTTTCTCGCTGGCACCAACGACCCACTGCCAGCATCCAAAATCGAAGGGGCATGGGTTGCAAACACGGCTGAGAATGGCGCCCGAGGCCTCGTGACGTTCGCCGCTAACCCTTCTGGAAAATCCGGAACGTATCGGTGCCAATACATCTTTCCGCCTGAAGTTCTGGAGATCTGGTCGACGCAAATACCCGGGTTCAGTGGCTTCACGGAGGAAATCGGCGAACAGATCATGACCGGGAAGAACACGGGCACATTTACGGGGCGGTTTTACCTCTTGATCAATGGCCGCCCTTCCTTGGTGTTCGTGCAGAATTCTTCCGTAACGTATTCCCGTCCAGGAGAAGGAGACATTGTCAGCGAGCTCACGGGGTATATAGCCGACGCCAACGGCGATCCCAGTCAGGAAGTTTTTCCGACCGCTACCTACCACGCCGTGACACACCGAATCACGCGCTGACGGCAAATCACGCGGTGTAGCTGACCGGCCGTGTAGCGCTCTCGCGCTGGCAGACCTTCAAAAGGCCTACCAGCGCCACACGGCCTGGAGTATCCTGTCCCTTCGTCAAACTCATCATCATCACGGCTGCGGGTACCTAAACATGAACCAACTTCCCAAGCCGTAACATCAGTTCATTCATTCTCGACATGGCATTCCGCGCGCATAATGTAGGCCCATGCTACAACCGACACCGGCGCTCAATCGTGGCCGCGTCGTCGTGCTTGCCGCACTTTCCGTCAACCTGGTTCTCGGGGCTCTTTACGGCTGGGGCGTGTTTAAGAAGGCCCTGGTGAGCGACCCGCGTTGGCATTGGTCGAATACCGACGCCGCCCTGCCTTTCACGGTCTCGACAATCTCCTTCGCCCTGACGATGATCTTCGCCGGCCGGGCCCAGGATAAGCTCGGGCCGCGCTACGTGGCGATGCTCGGCGGGTTCATGTTCGGGCTGGGCCTCATGGCTTCCTCAATGGCTCACACACCGTTACTGATGGCCATCTCCTTCGGTGGTATCGGCGGAATCGGCATCGGCTTGGGTTATTCGGCCACGACACCGCCTTCGATCAAGTGGTTTCCTCCGGCCAGGAAAGGTCTCATCACCGGCATCGTCGTCAGCGGCGTCGGGTTGGCGGCGGTTTATAACGCACCTCTAACCCAATTCCTGCTCGCGAAAACGGGCATCCCACAGACCTTTCTCATCCTGGGCATCGGCTCCGCCATCCTTGTGGCCCTGTTCTCGCAACTCCTGGCCAATCCGCCTCCCGGCTATGTCGCTTGTGGAGCAATGGACTCCCTGTCCGCCCCAGTCAAGGCATCGGCTGTTGCCCGGCCCGATCTGGATTGGCACGAAATGCTCCGCACCAGCCAATTCTATCGGCTGTGGTTCATGTTTGTGCTGGCCGCGTCGGCGGGCCTCATGATCATCGTCCACATCGCGACTATCGCCGAGGAGCAAGCGGGCCTGAAATGGGGTTTCCTGCCAGTCGCCATCCTCGCCCTTTTCAACACCGGCGGGCGCGTGGTTAGCGGCTTTCTGTCCGACCGCATTGGCCGCACCAAGACGATGGTGCTGGCCTTCGTGCTCCAGGCGCTCAATATGTTTCTTTTCAGTTACTACACCAACCCCTGGCTGCTCCTCTTTGCCTCGGCTTTCACCGGGCTCTGTTATGGCACGATCTTCACTCTCTTCCCCACAGCGACCGCCGATTTCTACGGCGTCCGCAACCTGGGCGTAAACTACGGATTCGTCTTTTCCGCCTTCGGGGTCGCCGGAACTCTCGGCCCGATTCTCGGCGGCTGGGTCCGCGACCATTACGGCGCATACGGCCGATCGTTTACTATTTCGGCAATTCTGCTCCTGGTGGGTGCGGCCCTGGCTTTAACGCTCAAAGCACCGACCCCGGAGTTTGCCTGCGTAGGACCGGATGGCAATTCCGCAGGGACAGGCAGGGATTCAGCAAGACCGCCCGTTTGAGCCGCCGTCCGAACCTCACTGCCGCGAGGTTTCTCCCCTGCCCCGCCAAAATCCCCAGCCACCGGATTTCTCAGGGACTCCGTGTTGCGGTGGCTTTCCTCAAAATTGGCCCCAGCACCTTTGCGAACGCATCCGCCTGGCGGACGAACCCCAGATCGTTCGGGTGCGAGCTGTCAACAGTGCCTTCGCACCTGGTAATCGTCGTCCCGGACGGGTAAGGACGACCGTCTGCATCCTGGGTCCTGCTTCAGGAAAGGCCCCTCGGGAACCAGGAACCCGTGTCGTTTAGAACTTGTTTTCCCGCACGTCATCGACTAATCTAATGACGTGAAGTTCGTCCTATCTGCGCGGGTGCGCCGTGGTCTGTTCGCCGCGCTCTTGCTGGTTTCTCTCTCCGCGTTCGAAGCCCAGGCCAAACTTATTCGTCTGCGGAATGAATTCATCCAAACCTCTCCCGGCAATTCGGTTGCGGCGGCCAAATCCGCCGCCTCTTCGGCTGCGGTTTCCGGTCTTTACCTGGTCCAGTTCCACGGGACACTCAGCCAGCAATCCCGTGCTCAGCTTGCCGCCCTCGGCGTAGATCTCCTTCAGTCGGTTCCCGAGGACGCGTTCGTTGCCCGGTTCCGCAACGTCCCCATGGGTCAACTGGCCGCGCTGCCAATCGTCGAATGGGTTGGTGTCTATCGCCCGGAGCATAAAATCCACCGGGCCCTCCTGACCCAATCGCAGGCCAAAACGACGCCCGGCACCAATTCCCTGGCGGTTACCATTCTGCTCGTGCCCCGCGCCGCCCCCGCTGAAATTGCCGCGGCCAGATCCTCATTAAGCACGGTTCAACAGGCATCAACCCTGCGCTCGGGAACCATCCTCCGTGGCCAACTCAATCCCGGCAGGCTCCAAGCGTTGCTCAATTCCGATTCCGTGCTGTGGGTCGAGTCTGCGCCGCGGATGAAGCTCGTCGATGAAGTGGCCTCGAAAATCGTAGCGGGCGACGGAGGCTTTCACACTCTCCTGCCGCAAACGCTAGGTTTCGACGGCGCCGGCGTCAAAGTCGCCGTTGCCGATTCAGGTTTGAACAATGGCGATGCCGCCACCATGCATCCCGACCTGCTGGGGCGCACGCCAGCTTTCTTCTGGTATGGCGCCTTGACCGATGCCGCTGACGAGCACAGTCATGGCACCCACGTTGCCGGCATCGTCGCCGGCAACGGCGCCACGGGCGAGGTTGACGAAAACGGCGCTCTCTACGGCCTGGGCGTCGCGCCGGGGGCCAGCATTATCGCGCAGCGCATGTTCGATGGAGTCGGCAACGCTGAACTGCCGCCCAGCTTCGAACGGCTCACGCGCGACGCCACTCGCGCCGGCGCCGACATCGGCTCCAACAGTTGGGGCGATGACACGCAGGGCCGCTACGACGTCAGCGCGATGGAATTCGATGAACTCGTTCGCGACGCCGATGCATTGAAGCTTGGAGACCAGCCGTACATTCTCGAGTTCTCGGCCGGCAACGCCGGCCCGGGCGTGCAGACAATCGGCAGCCCGGCCGTCGCCAAAAACGTGCTGGCTACCGGCGCATCGGAAAATGATCGCCCCGATCTGCTGATCTACGCGGACGGTCCTGAGTTCATGGCTGATTTCTCCAGCCGCGGCCCCTGTGAAGACGGCCGCATCAAGCCCGACCTCGTCGCCCCCGGAACCTGGATATCGTCTCTGCAATCGCAGTCCGCGACCGACGAATTCGCCTGGGCGCCGATCGACTCGTTGTACCAATACCAGGGAGGCACCAGCCAGGCCGGACCACACGCCGCCGGTGCGGCCGCGATCTTCGTCCAGTTCTACCGCCGCTCCCATAACAACTCCACCCCTTCGCCGGCCCTGGTCAAAGCCGCTCTCATCAATTCCGCGACTCCCCTCGACCCATCGTTCGGCAATAGCCCCGTCCCAAACATGGACCAGGGCTGGGGTCGCGTGGACTTGCTGCCATTGCTGGACCCGGCGGTGACCTTCTTGTTTACCGACCAGACCGTGCTTTTGACAAACTCCCAGGTGTTCGAACGGCATGTGCTGATCTCCGGGCCGGATCAGCCTCTAAGAGTCACCCTCGCCTATACCGATGTGCCGGGATTTCCGGGAGCGATCCCCGCCCTGGTCAACGATCTAGACCTGGAGGTGGTCGCACCGGACGGCAGTGTTTACCGAGGCAACCAGTTCGTTGACGGAGAGTCCATCCCCAACGCGCCTGCTGCCGATTCCATCAACAACGTCGAGGGAGTAAACCTTTCCTACCCTTTGCCAGGCGACTACACCGTCCGGGTCCGCGCGCGCAACATCGTCCAGGATGCCCGCGAAGACACCGCCGCCGTGGACCAGGATTTTGCGCTCGTCATTTCCGGCGCGGTGGCCGCTCCCACGACCGGCTACATCAGCCTCGACCATGCCAGCTACACGGCGCCGAGTCGGATCCGAATCGTCGTTATTGATACTGACCAAGCGGGACGTCCTTCCATCAATGTTCTTGCCCAGAGCACTACTGAAACCGTGCCCGAATCCGTCATCCTCTTGCCGCAGACTCCCAGCGGCGTTTTTACAGGGTCGATCGCTACTGCCACCGGACCGGCGGTGGCGGATGGGCGGCTGCAAATCGCCCACGGCGATGGTATCGAAGTCATTTATTCCGACGCCTCCGCTAGCGCCAGCCGCTTCGCCACTGCCGTTGCGGACCTGGTCCCCCCAGTGTTGACCGGCGTTTCGGCTAGCGGCAGTTTCGGCCAGGTTACGGTTTCCTGGTCCTCCGATGAACCGGCGACCTCCACTATCTGGTACGGCACAAATCCGGTCCTCAGCAGCCTCACGTCGGAGCTTTCGAACCCGGACCTCACGACCACCCATTCCATTGACTTCGGCCGCCTCGTGCCTGGCAAAACATATTACTACTTCGTGGCCTCGGCCGATGAAGCGGGGAACATTTCCACCAATAACAACGCAGGGGCATTCTTTACCTTCGTAGCGCCAACCACCGCGACGGTTCTGCTGGTGGACGAATACCAGGACGAGTTGTTTGGAGTGCCGCCCATCAGCGGGTACACGGACCCGCTCAACCAGATCGGCGTTAGCTACGATCTGTGGGACACCGCGGTCCATGGGGCGCCAACGCTGACCAATTTGTTGCCCTATCGGGCGGTTATCTGGCGGGTTTCGGAATTCTTCAGTGTTTGGAGCCCGGACGAACAATTGGCGATAAGCAACTATGTTCATAGCGGCGGCGGATTCTTTGTTGCTTCCATGGAGGTGCTGTCCCGGCTGGAAACCGCCGGCGCCACCGGGTTCATCCATAACGTTCTCCAGGTGCAGAGTTACCTTACCGACGAAACCGGCAGCACCGGGGCGGCCCAAATCATCGGGACCCCCGGAGCTCCGTTGGCGGCGGGAATGGATGTCGTCATGGATTATTCGGTATACGAGACCCTGTGGGGGGGACTCCTCGGGCCCGATCTCTCCGACACGATCACCCCTTCCACCAACGCGATGTCGATCCTGCAAAATGACGTCGGAGACAACGTCGGCCTTTGCTGGCCGGGGCTCGGCCGGCCCGCGCCCGGACGACTCGTGTTCCTGTCATTCCCGCTGGATGCGGTGCCGATGAATGGCGGCGTCAACGACCGCGTCAGCCTCCTCCGCGACATCCTCATCTTCCTCGCGCCGGGCGCGCCGGGGCTGCCCAGCCTTACCCTCGACTCCCCCGCCTATTCTCTGCCGGGCCGGGTTACGATCCGTTTGGGCGATTCCAGCCTCGCCGGGCTGGGGTCGGCGGACGCCTCCGCCTTCAGCACAACTCAAACCAACAGCCTTTCGGTTACGCTCCTGGAAACCTCGCAACCGGGGCTGTTCACGGGATCTTTTGATTTGATCTCTGACACCAACCCGCCAGTGGCAGGCATGGTCCGCGCCCGGAACAACGACACCGTCCAGGTGCGCTTCATTGATCCGGCCTCGTCGACCACGCTCAGTGCCGCGGCGCTCGTTGACACGGTGCCGCCTGGAATCAGCAACATCACCCCGGACCCCGATTACCAGCAGGCCTACATTTACTGGGACACCTCGGAAATCACCGACGCCCTGGTGCAATTCGGAGAATCTCCCGGTTTCCTCAACCGGTCGGCGTATGATAGCACTCCAGGCACGTTCCATGCCGTAACTCTCCCGGCCCTGGGACCTAACAGCCTCTATTACTTCCGCGTCGTCAGTCGCGATCTCGCGGGCAACACTGCCATCGACGACAATCAAGGTAAGCTATACACGTTCCGCACTCTCCTCCCGCTGGAACCACCCTGGTCGGATAATCTCGATTCCGGCGCCCACGACTGGACCGTTTACACTGCCGAGGGCAGTCAAACCGAATGGACCCTGGGCGTCCCGGACAATGGGGAAGTCACTGAAGCCCACTCGCCACCCAACTGTTATGGCAGCAACCTCGGTGGCCAGTCCGTCGACCTCGTCGAGTCCTTCCTGATCAGCCCCGCCATTTACCTCACCAACGGCAATCTCGCCACGCTCACTTTCTGGCATTGGTACGATTTTTCCGACCCTAACCAAATCGACATAATCCACGGCGGCGAAGTCGATGTCGTCGTCAACGACAGCGCCACCACCATTCCGATCGCTGCCTTCTCCGACTTCTCGGGCGGTTGGGTCGAAGAAAAAGTCGATCTGACGCCGTACCTTGGCCAGATCGTCTACCTGGCGTGGCATTATGTGCTGTTCTCGCTGGAATCCCAGCCCCGGCCGGGATGGCTCGTGGATGACGTGTCCATCACGGTCTCAACGATCGCCCCGGGAACCATTGTTATCTCGAACAACCTCGCCCAGGCAACCTATGTCTTGAGCGGCCCACTCTATATGAAGTCAAAGGGCGCCGGCACCGTTATCACCAACGCCCCGCCGGGCCAATACACTATCGAATTCGCCGACGTGCCTTACTACTTTACCCCCGCGCCCCAGACCAACACGCTCGCTTCCTATGCCACGATTTCCTTCCAAGGCACCTACACCTTCCCCGACGCCAACCACAACGGGATGTCCGATCTCTGGGAAACGAATTTCTTCGGCACCGTTTCTCCCACCCGCACCGAATTCACCGACACGGACGGGGACGGCATGACAGACTATGCCGAGTTTATCGCCGGGACCAACCCGAATGACCCACAGTCCAATTTGAAAGTCTCAGCCCAGCAACCGCCAAACGGCCCGCTCAACCTCGCCTGGTCCGCCGTCGCCGGTCGCGGCTACCTCGTCCTCCACAGCTCCGACGGACAGAACTGGACCCCGGCTTCCGGCCTGCTCAGACCACGCGCCACCGGCACGATGAACTTCCCGGTCGAGTCTCCCGCGCCCGGCGCCGGCACTCTCTACCGAGTCGAGGTCAGACCCTGAGAGCGTGTCCGGAAATTCGCCCGG
>DATDCV010000339.1:0-8190 GCA_036524155.1 Verrucomicrobiia bacterium
GTGCAGGAGCGGCTCATAGGCGGCGCCGAACAATTGGAATGCTTTGGCGCCGAGATGGGTGGTGAGATTCTTGTGGACAAAGCCGTCGAACAGGTGCGCGATGCAGTAAGCGGCAATTGAGTTCATGCCGATAATAATCAAGGGAAAGGCCCAGGATTTCTTCCCGATGGCATCAATCGCCGCGTAGAATCCCGCCAGCAAAAGAAAGCACCAGCCACCGCTGAACAAAACCCAACTCGGAGTCCAGATGCGTTTCACCACGGGACAAATCCCGAGCCAGCCGACCAACTCGCCTGAAACGAGCCCAACCAGGCCGGCAACGGCCAGCCATTTCACTTTGCGCCAGGCCGGCCGCCCACCGCGCAGGACGCCGCCGGCGATCAGTCCAACGATCATAGTCCCGAGGGTGGGGATGAAACTGAGTGTGGCATAGCCGCCGCCGTTGCAGACGAAAGGCTTTTGGCGCGGGAAAAGGTTCAGGAACCAGGTATCAAAGGCCCAGGCCAGGTTCGAGTTCTTGTTCCAATGGGCGGACAGGCCCGTGAGGAGCGGGAAATCCTTTGAAACACCAACGCGCTGATAATCAAAGTCGGCGCCGGGCAGCGGGTAAAGGGCGAAGGCGACCCAATAGCCGACCAGGATGACGCCCAAGGCGATCCATTGGTCGCGCACGGGCCGGAAGCCGAGGAGGAACAGGACGCCATAGCCGAGGCCGATTTGGGTGAGGGTGTCCTCAAAGGTCCAATTGGTTTGTGAGCTGTCGAGCGAGCGAAGAAAAACTCCCAGCAGCATGAGGATCAACGCGCGCCAAAACGCGTGCGCCGTCATCCAGAGGCGCGACTGTCCGCGCAACGCGCGGCTGGCGAGAGAAAACGGGAGAGCGACACCGACAAGGAACGAGAAGGAGGGTTGGATGAGGTCATGAAGGGAACATCCAATCCAAGGCACATGGCTCTGATGGTGCGTCAGGAAACGCCAAAACCCACTATCCGGGATCGCCTGGGACACGCGTGAGAAACTCAATACCTCCGCCATCATCAGGAGCATGACCAAGCCCCGGTAAGCGTCAATGGAGCCGAGGCGAGGGACGGAAGGCGTGGGGCCCAACTCTTTCGGGGCGGGTGCAGGGTCCGGGGTCAAGGTGTTCATGGGCGTGGACTCTAGCCGAGGTGGCCACGAAGGTTCAATGTCATACCACGGAGGCGCAAGGCAACGGACGTGCCAGGCAGGTCGAAACCGGAATGGTTCAGCGCCGAAGGATCAGTCGCGATAGTGCTGGTCCGGACTTCCGGTGTCTTCGTCCGGGGAAACGATGTCGAACGTCTTGCCGCTTTGCTTGAGTATCCTGCTGATCTGAGGTGAAACCCAGCGGCGTTTCTTCCTCTCCCGCTCCTGCGTTGGGGCAAGACGGTAATGGCCGGTTGAATCTGATTCCAGCAAGCCGGCGTCAACCATCCGTTTCAAGATTGGGAGCGCCCAATCAGGTTGTTTCCGGAAACGTCGCTTCGTGCCGGCTCGCCGACAAATCTCCGCCGCAGAGACGAATTGCCCCGGGTAACTCTTCAGATACAAGCTGATGGCCACCTCGTCTGCTTCCATGGCAACCTGATACTGACCGAACGATTCCCTGGCGTCGATACCAAAATGGGTTCACGCACAGCCGGCGTTCAGCGAAGGAGAACTGGTTTACTTGGGCGCAGGTTCATGAAATTATAGAGTGATGAAACTGCCAACTCACAGCCCGGCCAGCGAAGAAAGCGCGCCATGAGCGACCACAAAATCCCCACTGTCTTGCCCGCACCGGCAGCATGCAATCGCTAGATCAAGAGGCACTGCCAGGCAGGTCAAATTGGCTCGGGTCGCGCTATGGTTTCGCGGTCTTCTGGATCCTGTCGCTGATGTTCGGCTGGCTGATCCTGCGCCTGGTGCTTTTTATCGCGTTCCGCCCAACGCCGGCTCCGGTGAGGGATTCGCTGCTGGGTTTCCTCACCGGCACCTGGCGCGATTTTCTGGCGGCGAGCTGGCTGAGTCTTCCGCTGCTCTTTTGGCTGTTCGTCCTCCCCGACCGGCGGTTTCGCGGCCGATGGCATCGCCGCCTGTTTTGGGCGGCCTGCCTGGTTTTTTGGTTCGGGGAGATTTTTCTGCTGTTTGTCGAATACTTTTTCTTCGAGGAATTCAGGTCGCGTTTCAACACGGTGGCGGTCGATTATTTGCAGTATCCGAAGGAAGTGGTGATTAACATTTGGGATTCGTATCACGTGGGGGTAGTGCTGGGGGTATGCCTGGCGCTGGCTTTGGGCTGGGTGATCGCGGCACGCAAGGTTTTTGCGGCGATGTGGGAGCGACCATTTAGCGCCAACTCGCGGCTCTTGAAATGGGGCGCGGTGATCGCTCTCCCGGTGTGGCTGATCCCGCTGCTGCTCACAGCAGGCACGTTGACCGGCGTGATGGACTCCCCGATTCGCCTCAGGCCCGCCCAGGTGAGCAGCGACCGGACCCTGAACGAAATCGCCAACAACGGAGACATCTCATTCTTCGCGGCAGCGTGGACGCACCATCTTGAATATGGCGCGTTCTATAGAACACTTCCCCGAGAGGAAGCCTATCGCCGAGCGCGGAAACTACTGGCCGAACCCAAAGCACGCTTCGCGGAGGAACCGAATTCGATCCTTCGGCAGGTAACAGGCGACCCGGGCCGCCCGCGACTGAATGTGGTCATTTTTCTGGAAGAGAGCCTGGGGTCGGAATTTTGGGGCTGCCTGGGGCGCAAAGAGCCGACGCTCACGCCCGAGATGGACAAATTGGCGGCACAAGAGGGTCTGTTATTCACCAATATTTACGCCTCCGGGAACCGGACGGTTCGCGGCATGGAAGGCGCGCTTTCGTCGTTTCCCCCGCTTCCGGGCGACTCGATCGTGAAACGCGACCTATCGGACAACGTCGAGACGATCGCCCGGGTGTTGAAACGAGACGGTTACGCGACGGTTTTCCTTTATGGCGGGCGAGGGATCTTCGACGGCATGCGCTCGTTTACCGTGCGCAACGGGTATGATCGTTTCATCGAGCAGAAGCACTTTGAGCACCCGACGTTCACGACCATCTGGGGAGTCTGTGACGAGGATCTGTGCCAGCGAACGATCGCGGAGTGCCGTGAACTTTCCAAAACCGGCCAACCGTTTCTGGCCACGGCGCTGTCGGTCTCCAATCACAAACCGTACACGTATCCCAAGGGCCGCATCCCTGAAGACCCGGAGAAGCGGGAACGGGACTACGCAGTCAAGTATTCCGACTACGCACTGGGTGAGTTTTTCAAGGCGGCACGAAAGGAAGCGTTTTGGACAAATACAATCTTCGTGGTAGTGGCGGATCACGGGGCCCGGGTTTATGGGGAACAGAGCATTCCGATCCAATCTTATGAGATCCCGCTGTTGATCGCGGGGCCGGCGGTCGTGGACAAGCCTGGCCGGATCGGACAACTCGGGTGCTCGCTGGATGTGCCGCCGACAATCCTGGGTCTGATCGGGCGGCCGTACGCCAGCGTGTTCCTCGGGCGCGACCTGCTTAGCTCACGGCCGGAACAGGGCCGCGCGTTGCTGAATCACAACCGCGACATCGGCCTGCTGGCGCGGGATCGAATGGTCGTGCTCGGTTTGATGAAAACAGTCGAGTTCTACGAGGGAAACCCCAAGCAGGTCGTGGTCACGCATCTGCCCTCCCCCACAGACTCGGAAATCGAATTGGAGAAGGACGCCATCGCGATCTTCCAGGTTGCCGACGACCTGTATATGCACCAGAAGTACCGGGTAGATGACCGCACCATGGATAGTGAACCGACGCGGGCACAGGCGGGGTCGCCTTGAGGACGTAGAACGTGACTGGTTGCGGGATGTGGGAGGCTTTTCCGGTGAACCCGTCTTCGGAGGAGAGAAAGGGTCCCCTCGCCATGAACCTGTCTTTGGAAGAAACCAAGGGCCTCCTCTCCCCAGCCCTCTCCTCCAGAGGAGGAGAGGGAGAACGAACACGTGGATTGGGGGTCGAAGCAGGAAAGCCCGGTTCGGAGAGAGCTTTGCCTAACGCCTTTTGAATTCGGAAGGAAGGGCGGCGAGCTGGGGAGTTTTGGCCGGTTTTTGGCGGCGCAAGATTCCGGCGACGACGCCAACCAACAGCAAGGCGAGCCCCAGCGCGCAGACGATCGACGCGCCCATTGGGAAATCGCGATCGTAGGAGAAGCAAAGTCCGGCGACGCTGGCGAGAGTGGCGACCAGCCAACCCACGAGCATCCGGGGTCCGAGACCGTGAACGGACAGGTTGGCGCAGACGGCCGGCACGATTAAATAGCTGAAGATCATGAGTACTCCGCCGATATGCACGAAGCTCGTGACCACGAACCCAAACAACGCGTAGAACAGGAAATCCCAGGCGCGAACTGAAACGCCCTCGGAGGCGGCGCGCTCCGGCTCGAAAGAAATGAGCAAGAACCGCCGGCGGAAAATGAAGTGGATGATCCCGATCACCGCATAGAGGCCAAAAGCGCGGAGGACTTCACCCGGGGTGACCAAGAGGATGTCGCCGACCATGGTGCGTTTGAGTTCCTCGGCGCCCTCGGCGGTTTGGCTGAGGATGAGGATGGCGGCCGCGGCGGTCACGACATAAACAATGCCGATGAGCGCTTCCTGAGGCACGCGGCGGTCCCGGGTGCGGGTGAGGGTGAAGATTGCCGCGCCCACAAAGGTGAAGCCCAGCGACCAGGCATAGGTAACCCATTCGTGGGGCTCATGGCCGAGGCGGAGGGCGACGCAGATGCCGAGGGCAGCGACCTGGGCGAGGGCGAGGTCAACGAAGATGACTTCGCGCCGAACGATATGCAGGCCGTAATAGACGAGAATTCCCGGCAGGAGCAGGCAGGCGATCAGGGGCCAGGGGCGGAACAGGAGTTCTTGGATCATTGGGCAGAGATTTTGGAGTCGGCGGTTTTGCTCGCGCCAAGGGCCTGGGCGAGGGCGTTGACGTTGTAATCCACCAACTCGATGTAACCCGCCTCGGTCCCTTTGACGCCGCCTGGGAACTGCGAAACATCGACTGCGGCCGCCCCGGTTTCGGCGGCGACTGTCTGGGCGGTTTTGCGGTTCTGGTAGGGCTCCACCAGAATCGCCCGGATATGGTCGGACCGCATCTGCATGATGACGTCTGCCAAATGGACCGGGGTGGGAGGGATGCCCGGCTTAGGTTCGAGGAACAGGTCGATGAGGAGATTGTACCGCCGGGCGAAGTAAGGCCAACTGTCATGATAGGCGACGACGTGCTGACCTTTGAACGGGGCCAGTTGCTTTGCCCACGCAGGGAGCCGGGACCCTAATGCGTCGAGGAACTGTTTAAGCCTGGACTGGTACAGGTTGGCGGAGCCCGGGTCCAACCGGGCAAACGCATCAGCGATGCGTGAGGCGACGAGCCTGGCGTTTTCGGGGTCGGTCAGATAATGAGGATTCCCGGCGGCATGGATGTCACCTTTCGCGCGGTCAAGAGACGCGGGCACCTCAAGCAACTGAATACCCTGGCTGCAAGCAATGCGCCCGGAGGCTCCGGCAGCGAGCTTCGGGTTCCTGGCCTGCTCCAGGAGAGCGGGCAACCAGCCGATCTCGAGGTCTGCCCCACCCTCGACGAGCGCATCGGCCCGGTTCAGTTTCATGATAAAGCTTGGCTTGGCATCCACAAAGTGAGGGTCCTCGGTCGGCTTGGCCAACACGGTGAGCGTCACCGCATCGCCCCCAACGGCTTTGGTGATTGCGCCCAGGTCGGGCGTCGTCACCACAACATTTAGCTTTGCCAACGCTGCGTACGGCAACGTCACCGCCAGCAAACAGGCCATTCCAGTTTTCATCATGTCTTTCCTTTCACAAAATCAGACTCGTTTACGCTCCTGCGGTTCAACGCTTCAACGCTTCAACCCCTCGGCGCTCCAGCGGTTCATGAAACATACCACTCAAAACTTGTGCGCGCCGTGGGCTCCGAGCAGGAATTCCACTTGCAACCACACGGAATGCGCGGTCCCGAAGAGGGCGCCGTGATCGTAATCGTATTGCAGCCGAATCTTCGAAAACTCGCTGGGGTAAAAAGTCAGGTTCGGAGCGATTCGGGTGCGTTCGCCGCGGTAAACATCCTGCGCGTCAAAAGCCCCGTGGTTCCCATCGGCGTATTCGCCGCGCAGGCCGGCCACCCACCGGTTCTTGAATCCCCATAGTAACTGGGAGTAAAAGCCCCAGTCTGCGAGCGTCTCTGACGGCAGGCCCAGGCCAGGGTCGGCTCCGGCCTCGAAGCGCTGGTAGAGGCCTTCGGTTTGCCACGAAACGAAGGGGAACCCGGCCTGGGCATTGGCCGCCTTCCATTTCCAGTAAATATCCCCGCCGTAAATTTCAGTCCGCTGGCCGCTGCCGGTTTCATTGGGGCCGAAGGCAGCGGAGGCGCCCAAGACGAGCGTCTGCTGGTCAGTGAGATCAAACGAAGAAGCAAGCCTTGGGACATAGAGCAAATCGCCGGCGCCTTCGAGGGAGCGGTCGGTAGTGGCCCGCCCGTGGACCCGATCGGCTCCGAGCAGAGAGTCGCCGGGGTTCCGGAAGCTGAAAGCGGTTCCGCCCTGTCCGTTGAAGACTCCCAGGAAAGCCTCGGTGTAAAACGGAGTCGGGGCGAGCCAGGACACCTGGGCGCCGAGGTTGCGAAGGCCTTCGGGACCGAGCGTTCGGGCGAGGATGACCGGCTCGTCGACAAATGCCCACTGGTGGGGGTGCTGGGGATTCTGGCGGCCGAAATTGGCGAAAAACTGGCCGGCCTTGACCTGGAGGTTGGCGGGGAGCGCGGCGGTCTGCAGATAGGTTTCCTCGAGTTCGATGCTGGTTTCATTGTTGTGGTCGAGCTTAAGGACGATATTGCCGAATCCTTTGAAATACGGGTCCACCGCACCATCCAGCGCGATCTCGGCGTTGCGCATAGAAAAGCCGCGCTCGATTGGGTCATGGTCGCCCAGCTCGAGGTAGTGGGACGGGTCGGAATCGGTGGACCAGCCCGCATCCATCAACGCGTCGAAACTGATGTTCATGTAGGCCGACCCGGCGCGCGCCAGAGTCAGAGGAGCGGCCGGAGACCACGGGACAGCCGGAGCGGGCTGTGGAGCGGCGGTTTGGCCCGCGGCCGGCGGCTGATCGGCTGCCAGTTTGGCCGCGAGGTCCTGCTCGAGCTTCTTCTTTTCGGCGTCGGCGTTTTGTTGGCGGGTCAATTCGTCGAGGCGTTTTGTGAGTGAATCGATCTGCTGGCGGTGCTCGCGTTGGACGCGCTCAAAATCCGCCTGGAGGTCGCGCAGTTGGTTCTTCAGTTGCTCCAGGTCGTTGGTCTGCTGGGCGCCAGCCGCCAAAACGCCGGCGCAAAGGGCGGACAGAATCACGATCGTCTTTGAGTTTCTCATAAGGGTCATCCGGCCGGCGCCTGTGGCGTCTGCCGGCGGTGCTGCTTGACTACCTGCTGCGAACGAAGGACGCGGGGAGTTAGCGGCGGGGCGGAGCGCGACTGTGCGATAGGCGCAAGTCGAGAGGAGACGTCACGCACGCATCACCCAACCGGAGGCAGAAGGCGAAGGCCAGAAATGCCAAGAGGAGAAACACGGCAGTCTCGGGCATGATGATTTGCCCCTTGGCGAGCGAGCAGGCGAGGCAGAAATGCTGAGCGGGGGTGTCCGATCGGTGCAGCGATTGGTGCAGGGAGAAGCACACTGAACACGTGGCGGCCAGAAGCAGCAACAGAGCCAGCGAGCCGGCCAGAGCCGATTTCGCTATGCCGCCAAAGGCGGAGCGTCTTTTTTCCGGGTGCACGAGTCTCCCTGGAATCAAGCATAGGGGACCCGAGTGTGCAAGAGGGAGATTTCGGAACGGTCGTGACGCCCCAAGCCTTAGCAGAGCGGGCTAGTACTGTGACAAAGAAATCTCGATTCAACGTGCCTCCTCTCCCTAACCCTCTCCCCCAAAGGAGGAGAGGGAATCTCAGCAGACGCCGTGTAAGGGAACTTCCTTGCCAGCGTGCTAGTGCAACGACAGGTGAATGCAGGAGAGGGCCGGGAGATACGAAGCCTGCTGGAAGATGGGAGGTTGCTGGGTGCGGGGACAACCCGGAGCCAAGGTTTCGAGGTGACAGTTAGGTCATTTCTGC
>DATDCV010000340.1:0-1678 GCA_036524155.1 Verrucomicrobiia bacterium
GACTGGGCGACGCCCATGGCCGCGGCATCGGACGGCCCGTTCGGGCCGGATCCGGCCTTCGACGCACGAAGCATTTCGGATACGGAAATATCCTTCGACTGGAGAGGCCCGTGCAGCACGGCCCTGCTATACCTGGCGTCACGGGAGTATAGGGCCCGGCCGGGGCACGAGAAGGCGGTCGGGGTCTACCCCTACGTCGTTCAGGCGGCGGCCCGGGAGCTCCGCGAGCGGGTCGCGGCCAAGAGGCAGCTGGCATCCCTGTATGAGACCCGCGTCGCGCTGCTCGGCGCGCGGATCGCGGAATCGGAGCGGCTCGGCGCAGGGGACTGCTCGCCGCGCGAACTCCTGGCCGCGAAACTTTCGCTCGAACGCGCGCGGGTCGTCGCGCTCGGGATCCGGTGGAGCGTGCCCGATGCCGAGGCGGCCCTGTCCGGCGCGCAGCAGGCCACCGAGATCCTGGTGTCCCAACGGCAATTTGCGGCACGGCACGGCATCCGCTGCTACAAGGAGTGACGGCGAAGCCATCCGAAGCTCCGAAACCCCGGTCGTGTTGTTGCGATGAGGAGCGGGCGAGTCGAGAGCCCTCCTACGCTCGCGCGCTGCAACGCAGAACAGAATCGCGCGAGCTACGGAGGGCAATTTTCCGCAACAGTAATACCGAGGAAAATTGGTGCCCGGGGCGGGAATTGAACCCGCACGGCTTATTCAGCCTCGGGATTTCAAGTCGGTTCTGTAAGTAGCTTAAAAGAAAAGCAAAATTAGGAAAGAATCGGAAAGAACAGGGGGAATCGGGAAATCGGTTCCCCCTGCTTTTTTATCTATTCGGACCTGGTAGGCAAGTTCTGCTTCACATTTCATTTCACAGTCCGGAAGGCGGGGGAGGGACCGGATTCGGCGGGTCCCATCTGACCGACGAGAAACCCTGTTCGAGGCACACATGCAAAAGGGTTTCCGATCCTTGCTATATTCGTTCCTGTTTATTCTTTCCTTGCGCTCTGCCGATTTTTTCATGATACTGTTGGCGATTCTATGCGGGCTTCCCCATGTTTTTTTCGGTATGGAAAGGATGCCTGCATTGCCAGCCGCCATGAACGCCGAGATCGTTCTTCCTGAAGATATCGATCGATTCCTGACGCTTTAAGGAGGGATGGCCATGCGTAATTTCCACAACCGCATTTTTGCGGTTTCGGCAGCGGCCGTTTTGGCTGCTGCGGTGGCGTTACTGGCTTCATGCGGGGGGGGCGGAGGCACAAGCGGAGGCGGAGTGACGTTTGTTCCGACGACCGCCGTAGCGGCAGGTGGCGGCCATTCTGTCGCACTCAAGAGCGACGGCACCGTTTGGGCGTGGGGATACAACGACGCCGGCCAGTTGGGCGATGGTACGATAACGAGTCGATCCACACCCGTGAGGGTCACGGGCCTGATCGGCGTGGTCGCCGTGGCGGCGGGTTATTGGCACACAGTGGCGGTCAGGAGCGACGGCACGGTCTGGGCGTGGGGATTCAACGGCAATATGGAGCTGGGCGACAACACGACGACGAGTCGATCCACACCCGTGCAGGTCATTGGTCTGACCGGCGTGGTCGCCGTGGCGGCGGGTGGGACTCACACTGTTGCACTCAGGAGCGACAACACGGTCTGGGCGTGGGGACACAACGGCTCTGGCCAGCTGGGCGAC
>DATDCV010000341.1:0-33086 GCA_036524155.1 Verrucomicrobiia bacterium
GCCGAGCGGTTCGGGATTAGTGGTCCAGCCCGCAGACGGCGGATTCTGCGTGTAGCCCATTGGGATGATGCCGTCCACTACTTCAGCAATCCCTCTCAAATCGAGCCAACTGCCAAAACGCGCCGGGAACCAAGCATAAACCGTGGGCCGGGATGCTGAACGGCCGTTGTTTGTCTCTCTCGGTCCATTGCGGGAACTCCCAGCGCCAGAGTCGAATAAAGTTATGATGATGGCTCTCGAGAAAGTCGAGATACGCTGCAAAATCAAAGGCCGACGGCGGATTAGTCAGGCCAATATCCTGCAAGTTGGCCCAGGTATGCGAACCGGTGAGGTAAATGGCCTTGCCACCTCCTTCTGTGAAGTAGCGCGGGTCTACCGTGGCGACTCGTAACGGGCCGTTCGCACTCTCGGCGGCGATGCTCAACGCGCCTAACGCCGTCAGCAACAAGTTCAACGCCAGACGAACGTTTGTTCCCTGTGTCTTGGACCATTTCATCTTTTAGAAGCTGCTGTGTATTGCAGGTCATCAAAAAAGACCCTGACACTATTGCCGTCAATCCAAGGCGTGCAAATGCCGAAGCGGTCGAAGAAAGCGCCGGTGCGTCGGTCCTCTGAATCGAGATCCAGCGTGCAGGTTTGGCTGTCGAGGCTGACGGTAATCCGGCCGCTTCCATTGGCTGCCTCGGGGTCGTAGCGGAGTGACCAGCTGTGGGAAGAACGGTCAGGATAAATGCGCAGTTTCGGACCGGAGCTAGCGAGCTGGGTTTTGGCACCGTTTCCGTGCACTCGGTAGACAGGGTAGAAGAAGAAGCCTTCGGACGAAGGCCCCTCGATGTTGATGCCCAGGTAGTCCATGGGTGTGGCCTGGTCCTGGGCTGGGTTAGACAGCAGGCTCCACTTGGAATGATAGAAGCCAATGGAAGCGGTGCTGTCGGAAACGCCTCGGACCATGCAGACCTTTCCTCCCGCGAAAAGCGGGGTGTTCAAGTTCAGAAGCGAAAGACGATCCCCGTAAGCCGCCAGTCGATTCGGGTCCCGGCAATCGCCCCGGAAAACCAGGCCGCCGAGTTCGCCGGGACTCTTGCCGCCCGCCCAGTGAGTTGGGCTCCAACCAAAATCAAAGTGCGGCCGGGTGTTCCTGGTTTGGTAGGTCGTGCGGTTTCCGACCCCGTCCCAGCCGGGATCCCGGCTGAAATCGAAATGTTTCCCGTTGATGGTTACGTCGGCAATCCAAGCTTGTCCAGGGCTGTCCCAGGACTTGAGAACCGGCACCAGGCCAAAGTGGGTGAATGTCGCGCCATCCGCACGGTGTTCCTTAATCACCGAGCAACTGGTCGACTGGCCGTTCAACGTGAGAGTGATCTGGCCGGTGGCGGCGACCTGGTTCGGTTCATAGGTGAGGCGCCAGTTATAAATGCGGTCACAAGGCAGGAGTTTTGCGGCAATCCTCTCGCCGGGAACGATGTCCCCGAGGACACCCGCACCGGCTCGCCAGCAGGCAGTGCAATACTCGACATGACAATGGAACCCGTCCCCTCGGCCGTTAATCCGCGCAACCAGGGTATTGGGCGTGCGCCACCCGTTCAGGGTGTTGGCATTGAAGAACCCCAGGAGGAAATGGCCCGGACCATGGGCGACCATGAGCCTCCCGGAAGCGCTGAACGGCTCATTGAGGCTGACCGCGGTCGGCAGACGACACCCGTAATAGGCTGGTTCCGCCGCGGGGTTGATCGTGCCGCCCCCTTCGCCCGGTCTGGGCCCGGCGTGCTGGCTCAGGGGGTTGTAGCCGAAATCCTGGGTGACTGTTCTCGGCTCAAACTGGGTCCCCCTGTTGTTGATCCCTTCCCAGCCGACAGGTTCCCGCTCAAAGTTCTCCTCCCGCAACGCAGCAAGGACCGCCTGTGGCGCGCTCGCTTCCTTTCCATGGACCTGTTGCGCATGTGCGCCGGGGAACGACGGAGCCGCGTCCGCAGTCCAAATACTGGTGGAAATCAAACCGGCAAACGCGAGATGAGCCAACTGCATGCGCCCTTTATTGTCGGTTGATTTCCAGCCGTGGCCGTTTCGCCGTGGGGTGGAGTGCGCCAAACCTGGAGTCGATGCGAGTCAGCAACGCGCTGAGCTTCTGATGGAAAGTCGCCGGCGTGACCGCTTCGTTCCCCTCCGCGTTAACCTGCCCGTCAGCCTCGAAATTGTAGCTGTGAGCGAGATTGTTCCGGACGGTGTTCCCCCCAGCTTGGTTCTTCTTTTGTCCGAGCATGATCCAAGGGCGGGCTCGGTCTGTCCAGCGGCTGAAGCAGGTGTTGTCATGGATCGTGCAATTCTGGGCGTCGTACAGGGAAATGCCGTGGTAGTGGTTTACACAAACGACGTTGCTCTCGACCAAGAAACGGACGAGGGGGCCATCGAAGCACCCGATGCCTTGGAGGGGATTCGGGAACGGCAGCCCGTCGGTCTCGCGAGCGATGATGATGTTCCCGCGCAACGTCACGTCGCGCACCGTGCCTGTGCCGACGTTGAAGAGAAAAACCTGGATGCCGTCGTCGTGGTTATCATCGCCGTCGCGGGAACCAACGAAGTTGTTCTTGATGACGTTATACTGAAGGACCTGGCCGTCGCGGGTGGCCCGCATGCCGTCGGCGGAAAAGTTGGCCACCACGTTGCCTTCAGCCACGCAGTCCGGCGCGCAAAGTTGAATGCCGAACCGGGTGTTGAGGACATAGTTGTTCCGTGCGACATGATGCCTTCCATGGCGTCCCAGCCAAATCCCACTGGCGGGCTTTTCCACCCAGTCCCTTCCGGTCCAGTTCGTCGTTTCGAGAACAGAATAGACAAAGCAATCCTCCACCACCAAATCGGCGCTGTTTTCGGCGCCGCGCTCGCCGAGACTAACCAGTTCGCGCGGGACCTTCGCCAGCGGACTAGGAGCTAGCGAAGGGGAAATTGTAAGCCCCCGCGCGACCCAGTTCCTGCCCTCACCAATCTCGACCCAGCCCACCTGCGGCGTCTGCCCGGGAGCAGCGGCAATGATAATAGGCTGGCTGTTGTACCCACCCGGAATTGAAAGAATGCCATGCCATCCTGATCGAAGCAGGACGGCGTCGCCCGGCTTAACCGGAGCGTTCGGATTGGCGGGTTGGCCCTGCTGGTCGCAGAGCTGGATGAGCCCCTCCTGGATTACCTCCTCGATAGTTCGCCAAGGATGCTCGGCGCTGCCATTGCCCTGCGTACTGCCTTTGGCGGGATCGCAGTAATAAGTCGCCGCCGGGGCCGTAAGCGTAGCCAAGGCCAAAAGCAGTGCACTTCGAACATACATCGTAGGCGCAGTATGTCCGCCCGTGCGGATCCTGGCAATCATCGGCTACGATCGATTGGGCCTGAATAGGTTTCATTGACTAACGCAGGCGGAAAAATCGGCGCTGGGCGTCGGTCGGCACGGCCACGCTCTTTCGGTCTCCCTGTACAAAAGGAGTGGCGATGAGGGGAGTCCACGGCCCATCGACCGCCGGGGCGGACTCAACGGTCCAACCGTCTTCATCGATGGGCCAGGAAAGCAGCACTGCTGGCGTAATGGCCAACGCGGGCGCTGGGAACGGACAGGTGAGCGTCCCTTGCTCGGTGTCGGTGGCTAACGGCTCAACGGTGAGGGTGTTGGTGACGTTGCAGAACCGGTTTGTGTTGAGTTGCGCGTTGTGGGCAATCCCCAGGTACGTTCCGAAGTCCGGATCGTTACCAAACAGCACGATGCCTTGTGGCAGGCTGCTGAAGCGATTCCGGGCGATGACCAGGTTCTCGCCGGATACTCCCAGACCCATGGGGCGGAGGCCCGGTGCCGTTCCGTCGAGTGTGTTGTCCACGATGGTGCTGCCATCGCCGCGCAACACGACCAGATGCAGTTGATTATTTCGGAGCACGTTGCTCTCGAATCGGATTGGCTGAAGCGCTGCCAACGGACTTTGCCCGAAATCATTAGCATCGTCAGCTAAGATGCCGATGGCAAATGGCGTCGGATCGGTGGTGCCGACATAGGAATGGTCGCTGACAGTGTTCCGACTCACCTCGCCCGTCGCCCCGGCACCAATCTGAATGCCAACCTGGGTGCCGCTGGCATCGGGGCCGTTCCCGGTGATGGTGTTGTCGCTCACCACGAAGGTCGTGCGAATCAGGGTCGGGTCAAAGGTTCCGCTGAGCCATGATGGGGAATCTCCGCCCAAAGCGATGGAGATAAGGCTGTCCGCGAATGTACACCGGAGAACCTGATTGGTTACAGGACTGGTGCCGAGGCTGACCGGGTTAACGACGCGCAAACCGCAGGCAGTACCGGCACCCAAGCTATTGCCTCGGAATCCCGTGATGCGACAATTCTCCACGCGCCCACCAGAGCCGAAAAAGTAAATGGCCTGCAAGACACCCGCATGGGCCAGGTTCTGTTGGTTTTCGGCCAGATGTTCCCCTTCGAAAGTCAGGTTGGAGACCACGACCTCGGATCGGAGGATGCCAAGCAGCGGCACAAGACTGGAACCCAGGGCGCTATACGGCTGGCTCATCCCCGACGTGACCCGCAGCACCGCTCCCGGCGAACCGGATAGAGTCAGGGATTTATCCGAGATCAGAATCTGGCCGGCATACACGCCCGCAGCAATGTGAATCGTGTCATTGGAGTGGGCTGCGTCCACCGCAGCCTGGATAGTTGGATAATTCCCCGGCACGTAAAGGTCGGCGGCGCGGGCCGAGACAGCAAAGGTCAGCGCCGTGCAGACACCCGCCAATACAGCCTTCAGTCCAGTTTCAGTTGGTGCTTTCATACGATGCGTGTCGGTATGCCG
Organism: Verrucomicrobiia bacterium; assembly: GCA_036524155.1. Lineage (GTDB taxonomy): Bacteria > Verrucomicrobiota > Verrucomicrobiia > Limisphaerales > UBA8199 > DATDCV01. Next base: position 4,827 of record DATDCV010000341.1, read on the forward strand.
ACTTTGCCCATTCCTTGGATTCAGCAGGCCTGATCCGGTTCACCGAGGCTGGAGGTCGACCTGCAACTGCTTGATCTCGTAATCCACGATCGCCACCACCACCTGAAGCGTCCACTTGCTGCCATCAAGCACGTTCGTGAGTTTCGCCTCCACGTGCATATGGTCGTCTTCACCAGTGCTGGAAAAGGAGCCGTCGGCTTCGCGCACAACCAGGAAATTGTCATGCAGCGACCCACTGCCTTCCCATATCGGCACCCAGACCCCGTCAACGAGGACGCTGACCTTCATAGGCGCCTTCGGTTCGACGATTTCCAAGGTCAGCGTCCCATCCGGGTGAAGGCGAAAGAAGTCACCTTGCCCCGAGGTGACGACCTCCAGCCTCAACTGACCATCAGAGGAAAAGGCATAATACCAGCCGATGCTATCGCGGTCGATGTGCGTAACAACCGCGCCCTGGCCAGGATCGGCCTGGGCGTGGGTGGTGAACACGAAAGCCGCAGCCGCGAGAGCTGCCACGGCAAGGAACCGTCCGGACGTGGTGTGGAGGATTTTCAGGTTTTGAACGAACTGTTTCATAATGTCTACTCTGCCTTTCTGTTTGCGGTTGCGCAGGCCCTGCCGACCGGATGCAATCTAATCGTTCGGTAACGGCATCACCTGAATAAGCCGCAAGCAGCTCTGGAGATTACATTGAATCTTTGCAACGCGGGCTATGGCCGGTCCGGTCTCACGTAATTGGTGTTTGGACCAAGGTACGCCGGCGCTTCTCCTGATGGCCGCTCCTTCAGCCAAGCTAATTGGAGCTTCTCGAGAGCCGGCGCGTGAAACACCGAAGCCGCTTCCCGACCCACGGCCAAAAGCCGCTCGCCGTCGCGAGCGAAGGCAAGTTTGAGGCCGTCCTGCTTGAATGAAAGGACCGTCTGCCCGGTGGCGGTATCGAACAGTTTGCTTTCTCCTTCGGACCCGACTGCCAGCCGTGAACCATCCGGAGAAAACGAAAGCGAGGTGTATTCGGTCAGGGCCCGCGGCAACACCATCCGGCGGTGGGTCGCAAGGTCCCACAGAAAGGCACTGCCATCCCCGACAGCCACAGCCAGCCAGCGGTTGTCGGGGGAAAAGGCACAGGCATTCATATTTTGAACCGCGGGGACCCCGCGCCGCATCGGGGGGCCTTTCATCATAGGGACTTCCCACACTCCCATGTCGCCCGGTCCGGTGAAGAAGGCCAGCAATTTGCCATCGTGCGACAGTTTGACACCGTGGACGCTCTGAGCGCGCGGCAATTCAGCGATCGGTTCCAAATGTGGCAGTCGCCAAATGCGGACTTGGTCGTCCACCGCCCCTTTGGTAACCAGCGTGGAACCATCCAAGGAGGCGTCCATAAGGTAAACGTACCCCTTGTGGGCGTTGGTCAGGACCATTTCTTGTCCAACCACTGGACCCACAACGCGGAGGCTCCCGTCAGAGCCGCCCAAAACCAGGCTTCGCCCGCCTGGCAGGACAACGCCCGTGATCCGTTTTCCCGCCGGCAGGGCTGTGGCGAAGCTTCGCTGCAGTGGTGTGCTGGTCCAGGCCTCGGCAATCCATGACTCGACGCCGTTGGTGGACTCGGACTGAAGAAGGCGGCCAAAGCCGCTGCCATCGGCGGCAACTTCGAAGTAATCTGACTTGGGAAAAGAAACCCGCTCGGGCGCGGTCGATGGCTCATCCAATAACCAGAGCTTTACCTCGCCATTGCGGGCGCCGGTCGCGAGAAAATGCCCGTCTGGCGAGAAGTCCACCGAGGTGATTGGGTCCGTATGACCGCGTAGGATTCGGGTGTTCCGCCAACTCGATGTTTCCCACAGACGGACCGTAGGATCACCCCCCACAATTGCGAGCCAACGGCGATCGGTTGAAAATACCGCACGAGCGGCAAGGGCAGAATCACGCAGTTCGGCAACCAAGGTCCGATCCGCGGCGCTCCAAATCCGGGTCGGTGATTTGCCGCCCGGATTCACCAACCACCGCCCATCGACCGAGAATCTCAAAATACCAAGACTGCCCGGCGCATTGGTGAGAACGCCGACTTTTCGGCGCTCGGTCAGATTCCAGAAGCCGATGCGGCCGGATTCGTCTGTGACCACGAGCATACTGCCATCCGGCGAGAAGATTCCCTGGATCGCGGCGCCAGATTCGGTTCGAACTGCCTTCAACCAGCTTTTCCCGTCCAGGTCCCAGAGGCCGATTTGACTGGCGTAAGCCACCGCGAGCACTTTTTGGTCGGGCGAGAGATCCAGCCATCTGACCACTGCTTTTGCATCGAGCAGCGTGGGTTGCGCGCCAGTTTGCAGATCCACGCACGTTACGACCGTACTCGCCTGCCAATTGTCGCGGTAATACAAAACCTTCCGATTAGAGGCCACGGCCGTGACTTCTGAGATGCCCCCGCCAAAATCCAGAATGTTAATGATGCTCGATGGCCGCCGCTCTCTGAGATTCCAGAGCACGGTGCGAAAATCGGCCGTGCCGCAAGTCAGCAACGTTTCGTCGTCGAGAAAGCGAAGACTTAAGACTGAAGCGGAGTGCATGACGAGCGAGGTGTGCGTGTCGCCATCGCTGAGACGGGCCAGATAACGCCACTCCCAATTGCGCAGATCAGTTTCGTGCAGCCCCGGCTCATAACGACGCAAGAGCGTCCGCGCGATTCCCAGATCGCCCTCGTCCAATGCGCGATTGGCCAGATCCATATCTGCGATGTAGCTGCGGAATTGGAACTTCAAGGACTCCCCTTCCGCCCGACGCCACTGCCACAGGATTCCGGTCAGGCCGAGCAGGCCGACCATCACCAGCCCAATTGCCGATGCGGCCAGCGCCGGTTTGCGGCGGCACCACCGCACGCCGCGCTCGAAGGGGCCCGCTGGTCGGGCGTGCGTCGGCTTGTTCTCGAGAAATCGCTCCAGGTCGGCGGCCAATTCTCCCGCACTGGCGTAACGCTCCCGCGCCAGCTTGTTCAGACACTTCAAACACACCGCTGCCAGGTCCCCCGGTACTGCTGGGTTCAATAACCGCGGCGACAGCGGTTCCTGCTGCAAGACCTGCGTCAGCGTCTCAGCCGTGCTCGTGCCCACAAACGGCGCACGGGCCGTCAGCAGATGAAATAACAACGTTCCTAATCCATAAATATCCGCCGCCGGTCCAACGCCTCCGCCCCCTTTGGCCTGCTCCGGAGCCATGTAACCTGGCGTTCCCAATACCTGCCCTGTCAGTGTTAGTGAGCTTTCATCGTCCATCGGCCGGGCCAGCCCGAAATCGGTTACGTGCGGCTCTCCTTGCGAGTCCAGCAGTACGTTAGAGGGCTTCAGGTCGCGATGCAGCACACCTTCCTGGTGCGCGTGTTGCACCGCTTGGGCCACTTTGGCAACCAACTCCGCGGCTTGCCGCCACGGCAACGGTCCTTCACGGGTCACTTCCGCCAGGTTTTGGCCTTTGACCAAATCCATCGCGAAGAAATGCTGCCCGTCCTGCTCGCTCACGTCGTGCACCGCGACGATGTTCGGATGGTTCAACCTCGCTGCATTCGCGGCCTCAGCCCGGAAGCGTTTGACTTGCCCCGGGGTCGCCAGCCAGGCATCGCGCAACACCTTGACCGCCACTTCGCGCCCCAAGCTGACTTGCCGCGCGCGAAACACCACCCCCATCCCGCCACGGGCAACTTCTTCGAGCAGTTCGTAATCACCCAGCCGACGGAGAACTGGCATTGCGGACGTTTCGGCCGGTTCCGGGGTATCGGGGGAGAAGAGCGCGGTGACGAGGCACCGCGGACAGTTGCCCGCCAGTTCATCACCCGCCAGAGGGGCGCCGCAGCGGGGACATGGCTTCGAAGCCGACCTGTTCGCAACAATCATCATGGGATTAAGCCGCAGACCGCGCCGTTGATTACGCTCCGGCCTGCGTAACCGATCAGGTCAGCCATCGCGCCGAGGCTCACGACGACGTGGACGATCATTCTGGATTGCATATCCGCACACTTCTTTCGCGCTCAGTTCCCCTTGAACAGATGCTCGTACTTCCCAGGTTTACCCTCCGTCCAGGGCTGGTAGGAGTTGGCGAAGTCAATGCGATCACCGAGCGAGGGATGGGTTCCGCGCCAAAGGTGCTCGAGAAATGCGGGTCGGGAAACACCCAGATTCTGCTGCTGCACGTTCACGAAAGAGAGAGCCGCGGCATGATTGTGGTGAGTCATCTCCAGCGCGAATCGATCCGCTTCATGCTCGGTGTATCGGCTGGCCGCATTGAAGAGGGGAGCTGTCAGGAACATCCCGACGGCGACAAACAGGAGGAACAATGGAACGGCGCCAAGATCAGACAGGCTCGCGAAGCCGAGCCGATGGCTCAGCCGGGAGATGATGTGACTGCCAAACCGGTAAATCAACCAGATGGAGAGGGCATAAATCAGCGCGCGCGAAAGGCAACGGAGCAGGACGTGCCGCAGCACGTAGTGGCCCATCTCGTGCGCCATGACCACCCTCAATTCGTCGGGATCCAACTTGGCAAGGAGGGTGTCCCATAACACGATCCGTTTGGTTGATCCCAAGCCATTTACGTAAGCATTCATCTGTTTGGTGTCTGCGCTTTTGTCCACCTCGTAAATGTGGGCCCCATCGATCCCGGCACGGTGGGCCAACGCTCCAATGTCCGCCTCCAGTTGCTTGTCTTGCATCGGGCGGAAACGGTTGAATAAAGGGTTAATCCAGACGGGGTAGATGAAAGCCATGAAGAACACCACCCCTCCGACAAAGACACTGCAATAAACCCACCAGCGCCGGGGGCTTCGCCGTATCAATTCGCGAAGCACCACGAAGACGGCTCCAAACACCATCACGTTCACCACCGTCTTTCTCAGCGAGTGATCCAGCCAGCGGACGAACGATTGGTTCGATAGGCCGTAATCGTGCAGACGGACGTAATCGCGGAAGTAGCTTACAGGAAAGCTCAATATGTAAGCGATGAGAAGATAGAGAAGGACGAACACGAAAGTGGCGGCGAAATCCCAGCGTCCCAGGCGTTTCGCCTGCCGCCCCAGCCAGCCGGAGCAGCCGGTGAACAGAATCACTGCCGGGACAAAACACGACCACGCTTCACTCGCAAGCCACCAGGCTACGCCGCTGCGATAAAATCTGACGGCTTTCTCGGAGGGCTCGGGAACGGGCACGGAAGCGAATCTTTCGACCGTCTGCTCGGGCGTGTTGGTGAGTAACGCGGTAGTGGAATCACCAGCCGAAACGCCCGCCGCTGCCTCGGCATGCGGCAAGTTTGTTTCCGCTGAGGCGAGGGAGGCGCAGACGAGTCCCAAGCCGAGTAGCACGACCGCAGCAATTCTGGATTTCATATAATCAGCAGTCTCACCCTAACAAGCCGCTAAACGGGCGTCGAAGACGCAATCCCGGCCCCTGTTTGAAGGAGCAGGCCATCAGCTCATCAAGCCGCAAGAATGCGCCCGCGATTACCCGCGTAAATTGTATCCCCGGACGGCAGATCAACTCGACCAGACTTTCAGCAATTGCTTCATTTCCTGCTCCTCCTCGGCGGCCGAGGAGCACAGCTGCCGGATTTCCGCGCGCAACAATTCACGCAAACGCCCGCGCATCCGGTGAACGGCGACAGCCACTGTCCCCGAAGCCATCGCGAGCTTTGCGCCAGCCTCCTCGTATCCTTCCGGCTCAGCGCCATCGAGAAAAGGAGCCAGCGCGGCGAAGAATTCCTCTTTTCCGCGGGCGCGATGTTCTTCGCGCAAGGCGGCGAACGCTCGGGCGACAACTGCCTGCGCAAATCGCCTGTCAAATGCGGCTTCGGGCGAATTGGCGGACAAATCCGGTCCGCAGAGCCGCTCGGCTTCCTCCGCATTGAACGGAATCAGCGCCTGTCCCCCGCCGCGTTTGAGCGCCTTCTCGTGCAAGGCTTGCTTGATGGTGAAATTGCGCAACGCGGTCAGCAAAAAAGTTCGAAAACGCCCTTTCTCCGGCCCGACTTCCCTCAAGTCTTCACGAGCCAACAGCCGTGCCAGGAAAGCCTGGACCAGATCTTCCGCATCGTGAGGCGAGTGACCCTGCCGCCGCAGGAACGAGTAAAGCGGCGTCCAATAAGCGCGGCACAGCTCTTCCAGCGCGGGCGAGGCGCCGGAGGACGCTCCAGCATTGAGCACCAGCGACCAGGTCGTAGAGGGGAACTCCGCGTGTGAGGCATAGCCGCTCAAAGCTGATCCGGTATGGTTCATGGGTCAATGCAAGTATACCAAAGGTTTAACAATAATAGAAGTGCGACTTTTCCAAGTCCTGCCGACCACCTGCCGCACTTGGAGCCCTCGGATCGACCGGCATCAGCACGCCCTTCAGGTGTTCGAGACCAGGTTGGCTGCCGCATCGACCGTTGATTTCTCTCCAACCTTCGTCAGCCGTATGTGCCCGCCCGCAAGTCAGCAACAGGGATAAAGGAAACGATTTCATCGCGGTTTCGCAGGTGCGGAGCGGGTTGGTCCTTTCGTGCTGATTTCCAGTGTGGCTTTCTTTAAGCAGAAGGTATAGAGACCGCCGTCCAGGCCAGAATAGAGCAACCACAGTGTCCGCCCGTCTGGACTCATCCATTTGGTCGGGAATTTGTGGTGGTAGGTGCGGTTGGTGCCTGACCAATGCGAGTCGTAATAAACGGTGGTCCACGGTCCCCACGGCTCAGGAGCATCGAATACTCCGAGTGCCGGCGTGTGGGTGGCCTGGCTGCTCTCCGGACGGTGAGAAGTCGTGAGCATGTACCGCTTCAGGCCAGCGTTGTAGGTAATGGCGATGCGTTGCGTTCCTCGGGGATCAGTAAAGATAGGCTGCCGCTGCTTGAGATCCGACGACCACCGGGGCTGGCCGTTCGGGTCGCGGCCGGCGAAGAGCTCGTAACTGTCACGTTCTGCCACCTGATTTTTGGGCACCCGGGCCATCACGATGTCAGGTGAGTAACCGTAGGCGCTGTCGTTGGCCTGCGAGACCTCATAGACGTAATCGTCGCGAGCGTTCGCGTAGTTGGGACCAAACTGAACGAATTCGGGGCAGCCAAAGGTGTCGGCAAAATGCCAGTTGGCCCAATTCCAGTTGGTTCCATGATTGTTCGACCACGCCAAGCGTGCATGTGTAAAATGGTCCGAGTTCGGTGGACGGTAATTGCGAACCCACATGTAGAGAATGCCGTCCACCAGGAGCAGGCCGCTGGCCTTAATGGCACGGGAACCGTCGCCTTCAAGTGTGTCGGCGTCTGTGGCGAAATCCTCGGCCCGGAGGTTTGGCGGGGCACCCCAAACACGTGCGAAGCCGAGCGAAAGCCGCGGCAGTTGCTCGTCAAAACCTGGTCCGTCGCCCCATGCAGTAATCTGGAGGTTGTCCTCGACCCACGTGATGGGCCAGTTATCACCGGCCCTGGTTTTGAGCTTGAAGACCGCGTCGTCCCATTGGAGGCTGGATATCACCGGACTTGGTGGATACGGCGCTTCTGGTTTTCTATCTCCAATCCGCTCAGATAGGGTTCCCTCGCTGTCTGGCGGAACCACATGGCGTGTTTCGGCTGGTTCGGCCCGGAACGCGGCAAAGAGAAGGAAACCAAGCGGTAGGTGGAGTGGTAACGTCTTCATAGGGTGTTCAGGGTTGTGTGGCTCGCACGCCATACCGGACTGGAGGTGCGCCGCGCTGATGGGCGCCCACGTCAGGAGCTTTGCCGGTGTAGCCGTCGCTGAAGTTCGGAATGGCCTGACTGGCGCCGGCCCCGGGGCTGTCGGCCGCCAGTTGGAAACGGCCGATCTTTGTTTCCGGATCATAACCGCTCCCCTGAGCATAGACAGGCTCACCCCGGACGCCATGCGGCTCCTGCGAGGACGGAACCCGGCCATTGAAGAGGTCGTAGTCGAAATCATTGTCCGCGTTGCGCTGGTTGTTGCTGGTGCTCCAGTTTCTGGGTGCGCGCACGTGGAGAATGTTATTTCGAGAGATGGTGTGTTTCACAATGCGATCGCCGCCCAACCCGCCCGTGGGGAGCCAGTCAGCCGAGCCAAAGATGGTGTTGTGGAAGATGTATTGCTGGCCGGTCATCCAGTCTTCGCTGTTGGCGAAGCCCATCTTCAGGAAGTTACCGCCACCCGCACCGGGCTGCGATTGAGAGCGGGTTACGACGTTGCGCCAGATGTAAAGGGGCCCGATGGAGCACGGGGCATTGCCGATCATCATCATGCACTGCGTGATGTAGTTGTCCCAGATCCGCACGTTGCGGCTGCCGCCCTCGACCTCCAGGCCATCGTCCCAGCAGTGGCTTATGACATTACCGTAGATATCCGAGTCGGGGCCGGGCGAACCTTGGAAGCTGCCGTTGCTGCCGCCACCGATACCGTCGTTATACATGTGCTCCAGGTCAGAGAAACACTCGTTATAGCGGATAACGTGGTTGCCGCCCGTGTTGAACAGCGTGATGCACTGCGGCCCCTGGGTGTGCGTGGGGTACTTTGGTTCGTACCAGGTGCTGCCGTCGTAAGTCGGATGGTGCAGCTTGCACCGCTGGACAATGAGCCGTTTCAAACCCGGGCTGCGCGAAAAGATGGCCGCGTCATAATCGAAGCCAAGACCGGTCGCAGGGTTGAGGCGGCCCCAGTCGGAAATATCACAGTCCTCGATGATGATGTCCTGTCCGCCCTCAATCCGAATGGCCCCGATGATGCGTTTGGAGTCGAGATTGGTCGTGCCGGCACCGCGCAAGTTGAAGCCGCGCAGCACCACGTTGGAGGCGTTGATCATAACACAAGCATCCTGCTGGTGGCGTACATCGATGGTCGCTCCCCGTCCGTCATAGATCCGCCAACGTTTGGGTGTGCCGGACTCCTTTATCATGAGCGGAGCGTCGCGGCTGCCGACGGGGATCGTTTCGCCAACTGGAAACGCCTCGCTCCATGTGGTCGCAATGAAGTTCGTACTCGTGGTTGAGTCCTGCAGTGTGAGCTGGACTTTGTAGACCGTCCCCGGAGTGAGATGGACAATGCTGCCGCGGTAGTCCGCCAGGTCTTCGTCCGTTTTCGGAATCGGGTTGTAGCGCATCGGCAGCGCCTCTTTCCAATCAGTCGTTCCCTGCCGACGATAGCGGACGAACACTTCCTTCCCGGCAGCGCCGCCGGGCGGCGACCAATACAGGCCTAGACAGTGGAATGTGGGGATGGCGAAAGGCATTTGAGTGCCACTGCGGGTCTTGCCCGATGGTTTGTTTTCGAGCTCCCAAGCGCCCAAATCCGGATTTCCTTTGCGGGGCCTCCGGCGAATATCCTCGGTTACCTCCGCCAACGGCACGCCTCTCCCGAGGGCATCGGTAGCCACGGAAGTCAACGCCAGATTACCCGAGGTTGGTTCCTCAAAGTAGCCATCAAGCCGCCCTGACAGGTTGTGATGAACCTGGGCTTGCCCGCCCTCGGACTGGATGCCGCCATGCACCAAATTGTTTGCTATCTCCGTGTTGGCAGTCCCGGTTCCGATGCGAATGCCGCGGTTCCAGTTTTGGTCCGGTCGCCAAATGCTGTTGTTCAGGACTTTAATCTGGTCGACATACCAGAGTTCGATCCCGCAGTCCGGCCCACCGGCGATGAAGTTGTTGCGAATGATCCCGTCCGAGACGTAAACAAGCCGTTCACCCTCGAGGTTGGCCGTGGACTTGCCCGGGTTGCCAAAAGCCACCCCTCGGTCACAGTTCACGATGAGGTTTCGTTCCACGACCACCTTTCGTGAGCGGACCCAGACGAAGATGGCGGCACGTCCACCACCGTTACGCCCTTTGATGTTGCGAAACACGTTGTCGCTGAAGGTCCAATCCTCCAAGGCCATCATATCGATGGCCGCGATGTAGTCGCCCCCAAACAGCCACTCGGCAGGAGGGATCTTGGTGTTCTCGAAATAGCAGCCACACACCAGGCCTTTCACTGCGCGCAGATTCGGATCCTGGGCTGCCGAACCCTTGATGGCCCGCACCCCAATGTCCCGGAAACGGCAGTTTAAGATCTTCACGTCCCTCGGTGTGTGTTCCGCTTCCACCTTGATCCCGTAAGAGCGGCAGTCGGCGAAACTCAAATCGGCAATAGTCACCCCCTCGCACCGGCTGATGCGCAGAATATCGTCATGCTCATCGCCTCTTTCCCAGCCCTTGCCGGCGAGGGTGACTTTGCTGGCGTCCCCGCTGGCGCTACGTAGAACGATGTTTTGCATTTGGTCCAGAATTACGGGTCGGGGGAGCTGGTACCGACCATCAGCCAGAAGAATGGTCCCGCCCGTCGAGAGCCGGTCAACTGCCGCAAGCAATTCGTCTGCCGTACCAACTCGGAGCACTTCCCCGCGGGGCGGCGGAAGCGGCGGAGCTTTCGGAAACCAGGATGGAATGGCTTGGCCGGCACAAAGGCGGCAGCAGCCAACCGTCATTAGTAGATAGAGCCAAACTGCGTTTGCGTTTATGAAGCGGCTGCCGGACTTTCGAGCCAACATCGTGAGTTCCACAGGCGTATTGAAGCAAGGTGGAGTCGGCGGCTCAAGTCGCGGCTGCGTCAAAATCACCAAGTGACAGAATTCTCCTTGGCGCTCCGGAATCACCAGCTTCTGCTGGGCCGCACTTTCGTCGCCGGCCACTCATAACCTTCGGCAAACTGGCTCAGGTCTGCTTTGCGGGGGCCCGCCTCGCCGTAGCTTCAGGAGAGATAGGCCCATGGGATCGAGGTTTACCTGGTCGAAGAGGAGGTGCCGTGGCGTGGAGATCATCGGCTTGAAGTGAGTGGGCGCAAATTGTATGGCATTGACGTGCGTATGAGAATTGTCATGGCGTTGGTGCTCGCCCTCGATCTTGGTTTGGCCATTTCTGTCTATAGCCAGGTTTTGGAGGAGCGGCTGCTTTCCTTCGGTTCGCAGAACCAGGCCGGCCATTACCCGGCGGGGCTTTTGGTTCAGGGCCACGACGGCGCTTTTTATGGCACGACCCAGGCGGGCGGCGCCGAGACCAATGGCACAGTCTTCAAGCTAAGCGCAGATGGTCTCAGTTGCACAGTGCTGCACACGTTCAGCGCGGCCGGCAACGACGGGCGGCGTCCCGGCGCAGGACTCGTCCAGGCTAACGATGGCGTGCTCTATGGGACCACCACCCGAGGGGGTAGCAGGAATTATGGCACGGTCTTCAAACTGAACACCAACGGCATCAATTACTCCGTCATCCACCACTTTAGCGGGGCGGGCGGAGACGGGTCGGATCCGGAAGCGGAACTGGTGCAAGGGCGCGATGGCGCGTTCTATGGCACGACTCGCGGCGGTGGCGGCTTCGGCTGTGGAACAGTGTTCCGGCTCACCAGCAGCGGCAGCGTCTATGCGGTGCTCCACAGCTTCGCCGGCAGCGGAGTCGAGGGGGACGGGAAGGATCCCCGGGCCCGGCTGGTTCAGGGGAGCGACGGCGCGCTCTACGGCACGACTTACAGCGGGGGCGCCGTCACGAATTGGGGGGGCACCGTCTATACTAACAACGGCACCGTTTTCAAGCTGAACATGGATGGCACCGGTTATCGAGTCCTGTATGCGTGCAGCCCTTGGTTGTACGATGCCATTCTGCCGGCCGGCGGTCTGGTGCAGGGCAGCGACGGCGCGCTCTACGGCACATCACTCTACGGTGGATCCATCGGCGACGGCGCGATCTTCAAGCTAAATCCAGACGGGACAGACTTTGCCATCGTCTATAGCTTCAACTATTCCGGCTCGAGCGGCTGTAATCCCCAAGCGAGTTTGATCCTGGGGCGGGATGGCTTGCTCTACGGCACAGCATACCAGGGAGGGTCCAATCATTGTGGCACGGTATTTAAGGTCAGGACCAATGGCTTTGCTTTTGTCGCTCTCCACCAGTTCGGCTCGGGCGCCGCGGACGGACAAAGTCCACCCGCTGCGCTGGCACAGGCCGGCGACGGCACCTTGTTTGGGCTCACCTACGCTGGCGGAACCTGCGGTTGGGGCACCGCTTTTAAACTCGGCACGAATGGAGCCAATTACGCGGTGTTGTACAATTTCGGCGCCGACGATCTCTCGGGGAGCAGTTCGTACGCCGAGTTGGCGCCCGGCCCCGATGGCGCGCTCTACAGCACGACGGCGGGAGGCGGAGTGAATGGTTATGGGACGATCTACCGCCTCAACCCGGATGGCAACGCCGGGACCACGGTCTATGAGTTCAGCCGTTTCGGAACCGGCGGGCGCAACCCCTATGCTCCTCTTTATTTGGGTGCCGATGGCGCATTTTATGGCACCACCTGCTACGGCGGTAGCAATGGCGTGGGCACAGTCTTCAGGTATGACCCGAATACCCGCGCGGTGGTCTGGCTCCACCATTTCGATACCAGCGGGGGCGACGGTCAGAATCCTTATTCACGTTTGACGCAGAGCGGCGATGGCCTGCTCTACGGCACCACCTACAACGGTGGAACGGATGGCGCAGGAAGCGTGTTCCGGCTCAGGCCCGACGGCGCCGCTTATCTGGTCCTGCACAGCTTCCAGACCAACGGCGTGGACGGCCAGAATTGTTGGACCGGCCTGATCCAGGCGGGCGATGGTGCGCTCTACGGCTCAACCATGAATGGCGGGCTAGACGGGGGTGGCATTCTGTTCAGATTGGATCCCGACGGTAGTAATTACGCCGTGCTCCACAGCTTTGTTCTCAGCCCGGCGGACGGTTTCCACCCTGCTGCCCAGTTGGTGAGGGCTGGTAACGGTGTGCTCTACGGCACTACCTTGATGGGGGGCGCCTATGATTATGGTGCCCTCTTCAAGTACAGCACTGATGGCACAGGTTACCGAATGCTCTTCAGTTTTCCGTTGAATTCGCCCCAGCCGCGCTGGCAGCCCGTTGGACCGCTGGCACGGAGTCAGGACGGGACTTTGTACGGAGCCACGTGCTACGGCGGCGATTACAATCTGGGGGCAGTGTATCAAATCGGCTTGGATGGCCTCGGGTTCAGCGTCCTGTTTAGTTTCGGCTCAGTTCCGGGTGATGGCATGAACCCACGCGCCGGCGTGGTCCTGGGCACTGATGGCGCCTGGTACGGAACGACCGATAGTGGCGGGACCTGGGGGTCGGGCTCCGTGTTCCGGTTTGCGACGCTGCCCTCGATTCTCGTCCAGCCCGGCAGTTTGACGAACTCGCCCGACACGACCGCCACTTTTCTTGTGAGCGCCGGCGGCACCCAACCCCTCACGTTCCAATGGCAAAAGAATGGGACGAACCTTGTGGACAACGCCCATATCGGCGGCTCAAGGACGGCCACGTTGATCCTGCAGCACGTTTCTGCGGATGACCAGGGCAGTTATTCCGTTATTGTCGCTAATCGGGCCGGCAGCGTAATCAGCCTGCCGGCAATGCTGACGGTAATCTCGCCACCCAGTTGGGACGCGGTCACGCGATTAATGGACGGAAGTTGCCGATTCTCATTAGTTGCTCTGCCCGGCCTGACCTATCGCATCGATACTTCGACCAACCTGGTCGAATGGCAGGCGGTCACCAATCTTCCGAGCCTCACCGGTTCGGTTGACTTCATCGACTTCGAGGCCGCCCCCTCAGCGCAGCGATTCTACCGTGCGGTGTGGGTGCCATAACCGTGCAGGTCTTCGCCAATGCGATGACCTCACCTGAATCGATGCCCAAACCGGAAGCCACCGACCACAGCGAGCGGGCTGTCATTGGCGCCGCAAGCCCATCTTCTCGAAGGGAAGCGGCTTGAACCCGGGCAGGTGCTTGAACACCGGGGAGTCGCGGCGCAGGCGGTAATCTCCTCTGGATCCATCAACGAACCCTGGGTCGTCGTGAGTAGACCAGTTCGCATTCGGCTCCAGCCGCCAATTGCCGGCGGATACTTCGCTACAGCGGACGAGGAGATTCAGGCGCGCGTGGTTGACTCGCGGAACGCCCGCTGGAGGATCCATGTAGCCGACTAGTTCAGGATAATGAGTGATGTAGGGCGGTTTGGTGATATCCACCTCTTGCAGGAGTTTTTCGGCAAAGAAGCAATCCTGGCCCCCTTTGAGCGCGTCCCTCCACCGCGCGTCGTCCCAGGGAGCCGAGCCCAGGGCGCGCTTGCAGTCGATAAAGACGTTGTTCTCCGCACGGTTGTCGTGCCCGCCGTGGGAGAAGATGGTGCCGAAGGAGCCCTTGCCGGGCTCACCGCACCGCACGAAGACATTGCCGAACACGGTATCGCCACCGTCCCCGTCATCGAAGTAAACAGCCGCGTTGCCGTGCCCCATCGGGCTTCCAATATCGTGCCAGTAATTGAAGCGGATCAGATTGCCACGACAGGACGGGTTGCGTCCTTTGTAAAGAGCACCGCAGTCGTCGGTTTCGGTGCAGACGTGATGGACCTCGTTGAATTCGAACACATGGTCATTGCCGCCCACGAAGACAGCCTGGTGGGGCGCATCGTGAATCAGGTTGTGAGCGGCCCGGTTACCCACGCCTTCAAACCAGAGGCCATACGCCGAAGTGAGTTGGTGCTCGGAGAAACGCCAAATGTGATTGTTGACGGCTTCATGACCAGCGGGCGTGAGAGATTTGCGGTCGCCGCCGCCCAGCACGAGGCCGCCTTGACCGGTATGATGGATGTCACAGGAGAGCACCCGATGCCTGGTCCCGCCGGTCACACGAATGCCCAACCGACGCAGGTCGCGGGCCTCGCACGCCACCAGTTCACACGCCGTGCCGTTCGTCACTTCGATCCCATTGTCGAGGCCGCACTCGACGACGAAGCCCTGCAGCGTGATATAGGATGCGTCCTCAAGCGCGATGATCGGCGCATCCATGGTGGCCAAAGTGACCTGTGCGACTGTCAGGTCGCCTGGCGGCCACAAATAAAGACGGCCCGCTTCGCGGTCGATCACAAACTCCCCGGGCTCATCAAGTTCCTCTAGCACGTTCAACGCACGGTAGCGGCGTGGCGACGGGTTGCCCTGCATGAGGCTGTAGACGTGCGGAGCGGCCAGGCTGATGCGACGCGTGACGGCATCGATTGTTGCGACCTTGATGACCTCGTCATACCAGTCGTAGCACCAGTAGCCCTGGAGCCACACGCCTTCCGCAGCCTTCCAGCCCGATGGCCGGTCGCCTGCATACTCGAAGCTTCCCGCAAGACCGCGCTTGTCACCGTCGCGGGGGCGAGAGCCGGACTCTACGATCCGGGCGATCGTCGCCCAGCCCTCGTTGGGCCACCGGGCGAGGATCATCCGGCTTTCGTTGAAGAACAATTCCGGGCCAGGGGGAGCGCCGTGATAAGCGACCGGGAAAGGCGGCAGATTGGTGACCCCCAGGGCCCGGAGATCGGCCTGCACGACCCGACCGCGGGCGGCAGGATCAAGACGCGCGAGCAGCGGCGCATCCGTAACCGCCTGCCAGGCCGAGGTTGGCACTGACATGCCCCCGATGAGCTTGACCGACTCGCGGGGCGCCGCCCGCCAGGTCACCGGGCGCGTCGAAGTGCCGGAATCCAGGCGGCCGAGCGTGAATGTCGATCGCATCTCGTAGCTGCCAGCGTGCACGACCACTGTGCGAGCTTTGTCGGGTCCCGCCATCCGCACCGCTTGCCGGGCGCGTTCAAGGGTCGCAAAAGGCTTGCTGCGAGTGCCGGGATTGAGGTCGCTGCCCATTGACGCGACGTGGAAGACCGTCTCGGCGGCGGCAGGAGTCATACATGCAGCCAAGACAGCAACGCACAACAAGCAAGTCTTCATAGGATGGAAATCGCAGGGGTCAGTTAGGCGGGCGCAGGCACCACTCGAAGAAACGATAGACTTGTTCGTTCGCCTCCGCGGTGGGCGTATGTCCCTCTCGAGCAGTTAGGGCAACGCGCCGGTCAAAGCCGAGCAGCTTATTGACGGCAAGGGCATGGTTCAGCGCCGGCCAGCGTTCGGGCAGATCGGCCGTGCCGCCGGATACCAGGAACGGCCGCGGCGCCATGAGGGCGTGGAGTTCGACCAAATCGTGTCCGCCTTCCACCAGCGCTTTGTAGGCCCCGGTTCGTGGCTGACCTTCGCTGGGAAGCTTGCGCCATGTACCTGCATTCTGAGGATCCGCGATCGCGCCCAAGTCAAAACCAAGATACCAGACATCCCAATAGTTGACGCTGCCACTGGGGTTCTGTTGGCGACGATCGCGTTCGTCAAAAACGATGCCGGGGTCTGACCAGACGGCGGCGGCGAACTTGTCGTAGAGGCAGGAGGCGAACATC
Organism: Verrucomicrobiia bacterium; assembly: GCA_036524155.1. Lineage (GTDB taxonomy): Bacteria > Verrucomicrobiota > Verrucomicrobiia > Limisphaerales > UBA8199 > DATDCV01. Next base: position 21,097 of record DATDCV010000341.1, read on the forward strand.
GCCCATTTGCCGCCAAAGGAATGGCCCACTATACCAATCCGGTCTGGCTGAACATCAGCCCGTTGGGCCAGTACCGTCTGCGCATTGGCCGCAGCGTACGCGAGTGCCGACAACGGTTGGACCCGCACCGGTTTGCCGATGGGCCCAAGATACGGGTCCGTTCGGGGTTTGTTGGTGGTGGTCAGGTCGATTTGGGCATGGGGTTTTCCGATGGAAAGCGTAACGAAACCGCGTTTGGCCAATTGCCATCCGTAATCGCGCATGGGTGCGCCGAGGCCAACGCCCGTTTCCGCATCATAGTAAGTCACTAACACCGCGGGACGTTTTCGGACCGGCGCCTCGGGAGCAGGCACCAGAAGCAACGCGTCCACGAGTTGGTTTTCGAGCGCAATTTCGATTCGCACCTGTTGCTGGGTGATGTTCTCCCGCCGCGTTGTGTTCACGAACTCAACCCGTGGCCGTTCAATCAGCGGTGGCCAAGGCCCCATCGCGTCGTGCCATGTCGCCAGGATCTCCGCGCGGCGGCGTTGCCAATCGGTGGGAGTCCGGACGGGCGTCCCGTCGGCGAACAAAAGGGGTGAGTGGAAGCCGCCCAAATCGGACCGATATTTCTGGGGTGGCTCGAAAAACTGCGCGATTCCGTCTGGCGGTTCTGGAAGCTTCGGCCGCACCGCCGAGGTTATCTCCTGCGCTGGGCCGAGGGTCTGGAGGGCGAGCAATGACAGGCAGGTCGTCTCGACGTTCGCCAAGCCGACAGGCCTGTCGTCCCTGTAATCCGTTATCCAGCCGCCCTCGGGCGATTGCATCGCCAGCAGCCGAGCGACGACCTCGCTTGCGTGCGGAGGCGAAATGTTCAGGCGGTGGGCTGCGATCAGATACAGCGCGAGCTTGTAGGTTGCGTAAAGACCGCTGTGTTTCGTGGCCCGATCCGCGAAACCTTGACCGTCCCACATCGCGACGGTTCTTTCGAAATCTCTTCGAGCCTCAGCCTCCGCGGATCGGGCCTGAGCCAGCGAAGCAAGCAGCAGGAGGTCGGCGTACTCTTCCCACCCTGCAAGGAGGTTCGTGGTCACAAGCTCCGTCCGAACACTCTTGCCATCGAGCGATGCCACATTGGTTAAAACATAAGTTCGAAAGGGCAACGGCTCGACGGCTTCGCCAAAAACGATCTCGATCTTGCCGGACTTCGTGACGCCGAACTTCTCAAGCGTGGAACGGATTTGCCGACTCAGATCCGGGCGCGTCCTGGCCAGGAGATGAGCGGCCAGGTAGTTGTCATGGAAGAGCCAATACGTGCTGCTGCCCCGGTACTCCGGAAGCAGGTGGAATCGTGCGTCGAACAAATTGGTGAGAAAACTCTCGCCGCGTTGAATCCGATCAGAGATGTTGTGGCCTGCGTCCACCGTCGCGCCGTGGCCGACAGACCAGCAAAGTCCCAGGAGGGCGATGCCGAGAACGATTCGAAACGATGGGCCGCGCCACATGACGCTCTCGGAAATAGCAGAAATCGCCTGGGGAAGCAGCCAGAATCACTTCGACGCTGCGTTGGGCGCTCAGAAGAGGTGACGCTTGCGGTCAAGAAAGACCCGGTCGCGACTCTCTATAATCCGGCTCCAGACCGGTGTGCTCTGCCGCTGCCACAAGGCGGGCTGCCCTCGCCTCACCGTCTAAGGCATTTCCATTCCAGGCCTGCCACTCGCGCTGACATGGGTTGAAGCGCGCCGATTCTCCCGGAGTCTTGTGGACAACGTTGGACTCGACAGCTCGCGAACGTGATTCGGCGAAGGCGGGTGTTCATGGCTCGTCCTGCTACGTGTTGGTTTTTCGTCCAGGCACGATAATGAGAGGGACCGTTGGCTGTCACTGCTGGACAGGAGCCCCAGTCCAAATCGATAAGGCTAAGCCGCGCTACCCAGTTCTCGTGTGAACTGGGCGTTGGCGCTCACCTCGTCGAAAGCCCAGGGAAACATGCCGACGATCAGACCGTCCGTGGGTTTGATGTTATCGAAGGCGAATTTGAAGGCGCTCCGGACTGTCTGTTGGTTCGAACAGAGCCGGCCGGCGCCCAGGATCTTAAAACCAAGGCAAGGCTGTTTGACCTGGCGAATCACCTGAGTCATGACGCGCGGGTCGTTCTTGAAGAACGGATAGGCAATATCGAGAGTTGGAAGTTCTTTCTCCCCGGTTCCCGTCTTGCGAGTGAGGAAGTAAAAGCAGGTCATGAAGAAATCCACGTCCCAGCCTTCATCCGCCACGCGTCGGATACAGTCCGGGTTATGGGCGGAGATCCCGGCCAGCACGCCGGAGTCTTTGGCCGCTTTGACGTAATCGTGCACCAGATCCGCTTTGCCCTCTGCGAATAACCGGTCCGTCACTCCGCCGTGGTGGACCATCGCGATCGGTTGCGTCTGAGCTAACGCCTCTCGAATCGTGGCGCGATCCGCGTGCAGGCAGATGAACTGCAGTTTGGTGCCACGCTCGCGCAGCCTGCGGAGGTAAGGTAGCGCACGATCTGGATCCGCAAACTGGTGAGCCGTGATTCCCGCACGCTCGCAACGCTCCAGCAAATCCACGGTGCGGTCGACGGTGAAATATTCCTTCATCTGTCGGTCAGTGTGAGTGCCCAGGTAAGAATACCCCAGGATGGGATTAGAGCCTGTCACAAGCCGGCTGATGCGGTGTTTCCCGAGTTGGATGCTCGACAGAGGCGTTGCCGCCGACAACGCCTCGGGAGCTGCGGCGACGTGCCGGGGTTTCAGAACGATCGCTGCGGCTGCTGCGGCCAGTTGAGCAAGAAACTGTCGGCGTCCGGCCACGGCGCCGACACGCGGTGTGATCTGCCTGATGTGCGTTTTGGTGGTGTGTATATTGGTGAAATTGTTCATGCGAAGAGCCTATCAGGTTTCGCGACGGATGTGCAGTCAAGACGGAATGACGCAGAGCCCAGCCAGGAAATGCATCAACCTTGGTAATGACAGGGCACCTTTCCGGGTGTAAAAACGCTGCGTGCGAAACGTTGTCGCGTCTATCCTCGTAGTCCAGGTCGCCTTCAGTACCAGCCTCGCTCTTGGTCAATCGGCAGCAACGGCCCTCCGGGTGGCCTCAATAGCGCTCGCAAAGGAGCAGCCGCAAAGAGCAAACCAAGCGGTGATTTTTTACGAAGATTTCGAGCAATTGCCCGATTGGCGCACTCGCTTTTTTGAATACACCTCCGAAAAGGAGAGTTTCATTTGGGCACCTGATGCCGGGCTGCATGGTGGCGCGATGCGCTGCCAGTTCGAGAAAGGCCAGGTCTCAGCGGGCAGCCTTAAAGTGCTGTTTGGCAAAAACCCCTTCGGGCGGGGCACCCGCCAGGGTGAGGACTTTCGCGACGCCGTGTTCCTGGAGAACTACTGGAATCAGGGCTCGGTGAAGCGGCAGGCGCGCTGGTTCGACAACTTCGCCATCAGCACCCAGCCCATTGGCCCAATCACTGCATCGAAACCTCCCGTCATTTCCCGCACCCCATCGGCACTAACTTCAGCTTGGGAAGTCGAAGTGGCGACCGATCCACAAGGGCGGGACATTGTATGGAAGTCTCGCCCAACCGAAGCCAGCAGCGTGAGCCTGACCGTGGACGGAGCGCAAGGCAGCTTTACAGGAAGCTGCTCGGGGAAGTCGTCCCTGGACGCGGGGGCTGTTCATTGGATACGGATCAAGGAGGAAGGCCAATCGGAGTGGTCGCCCTGGCACGTGCCCTTCCACTGACCAAAACAAACGCTCAACGCAACGAGGGGCTGCAGCATGAACAAAAGAGTTTTCTTAGCCAGCATGACCGCCGTGCTGATGGCCGCGTGTGCAGCGTTTTCAGCCGAGACGATAAGTTTCTCCGGCTACACTTGGGTAGTCCGGCCTTCGGGCAGGGGCGGTCCCGGCCCAAATAATTGGGAGCCGGACAATGTGTCGGTCGATGCCAAGGGCTACCTGCATTTGCGACTGACACAACGAGAAGGAAAATGGTACGGCTCCGAGGTCTATACTCAGAAACGGCTGGGCTTTGGCCGCTATGAGTTTTGGCTCACCGGGCCAGTGGATAAGCTGGACCGCAACGTGGTCCTGGGGCTTTTCAACTACCCGACACGCGATGTCGGCCCGGACGCGACCCACGAGATTGACATCGAGTTCGCCCAGTGGGGCAATTCGTCCGCGCCGAGCGGCAATTACACGGTCTGGCCCGCCACGAACAGTCTCAGGCGGGAAAGCGAGGCCTTCGCGTACACGCTCAACGGTGATACAACCAGGCATGGCTTTACCTGGACTTCCACGAACGTGGTGTTCGAGTCGCGAGAGGAACGCGGTGTGGACGGGACCCGTCCGTTGGCAACTTGGGCATTTCAGCCGACGAATCCTGCGGCGTGTATCTCGCAGAAGACCATGCCGGTCCATATCAACCTCTGGTGCTTCAGGGGAAAGCCGCCAAACGACGGAAAGGAAGTCGAGCTGATTGTCCGCGCCTTCAAGTTCACGCCGCCGTGAGCAAGGTGGTGTAGATTTTGTCAATGGAGAACCATCACACTTATGGGCGTGCTATTTCAGCGGGTAACGTCGTAAAGTCGAAGGGAATCATACGATGAAGTCCACAAACCACAGCCTGTCGACCTTTGGCCGTGCTTCGCTGCTGCTGGGAGCCAGCGTCGCAGTGGTCGTGCTGCAAACGGGAACCATTATGGCCGGCAGTCTCCCTGCTTCGCCGCGCGAACGCATTTCGATCAACGATAACTGGCGGTTCAAGAAGGACGACCCCGCCGGCATCACCGATAATCTAACTTATCCCCGTGGAAAGACGGCGGTCCCGACCAGTGGGATCGCCGCTTACATCCTCCCGACGGGCAACGATTTTATCGCTGATCCCGCCAGGCGCTACGTCAAACCCGACGGCAACTTCGGTGGCGGCATTACCTACGTCGCCGCCACATTCAGCGATGCGGACTGGCGTCAACTGGATTTGCCCCACGACTTCGGTGTCGACGGCTCGTTCATTCCGCCCGGCCAGGCGGGCTCCGATGGCGCCATGGGGCGATTGCCGTTCTTCGGCGTCGCCTGGTATCGCAAACATCTGTCCATCCCCGCCTCCGACGCCGGCAAGCGAATATCTCTCGATGTCGACGGCTCGATGTCCTACAGCACTCTTTGGTGCAACGGCCAGATCGTGGGCGGCTGGCCCTACGGCTACACCTCCTGGCGCGTAGACCTGACGCCCTACCTCAAACCCGGCGCGGACAACGTTCTGGCCATCCGCTTGGACAATCCACCTGCGTCCTCACGTTGGTATCCTGGCGGCGGCATCTACCGCAACGTTTGGCTGACCAAGACCGCGCCGATTCACATCGCGCAATGGGGGACGTTTGTCACCACCCCGGAGGTCTCAGCCAGAAATGCTGCCGTGACGTTGAAGGTCACGGTCGACAATAACACCAAGGCGGAAGTGAACGTCGGCGTCGCGACGCAAATCTTTGCCCTGGATGCCAACGGGCAGCGCGGCGCTTCGGCCGTGGCTTCCATCACGGCTATCAACACCCCTGTGGCGGCGGGGAAGAGCGCTTCAGTTGACACCAGAACATCGATAGCCAATCCCATGCTCTGGAGCCCCAAGAACCCGAACCGTTACGTGGCCGTCACTACCATCACCCAGAATGGCGCAGTGGTGGATTCCTACGAGACTCCCTTTGGGATCCGCACGTTCAAATACGACCCGAATGCGGGCCTGTTCGTCAATGGCGAGCACGTCAAACTCAACGGTGTCTGCGACCATCACGACCTGGGCGCCCTGGGCACCGCCATCAACTTCCGGGCCCTGCAGCGCCAAGTCGAGATGCTCAAGAACATGGGCTGCAATGCCATCCGCACCAGCCACAATCCCCCCGCACCCGAGCTCCTCGACCTGGCCGACCGGTACGGGATGATGGTTCTGGATGAATCCTTCGACACGTGGGGCAGCACCAAGCGCCCCAATGACTACGGCGGCGCCAACCTCTTCAACATGTGGCACGAACAGGATCAACGCGCGCTGGTCCGGCGCGATCGTAACCACCCCTGCGTTTTCGCCTGGAGCATCGGCAATGAAATTGCCGAACAGGACCAGGGTGCCAACTCTGCGATCGCCAAGGAACTCGCGGCGATTGTCCATTCTGAAGACCCCACACGCCCCGTCACCGCCGCGTGCAATGGTGCCGAGGCCGCGCGGAATGGTTTCAGCACTCTGCTCGACGCCATGGGCTTCAACTACAAGCCCGATAACTACATCAGTTTTCACCAGAATTACCCCGCCCAGTTTTTCTTTAGTACCGAATCGGCCTCCACCATCTCCTCGCGTGGCGAGTATTTCTTTCCAGTGGTTGGACCGGGCTTTGGATCGATCACTGGAGGCCGTGGACGCGGCGGCACCACCGCCACCAACGCGCCTGCCAGCCAGGATAACGCGAGCCACCAGATGAGTTCCTACGACCTGTACTATCCAAGCTGGGCCAGCTCCCCCGACCACGAATTTTACGGCCAGGACCACTGCGCCGCTGTCGCCGGCGAGTTCGTCTGGACCGGCTTTGACTACATTGGAGAACCCACCCCTTGGGGCGGCCGCAACGACCCCTCGCGTTCTTCCTACTTCGGCATTATCGACCTGGCGGGCTTCCCCAAAGACCGGTTCTACATCTACCAGGCCCATTGGCGTCCTGATTTCCCCATGGCCCACATTCTGCCGCACTGGAACTGGCCCGAGCGCGTCGGCCAGGTCACCCCCGTCCATGTTTACACCTCGGGGGACGAAGCCGAGCTTTTCCTGAACGGCAAATCGCTGGGCCGGAAAAAGAAGATCTTCGAAGGTTCCCCCAACCAACAGATCAACGGCCAGCCGGCATACCGCATCCGGTGGGATGACGTAATTTATACTCCCGGCGAACTCAAGGTCGTCGCTTATAAAGCCGGAAAGCAATGGGCCACCGAGACCGTGAAGACCACCGGACCCGCCACGCAGTTGCTCCTCAAACCTGACCGCACCTCAATTGCCGGCGACGGCCACGACCTTTCCTTCATTACCCTCACCGTGGCCGACAAGGACGGCCTGATGGTTCCGCGTTCCAAGAACCCGATCACCTTCGAAATTTCCGGTCCGGGCGAGATTGTCGCCACCGACAACGGTGACGCCACGGATCTGGTGGCCTTTTCGTCGAAGGAACGAAAGGCGTTCAACGGCGTGGCCCTGGCCATCGTCAAGGCCAAGCGCGGGCAGGCCGGGATTATAACCGTTACGGCCAAATCCGAGGGCCTGACCACCGCCTCCACTAAGATCCAAATGAAGTAGCGGGGGCAGAGGCCCGGCATCGAATTCAATGAAGATGTGCGGTTGAGCATGGGCCAACTTGGCCCAGAGGACCGTTTTGCATGAAATATTCAACTCTGCGGTTGGCCGTATTTTTCAGTGTTGTCCTGGAGTCGAATGGCACTGGGGCCGGTGAAATCCACGTAAGCCAGGCAGGAAGCGATTCGGCCTCTGGCAGCGCAGATCGGCCCTATCGGACCATCAACCAGGCCGCTTCTGTTGCGCAGCCTGGGGATACCGTAATCGTCCATGGCGGGACGTATCGCGAATGGGTCAAGCCAATCCGTGGCGGCACGAACGAGAGCAATCGCATCGTGTACCGAGCGGCACCGGGCGAGGAAGTCCTCGTCAAAGGCTCCGAGCGTGTCACTACGTGGATACCGGAAGGCGCGGGCGTTTGGAAGGTCGAACTGCCGAACTCCTACTTTGGCGACTACAATCCGTATGAGCTGACGCTCTCCGGGGGCTGGCTCAACTATGGGCAGTGGCATCATCGCGGCGACGTCTATCTCAACGGGGAAGCCTTTTACGAAAAGAAGACGGCGCAGGAAGTGACGGAGACCGAGCGGACGTGGTTCTGCCAGGCGGATGGGAAGATGACGACGATCCGGGTGAACTTCGGCAAGACAAATCCCAACACGGAGCTGACCGAGATCAATGTCCGCGAGAGCATTTTCATGCCGGAGGTCACCGGCTTGAAATACATCACCGTCGATGGTTTCCATTTCATGCACTCGGCAGCGAACTGGGCGCCGCCGGTTTTGGCTCTGCAAACGGGGGCCGTAGGCACGCGCATGGGCAGGAACTGGATCATCGAAAACTGCACGGTGGTGAACGCACGCTGCGTGGGAATTATTCTGGGGCACGCACCGGGTGTTGACTATACCGACATCAATGCTTTCGGGGATCACATCATCCGCAACAACGTGATCCGGCGGTGCGGACAAGCTGGAATTGCCGGCCAGAAGGGGGCCACCCGGTCGCTCATCAGCGGCAATCTGATCGAGGACACAAACTACCGCCGTGAGTTCGGCGGCTGGGAGACCGCCGCCATCAAGTTTCACAACAGCGTGGACACGGTTATCAGCGGCAATCTGATCCGAGGCGTGTATCACCAGAAGGAGGGGGCATTCGGGATTTGGATGGATTATGGCAATCAGGGTACCCGAATCACCCGCAACATCATCGAGAAGACTGAAGCCGCGACAGTTTTCCTGGAGATGAACCACGGCCCCACTCTCGTCGATAACAACATCCTTGTGGGGCAACCGGTCCGGAGTAATTCCGAGGGCACAGTATTTGCCCATAATTTGTTCGTCGATTGTGGCTATGACTATAGCCCTGATACCGAACGCCGGTCCGAGTATTACACGCCGCACACGACGAAGATCGTCGGACGCAAGACCGGTACGGCCCAGGACGACAAATGGTTCAACAATATCTTTGTTCGACAGGGTCTTGCCCGGGTCAAAGCGGCCCCGGGGTACACCTCGGACTACAACGTCTTCCTGGAAGGCGCCAAGAAGAGCACCTTCGGCGACGAGCACAGCGTGCTCTCCCCATATGTTGCTGGGGTTACCATCAAGGACGATTCGCGGGGGACCACGATTACCTTTTCCGTGAATGAGGCAGCGCTCCAGATGCAAGGCCCGCAGGTCAACCCCGGGCTAGTCGGTGTCTTCCCGACCGTCGGTCAGACGATTGAGGACCGGTACGGGAAACCGATCGGGGTGAACCGCGACATCAACGGGAAGGAATTCGCACGGCCAATTGCCGGTCCGCTCGCCGATCTCAAGAACGGGTTGAATACAATCACGTGGTCTGCCCGACAGGAGTGAACCAGGCACCTCGAGTTTTCACATTTACAGCACGACACGGTTTCCCCAGTCTGCCCCCATGAAACGGGCTTCGATCTCTCCTTTCAGTCACTTTCCCACTGTATTTGGCACCGTGTTGTTCTTATGCCTGCTGACAAGCTTCCCAGTCCGGGCGGCCGACGAACGGCGCCTCCCGGTCAAGGAATTCCGCGACAAAATGAAGAGTGGGTGGATCGGTCAGATTGCAGGCGTCTCCTGGGGCGCGCCAACCGAGTTCCGCTGGAAAGACCAGATCATTCCCGAGGACAAGATGCCGCAATGGAAACCGGCGATGATCAACGACGCTTTTGGCCAGGATGATCTCTACGTGGAAATGACCTTCTTGCGTTCGCTCGAACAGTACGGCATCGACGTCACAATCCGGCAGGCCGGCATTGACTTTGCCAACAGCCGCTATCCGCTCTGGTGCGCCAACAACGCCGGACGCACGGCCCTGCGCAAAGGTATCGCGCCGCCCGATTCGAGCCATCCGCAATTCAACAAATGCCCGAACGACATCGATTACCAAATCGAGGCTGATTACTCCGGTTTGGTTGCTCCCGGTTTGCCGCAAGCGGCCATCGACCTCGGCGAGAAATTCGGCAGGCTGATGAATTTTGGCGACGGCGTGTATGCCGGCCAGTTCATCGGCGCGCTCTATGCCGAAGCGTTCTTCGAGACGGATCCGGTGAAACTCGCTGAGACTGCCCTTAAAGCCATTCCGGCCGAAAGCCAGTATGCCGAGATGGTGCGCGATGTGGTCGCCTGGTACCGGGCCGATCCCCAGGACTGGCAGAAGGCCTGGCGCCTCTGTCAGAAGAAATATCGCGAGAACCCGGGCTACCAGAAAGCTTCCAACGGCGGCATTGACTGCAAGATCAACGGCGCTTACGTGCTCCTGGGGCTGCTCTTCGGAAAACGCGACCTGGACCAGACGATCCTCATCTCCTGCCGCAGCGGCATGGATTCGGACTGCAACCCGTCCAGTTCCGCGGGTGTGTTGTTCACGACCATCGGTTATTCGAAACTCCCAGCCCGATTCAACACCGGCTTGGACGAGGCAAAAGAGTTCAGCCACACCGCCTATAACTTTCCGCGTTTGCTGGACGTCTGCGAAAAACTGGCTCGCCAGTTCCTTGCCCGTTACGGGGGCAGGGTGGAGAAGAGTGCTGACGGGGAGGAAGTCTTTGTCATCCCCCGGCGCGATCCCAAACCGAGCAAACTGGAGCTGAGCTGGGCTCCGGGGCCAATTGCCAACAGCCGGTTCACCCCGACGGAAATGGCTCAAATCACGGAGGGCAACCTCCCCGCCAATATGGCTAAAGCCGTTGAAAAGTTTGCGCCCGGGTGGAAAATCACCGACTGCGGCCCCGAAATGGACCCAGGGCTGCGGGAGGAATGGGCTGGCCGAAAGCACGTGCTAGTCACCCATCCGCTCGATCGTCAAACCGGTTGTGTGTTGAGCCGCACGATCGAAATCCCCGCCGGTAAGAGGACGACGTTGCACCTGGTTGTCGGGCATGATCCGCAAGGCAACTTCGAATTGATCGTTCGCGCTGACGGCCGGCAGTTGGTCCACAAGCCGATCAACCCTCAAACCGCCACTGATCACTGGCTGGCCCTGGACGTGGACCTCTCGTCCTTCGCCGGCAAGCAGGTGAATCTGGAACTAGTGAACCAACCCTCGGACTGGTCATACGAGGCCGCCTATTGGGCCGAGATCGCTGTGCGAAGCGAGTGACCCTACAAGGGATCCTTTCTTAAGGTCAGGCTCGACGCGGAAGGTCCAACCGCTGCCGTCGTCTCGGCGATCATCGTTCCCTGCTAACCTGACGTTTGCACACAGCCACCATTTCCTTCCAGTGCCCGCGAAGAAACAACGGCCACAGCAGAGCGTCACGAGCGTACCTGCGGCCTGCGAGCGACAAATCGAGTTCCGCTTGAATGACAGCTTCATCGCGGTTGTATCGGGCTTTTGGCGATGATCACAGGCCGTACGTTACTAGAGGACATAGTCCCATCGCCCGCCCGGCTGGCAGAACAGGGCCAAAACATTCTGGATGGGTTAGTTTGGGTGACTTTAAGGCGGAAATCCCGCGCCACCGACCCATCGCAATGGCCGAGAATTAGCCCATGCAGCAAATCAAAGCCCGGAAAACACGCTTCCACGCTCCCACGCTCCCACGCTTCAACGCTTCAACGCTTCAACGCTTCAACGCTTCAACGCTTTAACGCACTGACGGGTCCACGGCTCAACCCTCCCCCGCGCAACTTCCACTTTCCTCTGGTGTTTCACAAAACGAGGCATATAATGCGATTATGAAGAGCGGTGCGAAGATACTGGCCTGCACGGCTGGCGGTTTGGCCCTGTGCCTGGCAGCCGGCGGCGCTCCTGAGGGTTCCAATAACCCTTACGAAGATATCATCACGCGCAACGTGTTCGCCCTTAAACCGCCTCCTCCTCCGCCCAGTCCTGAGGACACCAAGCCGCCGCCGTCAAAGATTATTCTCACCGGCATTACCACCGTTCCGGAGAAACTGGCGCTTATGAAGACGGCGGCGACACCGGGAACAAAACCCGGCGAGAAACCCACGGCCGAACGGTTTTACACCCTCCGCATCGGTGAGCGCGATGGCGAAATCGAGGTCGTCGGCATTGACGAAAAGGCCGGCAGCGTGAAGGTCCTCAACGCCGGTCAGGAGGAGCTCCTCACTTTCGAAAAGAACGGCGTTAAGCTTGCCGCCACCCCACCGCCGACGACACCTGGATTCCCCGGCGG
>DATDCV010000342.1:0-12495 GCA_036524155.1 Verrucomicrobiia bacterium
GCCTCTACATAACCAGTGTGGGTGGAACGACCCTCTCGACGGCGGGTCCGGGTCTGGGGTGGGTCTCTGAAAAGGCCTGGAACTGGGCCGGAACGAGCTCTGGTTCCGGAGCCACAGGTGGCGGCGTCAGCACGGTCTGGCCAATTCCGGCCTGGCAACAGGGTGTCGACATGACCACCAACCAGGGGTCGACGACGATGCGAAATATCCCCGATGTTGCGATGGTTGCCGACAAGGTTTTCTCCATCGCGAATAATGGCCAGCAGATGTCGGTCGGCGGGACAAGCGTGGCCGCGCCTCTCTGGGCGGCTTTCATGGCGCTGGTGAATCAGCAGGCGGCCTATAGCGGCCAGTCGGCTGTGGGGTTCCTTAATCCCGCGGTGTACGCGCTGGGCCAGAGCGCGAGTTACACCTCCGCGTTTCACGACGTGACAACGGGCAACAACACCAACAGCGCCAGCCCAACGCGTTTTTACGCGCGCGGGGGTTACGATTTGTGCACCGGGTGGGGGACGCCTGCCGGTCGTGCCCTCATCAATGCGCTCGCGCCTCCTCTGAGTTTCCCCGTGGTGGTTGCCGGCGGAGCGACTCTGCTGCAGGAAACCTGCAGCCCCGGCAACGGCGTTGTGGATCCTGGTGAAGTCGTAGTCGTGGGCTTCTCGCTTCAAAACCTTGGCGGCGTGGATACCACGAACCTCACTGCCACCCTGCTCAGTTCGAATGGCGTCGCCCCGGCCACCACTACGCAGTCTTATGGCGCCTTGGTGGGTGGCGGCCAGGCGGTCACTCGGCAGTTTACATTTTCGGCTAACGGAATTTGCGGCGGCACTGTCAACCCGATACTGCAATTGCAGGATGGCTCCAACGGCCTCGGGACCGTCAGTTTCACCATGCCTCTCGGCACACCCACTGCAACCTTTTCGCAGAACTTCGACAGCGTCGTGCCGCCGGTGTTCCCAAGCGGCTGGACCGTCGCGCGAACCGCCGGCGCCACCAACTGGGTTACTTCTTCGGCATTCCGCGACACGGTTCCCAACGCCGCGTTTGCCTATGAGGCAACGAACGCGAGTGTGTCGGAGCTGATTTCTCCGCCGATCAGTATCGCGTCACCCGCTGCGCGGCTCGTGTTCAGGAATTATTACAACACTGAGGTGTATCCGGACAACCCCGCCCTGGCCTATGACGGTGGTGTGCTGGAGATTAGCGTCGGGGGCAGCGCCTTCACCGATATCCTGGCCGCGGGCGGCAGTTTTGCGTCCGGCGGTTACACGCACACGGTCTCGACGGCTGAGAACCCGCTCGACGGCCGCCAAGCCTGGGCCGGTATATCCCGAGGGTTCCAGGCTGCGGCCATCGATCTGCCGGCTTCGACAGCAGGACAGACGGTCAAGTTCAAGTGGCGTTTTGGGGTCGATAACTTCAATGGATTTGGAGCGGGCGGATGGTATGTGGATTCCGTCGCCGTGCAGGAAGGCTACTCCTGCTGCAGCGTTGCGACGAACGCGGACGTGTCGCTAATCCAAAGCCTGTTTCCCAACCCCGGCAAGGTCGGCCAAAACCTGGCTTATACATTCGTAGTAAACAACCTGGGACCGGGGCCGGCCGTTAATGTCACTTTCTCAGACACGCTCCCGGCAAACGCGCCCCTGCTCACCGCCTCGCCCGGCTACACGACCGACGGTGGCATCCTGACTTGGAGGTTTGGCCTTATGCCGGCCGGCAGCTCCACCAATCTGCTGCTGCTCGTCACTCCTGCGGGCGAGGGTTGGGTCACCAACAACGCGGTCGCGAGCACCGCCTCGTTTGATCCCGAATTGGGCAACAACACGGTGAACTCGGTGACTCCGATCCTGGCGCCGCCCGTCATTACTCTGCACCCGGTCAGCCAGGTTGCGGCCGCGGGCTCGGAAGTAATTTTCGCGGCTGCCGCGACCGGTTCGACCCCCTTGGCTTACCAATGGCGCTTCAACTCGTCGGATTTGCCGGGACAGACTTCCAGCAGCTTGCTGCTGCCTTCAGTCGACGCAACGAACATGGGGAATTATGTTGTCGTAGTGACGAATGCCGCCGGGTCGGTGACCAGCACCTCAGCGTCGTTGCGTGTCCTGGTACCGGCTCAACTCACCGCGGCAGGACTGGTGGTGACTGCAACGAACGTCGCTGTCTCCCTCGCCAGCGTCCAGGGTCTAAACTACACGCTCGAATACAAGAATTCGCTGACCGACGCGGCCTGGACCCCGATTTCTGGCTCCGCCGCCGGGAATGGTTCCTCGATCACGCTGCTGGACACTAACGTAGTCTCTGGCCCCACACGCTTTTACCGGGTAAGTACGCAATAGCGACCTGCCGCCAAAATCGATCCCCACAGTCGCCGTCCGACTGGTCAGACTTGTCGGACTCGTTAGACGGGTTGGCCGCCAGCCTTTCCCGCCCGGTGTGCTACTTTCGCAGCACCGTGTTCCGTTGTGCCCAGTCCGGGTTGGACTCGGGAAAATCGAGGTTATAGTGCAGGCCGCGGCTTTCCTGCCGGCTCAGCGCGGACGCGATAATGATCGAAGCGACGGTCGCAATGTTGCGAAGCTCGAGCAAATCGCTGGTAACTATAAAATCCCAGTAGTATTCCTGGATTTCATCCTGGAGATTGGCGATCCGCTTCTGCGCCCGCCGCAGCCGTTTATTGGTGCGGACGATTCCCACGTAGTCCCACATGGCGCGGCGAATTTCATCCCAGTTGTGCGACACCACCACCATTTCGTCCGGGTTGTGTGCGTTGCCGGACTGCCACGGAGGAATCTCGAAATCCGGACGTTGGGGTTTATTCGCGATGGCATGTTGAGCCGCTCGATGGGCGCAGACCAGCGCCTCGAGCAGTGAGTTGCTGGCCAACCGGTTCGCGCCGTGGAGCCCGGTGCAGGCGACCTCGCCAATCGCGTAGAGCCCGGCGATTTCGGTCTGCCCGTCCAGGTTGGTCACCACCCCGCCGCATTGATAATGCGCGGCCGGCACCACCGGGATGGGCTCTTTAGTGATGTCGATGCCAAAACCGAAGCAGGTCTGGTAGATGTTGGGGAACCGATCGATGATGAACTTCGCCGGCCGGTGTGTGATATCCAGCCAGACGTGGTCGGCGCCCGTTTTCTTCATCTCGCTGTCGATCGCGCGAGCGACGATGTCCCGGGGCGCGAGCGATTTCAGTGGGTGGCAGTCGTTCATGAATTCGCGTCCATCCATGCTCTTGAGCACCGCGCCTTCGCCGCGGACGGCTTCGCTGATGAGGAAAGACTTCGCGCGAGGGTGATACAGGCACGTGGGGTGAAACTGGATGAACTCCATGTTCGCCACCGCAGCGCCCGCGCGATAGGCCATCGCCACTCCGTCGCCGGTCGCGATATCCGGGTTGGTCGTATAAAGATAAACCTTGCCGCAACCCCCGGTGGCCAGCACCGTGACCGGGGCCGCGAACGTTTCGACGTGGCCCGACTTTTTGTCGAGCGCGTGAACCGCGAGGCAGCGATTTTCCCCCACATAACCCAGTTTTTGGCTGGTGATTAAATCAATCGCGACATGGTTTTCGAAAATCCGGATGTTCGGTTGTGCCGCCGCCGCCGCCAGCAGCGCCCGTTCGACCTCCCGGCCGGTGATATCTTTGGCGTGCAGGATTCGGCGCTTGGAATGCCCCCCCTCCCGGCCGAGGTCCAGTTCGCGCGCACCGTGCGATTCGGGGATCTCGCGCTCGGAAAACTGCATGCCTAACTCAATCAGCTCCGCGATGCGCGCCGGGCCCTCCTCGACGATTGTCCGGACCGCCCGTTCGTTGCAGAGGCCCGCCCCGGCTTGCAGCGTGTCCCGCACATGGAGTTCCACGGTATCCTCCTTGCTCGTGACGGCGGCGATGCCGCCCTGGGCGTAATTGGTGTTGGATTCGGCTTTGTCCTTCTTGGTAATGATGGCCACCCGCCCCTGGGGCGCCACTTTCAGGGCATAGAACAGGCCGGCGATCCCGCTGCCGAGAACCAGGAAATCGAACTGCTTCATTATTTCGTCATTCAACACCCGGCGCTCCGGTTTGTCCAATACGCACTGCCGGTGATCCCAGTTGGATCGCGCGGTACTGAAGCCGGGCGTATCCACGGCGAAGGCTGAAGGGAGTTGGGCTTGCCGGCTGGGTAGGCATTTCCCTTCCAAAACCGGCCTAGACAAGCGCCCGAAAAGTGTCCTAAAATTTTCCAAAATATTTATTTTGCTTTTTTTGAAGACGCGGGTAAAAAGAACAGAGTTAATTAGTTTTGTCCGTATAAGCAGGTCACTTTTGGCAAAGGTTCCGCTTGGGCGCTTCTATTCCTCACGACCAAGTTCGCGGATGCTCGGTGAGATCGTGTCGGAATGAACGTACCTTTATTTTTAGCAGTTGTCGCCGGCGGCAGCGCGAATAACAGCCGGTTATACTTCATCTGGGACAAGGCCACGATTGAAGCGAAGGCCATCATTGTCTGTCTCGCTCTTTTCTCGATCATCGCCTGGTCGGTGATGATCGCCAAGGCGCTCCAGATGCGCCGCGCCAAAAAGCTCAACCAGTTTTTCGGCGTGGAATACCGCACCCAAAAAAACGTGCTGGACGTTTATGACCGCCGTGTGCAGGCGGATGGCTGCCCGTTGTTCATGGTGTACCAGGCTGGGAGCGTCGAGTTGGACGCCCGCTTGAAGAACCCCGGCGGGGAGGGGCGCAAGAAGTTCGTTTCTTTGAAAGGGATGGAGCACGTTAAGCGCTCGATGGAGAACACTGTCGCCCAGGAGTCCCTCAAACTCGAGTCGGGTTTGATCCTCCTGGCGATCGCCGTGAGCGGCGCGCCTTTTCTCGGACTGTTGGGAACTGTCTGGGGCGTGATGGACACTTTCGGCGGCATCGCCCAATCCGGCAGCGCGTCGATGGCGGCGATGGCTCCCGGCGTGGCCGCCGCACTGATCACCACGGTCGCCGGCCTGCTGGTCGCAATCCCCTCGATGTTTGGCTATAATTGGCTGGTGCACAACCTGCGCGTCCTGACGGTCGAGCTGGACAACTTTGCGCAGGACTTAGTCTCAAAAATGGAGACGGAATACCTTGAGGAATAAACGACCGGTTGCAGGTGGCGGGTTGCAGGTGGCAGGTGGCTGCCCCGCAGGCGGTCGTTGTCCGATCTTGCTCGCCGACACGGCGCTCGGCCTCTTGCGCTGTTTCCGCCGACGCATATCCAGGCGCGGCTCATTACTCTCAACTCTCAACCCTCAACTCTCAACCTTCTAAGTGCGCCGGTTCTCCCAACGCAGTGCCCTGGTGACTCTGAGCGAGATTAATATCACGCCGCTGCTGGACCTCGCATTTGTGCTGCTGATCATTTTCGTCATCACCACACCGCTCCTCGAGAACAGCATCCCGGTTACTCTGCCCAAAGGCGGCCAGGCAGCGCGGACGGTGCAGCAGCGCGACTTCCGGACTATCACGATCACCGCTCGCGGCGAGTATGCGCTGGATAAGCAAAAGAACATATCGCTTGACCAAATCGAAGCCAACCTAGTTCGGGATTTTCAAGTGAACACGAACCTGGTCATTCGCATCCGCGCGGATGAGAACGGCAAGAACAAGGATACCTACGCGGTGATCGATCGCTGCCTGCGCCGCGGAATGAACCGGATCGATTTGCGTACCGAGCCGCCCAAACGCTGATGAGCCGTCTGCAAAAGAAATGCTTTATGGCCTCGGCCGGCCTGCACCTGCTGCTGCTGCTGGTCATTTTCATCGGTCCGGCCTTCGTGTCCCATAATGGCACCGAGATCCGTGAAATAAACTTTATACTCAGCATCGTGGTGCCGGACAACGTGGCCGGCGGCGGCAACCCAAATGCCAGGCCCCCTGCCGTAGTCGTCCCCCCGGTCATGGCGCCCCCCAGGCCTCCGGCGCAGCCGCCGTCGCAGCCCAGGTCAGAAGTTAAACCGGAGCCCAAACCCGAACCGGCACGCGCCGAGGTCGCCAAAACCGCACCGCCAGACCCGGATGATTTCAGCGAGCGCAAAAAGAAACCTGAGATCATAACCACGCCCCAGATCCGCCGCCGGACCAATACGCGAACCAGCGAAACTGCCCGGGAGGCTGAAAACGAGGCGCGGAAGGCGGCCGACGCGCGCCGGACATTGGCCCGTGAAATAGCCAGCGCCGCAGCCGGAATCCGGGAAGGCTCAGCGTCGGCTACGGCGGTGGACGAGGACTTTGGCCCCGGCGGAGGCGGTCCCGCCTATGCTGGCTATGATTCCCTGGTGCAGATGGTCTACCAAAACGCCTGGGTGAAGCCGGACGACACGAGCAAGGACACGCCGGTTGCCTACGCAACCGTCACCATCGCTCGCGACGGCACAGTCGTCCCCGGTTCCGCCCGCATCATCACCCGCTCGGGTGACAGCCAGATGGACTCTTCGGTTCAGCGCACACTGGATCGGGTCTCCACGATTGGCCGTCCG
Organism: Verrucomicrobiia bacterium; assembly: GCA_036524155.1. Classification (GTDB taxonomy): domain Bacteria; phylum Verrucomicrobiota; class Verrucomicrobiia; order Limisphaerales; family UBA8199; genus DATDCV01. Next base: position 6,493 of record DATDCV010000342.1, read on the forward strand.
TTCCCCGAGGCGATGAAAGAGAAACAGCGAACTTATAAATTGAGATTTGATTTAACCAAACGAAGCCTCACATGAACCGTAAAGCACTTATCGGTCTTTTTTCCCTTTTGCTGGCCGTATTCACCACCCCGGCTCAGCAGGAAATCATCATCTCGGGTGTCATCGACCCTGGCAACACCAAGCCGATCTGGGTTTCCGTGAACGGGTTGACTGGTGAAGCCGCGCAGGTGTTGCAGTTTGATCTTTACGTTCAGGGCTTCGGGTTTACGAACGCTGAAGGGGCACAATACCTGATCAGCGGGAGCAACAACGGCAACCTCCAGGCCCGCGCGGCCGACCGGTTCAACAAAAACACGCTTGTGGCCAAAGCCTATTCCGGCGCTTCTTTGCGGCGGCAGGTGCATGCGTTTGCGGATGACTTCGTCAAGGCGCTCCACGGGGTCGGGGTAGCTCAGACCAAGATCGCGTTCAAAGGGGAAACCGGCCCGCGGAGCGGAGAGATCTTCATCGCCGATTTCGACGGGCATAATCCCCAACCAGTGACGCAGGACAATACAATCGTGGCGGCGCCGTGTTGGGTCCCGCATCGCCTGGCGCTTTATTACACCTCCTACAAGCTGAATAACCCTGATATTTTCTACCACGACCTGTCGAGCGGCGCGCGCAAGACCTTCGCCCGCTACGGCGGCGCCAACATCAGCCCGGCTGTGTCTCCCGATGGCAGCAAGATCGCGATGATCCTCAGCAAAGACGGCTGGACTGATTTATACGTGCAGAACGCCGACGGCAGCGGCCTCAAACGCTTGACCAAGTCGCCGCAGGACGAATCGTCGCCCTGCTGGTCCCCGGACGGGAAGTGGATTTGTTTCGCGTCTAAAGATCGTGAACGCCGCGCGTTACGGAAGGTTTCGGTCAACGGCGGCGAGGCGCAAATCATTCAAACTGGGGGGGCGCCCAGCCCGACCGAGCCAGATTGGTCGCCGGATGGCCAGTGGATCGCCTTCACCGTCCAATACCGTGATTCGTTCCAGATATGTGTAGTGCCGGCGAAAGGCGGCACCGCTAAACCCCTCGTCGAGGGTGAAGACCCGTCCTGGGCGCCAAACTCCCGGACGCTGGTCTATGGGCGGCGGCAGGGCGGGCGTTACACGCTCGCTCTTCTTGACATGCCCACCAAACAAGTAAAGGATGTTTCCCGAATTTCGGGAAGTAATTCGCAGTCACAACCCAGTTGGGCCAAATAGCCCGCGCCAGAAAGAAAAGAAAAATGAAGCTGAGCAAGTTTGCCTCTCTATTAGCAATCGCCTTGGTGCTGTCCGTTGCCACGTCAGCCTGCCGAAAGAAGGTGGGAATGGTCACTCCGCTCCCGGGCAGCATGACTAAGAACCCGAGCGACATCGGCCCGGGCAAGGGCCTGGGTGAAACCGGCCTGAGCGACACAAACCTGAGCAACACGCCGTTCGGCCTGGAAAGCCCCGACAAGTACGCCAACTACACGAAGGACGCGGAGATCTTCAAGCAGGATACCATCTATTTTGCGTTCGACAGCTCGGTGGTTCGCCCGGCCGAGAAGTCGAAGGCAGCCAAAGTCGCTGATTATTTGAAGGGCAACGCCAGCAATGCGCTCGAAGTCGATGGCCATTGCGATGAGCGCGGCACGGAGGAATACAACCGAGCACTCGGTGAACGCCGCGCGCTGGCGGTTCGTGAAGAATTGGTGCGGCTTGGAGTGGATGCTTCGAGAGTGGTCACCAAGACCTTTGGCAAAGATATGCCGGCCGACACTGGTCACAACGAAGCGGCCTGGGCCAAGAACCGCCGCGGTGAGTTCATCCTGTTGACTCCGCCGAAGTAGGCTGCTCCTTTTCCGGCTGTTCGCCGGCCGGCCCCGTTACTGGCGGCATTTGGCAGCTTCCCGAGTTTCACGCCCCACGGCTTACCGCGGGGCGTGGGCGTTTGTGCCAGGGGTGTTCTCGCTCTCCTCCGAAGGCGGAAAGGCGAATCGCACGCTGCAATTGCGCCGCGTAGCGACGCCTGACCATTGCCTCGGGTTGTTGCGCGCATGGGGATGGGCGGGCTCAGGCGTCGCTACGCGACGCGGTTGAAACCTATGATCATGAAGGTCCGTGGATTGAAATCCACGGCTACCGTCTTGGCATCGCTACGCGATGGCCTTTCCGCGAACCGTCTGTGGAAGAACGCAAGGGCCTCCTCTCCCCGGCCCTCATCCTGAGGAGGCCAAAGGGTCACGCCGGCGCAGGAAATTGCCTGCACCCGGTTCGTGCGTTATGGTTGGGCTCGGAGCGGGGACAATATGATATCTAATCCCACTTTTCAGGTTGGCGCGAACGCGTCACGGCGGCCAGCCAACCGGCTATCGCGCGAGAAATCGCCCTACCTGCTCCAGCACCAGTTCAACCCGGTCGATTGGCAGGCGTGGGGACCAACGGCTTTCGCCCAGGCCCGCAGCGAGCAGAGGCCCATTTTTCTGAGCATTGGTTACTCAACCTGCCATTGGTGCCATGTGATGGAACGCGAATCATTCGAAGACGAAAACGTCGCCGCGTTTCTCAACGAGCACTTTGTCAGTATCAAAGTCGACCGGGAAGAACGGCCGGATGTGGACCAGATTTACATGGGCTTCGTGCAAGCGACGACGGGGCAGGGCGGGTGGCCACTGACCGTGTTTCTTACTCCGGAATTGAAACCCTTTTTCGGCGGGACCTATTTCCCGCCGGGAAACGCCCACGGCCGCCCCGGGTTTCTGCCCTTGCTGCAGCAGGTTCGTCAGCTCTGGCAGGAACGTCGCGCGGAGCTTCTGGGATCCGCCGCGGAGGTGCATGCTCGGTTACGGGAGTTGAGCCTCCCCCCGCCACGAGAGCCCGCGTTGCTGACGCCCGAAATTCTCCGGCGCGCGGGTGAACTGTTGAAAACGAGCTACGACGTCCGTCACGGCGGGTTCGGAGGCGCGCCCAAGTTTCCCCAACCGAGCCATCCCCAGTTCCTGCTGAGATACGCGCGACGATTCCACGATCCGGAGGCAGTCCAGATGGTGCTCCATACCTGCGAACGGATGGCTGCGGGAGGCATCCACGACCAACTCGGTGGCGGTTTTTCCCGTTACTCGGTGGATGCGGCGTGGCTGGTGCCGCATTTCGAGAAGATGCTCTATGATAACGCGCAGCTTGTTCAACTCTACCTGGATGCTTTCCTGATAAGCGGAGAGCGGAAGTTGGCCGCCGTGGCACGCGATATCCTGGATTATACCTTGCACGAAATGACCCATCCCGAGGGCGGCTTCTTTTCGGCCGAGGACGCCGACAGCGAGGGTCACGAAGGCAAGTTTTACTGCTGGACGCTCGCCGAGTTGAAGTCGCTGCTTTCGGCCGCTGAGTTCGCAGTGGCGGCTCGCTATTTTGGGATCACCGAGGGAGGAAACTTCACCGACCACAGCCACCCGGAGCCGCTGGCGGGCCAGAACGTGCTGAGCATCGTTGATCCGGCGCTCGGCGATGCCTCGCTGCCGCTGCTCGAATCAGCCAAGCAGAAGATGCTGGCGGCGCGCGACCGTAGAGTCAGGCCGCATCTGGACGACAAAGTGCTGGCTTCGTGGAACGGGCTGATGCTGGGCGCGATGGCGCGGGCCTATGCCGTGCTTGGAACGGAGAAGTATCGAGCGGCCGCTCTCAGGAATTTCGTGTTTCTCAAGTCCAGGCTGTGGGACGAAACAACGAAAACGCTTTATCATCGCTGGCGGGAGGGGGAGCACGACCAGGTCCAGCTCCTCGACGCCTATGCGTTTCTGATCCTCGGCGTGATCGACCTTTACGAGGCGACCCTGGAACCGGAGTGCCTCGAATTCGCCCTCGCACTTTCCGAGACCTTGCTCGCCAGATTCTACGACGCCGCAAACGGGGGATTCTGGCAAGGCCTCGAGGGCGCGGAGGACCTGATTTTGCGCCTGAAACAGGACTACGACGGAGCTGAGCCCAGCGGGAATTCGGTCGCGGTGCTGGCTTTGCTCAAGCTCGGGAGAATTACGGCCCGGAAGGAATTCACCGATGCGGCTGAAGCCACTCTCCGGTTCTTCGCGCCACGACTGCACCAGGTCCCGCAAGCCCTGACGGTCCTGCTACAGGCGCTGGATTTCTGGCTGGACGAGCCGGGTCGGGCAGTGGTCGCGGGAGGTGCCGGCGAAGCCTCGACGCGCGCCTTAGTGCATGCCATCCACTCCGTCTATCAACCCAACAAACTCGTGCTCGGTAACTCTGGTCCCGTAGATGATTTCGCCAGGAGCCTGCCCGCCACCGGCGGTCCGGTGGTGTACCTCTGCTCAGGTCACGCTTGTCAGCCACCAACAAACAGTGTCGAAGAGATCAAAGCCCGGCTGCGTTCCGATGGCATCTCGTATTCAGTGAGGGTTGAGACCTGAACTCAGAGGTCGCGAGCGGACGAAACCGCGGCAGTCGCAGTCTGGTGAAACAAGGCCGTTTCGCGCCACACCATCGTCTGGTCTTCATTTTGCCCTTTGAAGCGAAACGGCAAAAACGTATATAAGTGCCATGCTAAAGTTGCCGTTGATGCTGTCGCAAGGCGGGCTGGTGCTCTATCTTATAATCCTCATCAGCGCCGTGGCCGTGGTGGTATTCATCGAGCGGTTCCTGCACTGCCACCGGGCGCAAATTAATTCGTCGGAATTTCTCAACGGGGTGCGCACCGTGCTGAAGCGGAACAACGTCGTCGAGGCGCTGTCGATTTGCGACGCGACACCCGGCCCCGTGGCGAGGCTGGTGCGGACGGCGATTTTGAACCGCGACCACGGACGCGAGCGGGTCAGGGAAGCGCTCGAAGAAGCCGGGTTGGCTGAAGTCCCGCGGCTCGAGGAAAAGCTGAACCTGCTGGCGACCATCGCGCAGTTGGCGCCGCTGCTGGGTCTGCTGGGGACGGTGCTTGGCCTAATGGACACGTTTACCTCGATGCAGAACGCGGGGCTGCACGCGCAGATGCGCGATGTCTCGAGCGGTGTCTGGAAGGCGCTGGTGTGCGCGGCGGCGGGATTGGCGGTCGCCATTCCTGCGCACGCGGCTTACAATTACCTGGTGAGCCGCGTTAATTCCATCGTGCTGGATATGGAACGGGCGGCGACTGAAATCGTGAACATCGTCAGTGAGAACAGCAAAGCGGAGACGCCGGCCTGACGGACTTCGGGGACCCGTCGCCGGTGCTTGAGACAGGGCCGGGCCTGAACGAGTATGAAATTTCCTCGCAACGCCAGAATATTTCGGGGCCAATTGGACGCCGCGCCCTTCGCGATTGTGTTTTTCCTGCTCGTGATGTTCCTGATTCTGGGCGCGTTGGTTTACACCCCGGGCGTGCGCCTGGTCCTGCCGGTGGCCGACGACCTGCCCGGCACCGACAAACCGATGGTCGCCGTCGCGATCGACGCCGGCGGCCGGTTGTATTATGAAAACCAGGTGGTTGATGAGGCCCGCTTGCGCGATCGGCTCCAGGAAGCGGCGAAGAATTCGCCGGGCCTGACCTTGCTGGTACAGGCCGACGAAGCGGTGACACACAAGAAACTGCTGCAGTTGACGATGCTGGCGCGCGAAGCCGGGATCACCGAAAGCTGGCTGGCGACCCTCCCGCGGCCCCTGGGCACCTCGCCTTAAGGCCGGTTCCCGACGACGCGTGGCATCCATGAGTTCAGCCCCGACCCAAAAAGAAACCTGGTCCGGCAAACGCTGGTGGGCCATCGTGCTGGTGATTCTGGTCGCGCAACTTGCGCTCGTGGTTTGGCTCGGCGACTACGAGCCGGTCCGCTCGGCTCCCGCAGACCCCGCTCCGCTTCTCAAGCTGTCGGGGAATAATGCCAAAGAGATGCTGGCCCTGGCCGATCCTACGCTGTTCGCGCTGCCGCACCGCGAGGGTTTCTCCGGCCCCGCCTGGCTTTCGGTACCTTCTCAGGAGATCCAGCCCTTTGCGTGGACGGAGCCGCCTCGCTTT
>DATDCV010000343.1:0-13995 GCA_036524155.1 Verrucomicrobiia bacterium
CTCGAGTGCCGACTTGGCTGTAGCCCTTCATTTTCAGGACAACACACTTGTTCAAATTCGCGGCCTGGCCGGGTAGCGGGAGCGCGGCCGATAAGAGCAGCAGGAGCGTCGGCACAGGCATGGAGGCTGAGGCCCTTTCAGATTCGTCGCTCCCTTCAGCTTATTAGAATGTCACATGAAGCTCTTGCCACCTGATGGGCCGCGGCGTTAGTCTCCGCGTAAGCCTCCCATGAAAGCCGTGTTTCATGAAGGGACCTACGGGGCGGAAGATCTCTGGACACCGCCTCGAGTCACCTCCGCAGTCTTAGCGGCGTCCTCCAGAGACTCACGGCTGCGGAGAGAAGAACATGAGAACAGCACTGCATTCGGCCGTCGCCGCCCTCGGGTTGGCCCTTTTCAACCTCCCGGTCGTGACGGCGCAAGCCCAATTCAATTACACCGCCAATAGCGGCACGATCACCATAACGGGGTACACCGGCCCAGGTGGGGCGGTGACCATCCCCGACACGGTCGACGCTCTGCCGGTCACCACCATCGGGTACTATGCGTTCGATAGTTGCAGCAGCATAACTGACGTAACGATTCCCCGCGGCATCACCCTGATCCAGCCGGGTGCTTTTGGCCGTTGTTCCGGGCTGACGGCGATAACGGTGGACCCGCTCAACCCGGCCTACGGCAGTCTGGCCGGGGTCTTGTGCACAAAGGATCAGACTACGCTCATCCAATATCCGGGGGGCAAGGCCGGAACCTACATCATTCCCAACAGCGTCACCAGCATTGGCGATTCCGCTTTCGAGGCCTGCGCGAACCTGACTGGGGTCACGATACCGGAAAGCGTCACTAACATCGGGCATTATGCGTTTTTTATCTGCACCAGCCTGGCGAACGTTACTATTCCCAGGAATGTGGCCAGCATCGGTTCTGGTGCGTTCGAAGCCTGCCGCAAGCTGGGGGCGATAACAGTAGACCCGCTGAACCCGGCCTACAGCAGCCTGGCGGGTGTCCTGTTCAACAAGAACCAGACCACGCTCATCCAATGCCCGGGCGCCAAGGCCGGAAGCTACGCGGTCCCCAACACCGTGACGAATATCGGCGACCTCTCTTTCCATGGCTGCGCCCTTCTCACCAGCGTGGCCATCCCCAACGGCGTGACCAGGATTGGGGATGTTGCGTTCGAGAGCTGCAGCAGCCTGGTCGGCATTACGATCGCCGACACGGTTGCCAGCATCGGCGACATGGCGTTCGATGGGTGTAACCTGTCCAACATCACCATCCCCCGCGGCGTCACGAACCTCGGAATCGCTCCGTTCTTTTGGGGCGGCCCCCTGGCAGAAATAGCAGTGGATCCCCTGAATCCTGCTTACTGCAGTGTCGCCGGCGTGGTGTTCAACAAGAACCAGACTGCAATCATCCAATACCCGCCGGGCAAGGCCGGGAGCTACACCGTCCCCAACACCGTGACGAACATCGCAGCCTATGCATTTGCTGCTTCCCAGCAACTGACCAACGTCATCATTGGCAACAGCGTCACCACGCTGGACGACTGGGCGTTCTTTGACTGTCATGGCCTGACGCGCGTTGTGCTCCCCTCCGGCAGCGTTACCACTATCGGGATGGGGGCGTTCGACGGCTGCACCCTCCTGACCGCCATCACCTTCCCCAGCAGCCTCAGCAATATCGGATCGTACGCCTTCAGTTGGTGCACCAGCTTGATCGGGGCCTATTTCGAGGGCAACGCCCCTGGCGGTGATTCGTCGGTGTTCGATGGTGACAACAACGCGACGGTGTATTACCTGCCAGGAACCACTGGCTGGGGCGCGACTTTTGGCGGACGCCCAACCGCTCCATGGGTCCCATTAGTGCTGACCAGCGATGCCAGCTTTGGGGTGAAGACCAATCAATTTGGTTTCAACATCAATTGGGCGAGCGGCAAGACCGTCGTCGTCGAGGCTGCCACCAGCCTCGCCAATCCCGTTTGGGTTCCTCTGCGCACCAATACGCTGATCGGAGGACTGGCCTATTTCTCCGATCCCACGTGGACCAGCTATCCCCGCCGATTCTACCGCATCCGGTCGCCCTGAGGCGCCGGAGCCATAAAACGCGAGGACGCCAGATTAAGCGGGAATGGCGCCTTGTTGAAGCAGGGTTGATGGGCTATAAGAGAATCATGGCCCGGTATCAGTTCGAGATTGTCAGAGCCGGCCTGCGCAGCAGCGCCTCCAGACTCTCGAGAGCGTTCGCCCGCGGCAGATCCCGGACCGGCCGGCAACGCGGGTTTACGCTCATCGAACTGCTCGTCGTCATCGCCATCATCGCCATCCTGGCGGCGATGCTCCTGCCGGTGCTTGGCCGCGCCAAGGAGCGAGCACGACGCACGGTGGACGTGAGTAATCTCCATCAATGGGGCGTCGCCTGCACGATGTATGCCAGCGAGTCGAAGGATTATCTGCCGGTGGGCATCCGGAACGGTGCTGCCGGCAATCCCGCTGCTGACGACTTCATTTGGTTTAACGGCGCTACGTGGAACGCGCTGCGCGGCTACGGGGTCACGACCAATATCGGCTATTGCCAGAGCTGGCTCACCCAACCCGAGCTGGTAAAGCAAGTGGGCACGGCGGTTTGGGGTACGCCCGACGTGTTGATCGGTTGGGTTTATTGGGGTGGTCGTGACCCGATCGGCACCGCACCCAACTACACCTACATCCCTCCCAAGAAAACCACCGACCGTTTTAATCCGAGCTCGGAAACGCTGATGACCTGCACTTGTTTTGACTCCCGGCCGTATAGCTGGTCTTCCTGGATGCCGCATGTGCGTGGTTCGGCGTTGGTGCTGTACCCCGCCAACGTTAATCCGGTCCCGCCGCCTGACGGATTGGCCGTCGCGCGTGTCGATGGCTCCGCCACTTGGGTCAAATGGATTAAGCTCGTCCCGCTGAGACAAGCCGACACAATCTTCTACGAGCGGCGCTAAGCCTGGACGGAATCTACAGGGTCAAGGGCCCACCTGAACCCGGTAAAACCGCTGTCGCAGATTCACTGACTGGGCATCCACGTAATTCGATGTCGGCATGTTGGTGACCAACAGATCCACCCAGACCGGCGAAACAAGGTTCGTAGCGGCTTGCAGGTGATACTCGCGATTGGTTTCGCCCGTGAACTGTAGCACCACCGGGAGCGGGCCTGGCGCCACGATCTGCAGCCTTGGCGGTACCGGCGTCGGACGGGTGATGAGCGGAAAAGCCGTGTCCTTGGCGTGGGCGGCAATCCCGACCGCACCCGGATAGCTGTTGGTGTCCGGCAAGCCGGGCTGGGCGAACACCAAATGACCGGTCAGATTCGCGGCCGGCGGCAGGGTGTTGCGGGGAATGGCGGCGGAGGTGGAAGCCTGCGTCAGAGCGTTGGTGGTGAACGGCACCGGCGAGCTGTAAACGATGTTGCTCCCGGCATCGAGTACCAGTAACTGCACAATGCCCAACAACCCTCCCATCGCCACCCAGCGGACGGTGAAGTCCGTGGTTGTGTCCACGCTCTGCCCTTCCCCGAGGTTCGTCACCTGGGGGATTGGCGGCGTGGAGGCCAGCAGGTAGCTCGCGTTCGCCGCGCGGGTCCCATCATGGACGGTGTCGAGCGTGAACCGGTAAACACTGGGCGAAAAAATGCTGCTGCTGCTCGGGTAAGAGGCCTCCAAAGCCGACTGCGTCTGGAAGGTTTGACTGAACTGCAGAAAGTCACCGTTCGTGCTCAGTGTGAGGGTTCTGTTCGTTGATACATTCGGCGCTCTGAACACCGCGTTGGTAACGGCGTAGTTCGTTGCGGGCACAACAAACGCAGTGAAGGCGTAGGCATTGGTCGCCAGCGGCGTTGGGGGGGTGCCCGGCGTCTGCTCGTATTGGGCGGATTTTACGACTCCCAAATAAAGCGCATCTGCGGCCCGTGCAGGTTCCGGAAGCGAAACTGCGGCGGCCAGGCAGAGGAATAAGCAAGGCAGGATCACCGGCCTTCGGCGAGTGAGCCTGCCACACAGGACCTTTGCGTAAGTTCTGCTTCGCTGCCGGGTTTGTTCCCGCATAAGTCGCATCAAGCTGCAAACACTCTCTGTTGTCAAGGGGCCTGAGAAACCGCGCTCGAGAAAGGGCCTCTGGCTGGAGGCTTCCGGCGGCCAGTGCTTCAAAACTCGGCAGCGAACGCCGCAATCGCTGTCCTACTGAATGGACACAGCTAAGGGAAACGTGGAACCGGTGAAAGTCGTTCTGTTTCGTTTGCAGCCGGTCGTGGCTACAGCAGCGCGGCTTCGAGTTTACGCATCTCCGTCTTCAGCAGGGATCCCACACGATACTTGGCCATATACACCGAGGCCATGCTCACGCCTATCGTGCGAGCGGTTTCGGAGCAGGACGCCCCTTGCAGCACGCTCAGATCGAAGATCTGGTATTGTTTGACGCTCACCTGCTGTTTCACACGCTCGAGGGCGACGGCCATTCGGTTCTCCGACCATTCCTGGTCCCACACGCGCTCGAGTTCGATTCCCTCCGGGTCCGCGATACGGCCTAGCGTATCCGTCCGGTTCGTGTCGTCTTGTCGTCCTATCGCTCCCGGCGTAGCTCTGTCGGGGTTCGCCGGTGCTCCGGCCTTTGCTCGCTGACGACAACAGCCGGCGATCTGCCAGCGGGCCTGTTGCAGCAGCCAGGCCTTGAACGACCCATGTTTTGGGTCCGCCTTGAAGCCGCCAATGTTTTTTGCAGCTGCGATGATGGTGTCCTGCACAACCTCCTGGGCATCGGCGTCGGGCAAGCCGGCTTTGCGGGCCACATTGTAGAGCAGTCGCCAGTAGGTGTCGAAAAACTCCTGCCAACTGTCGCGGTCAGCCCAGTTCTTCAGCCGCAGCAGCAGGCTGAAGCGAGTGGCGAGGGAATCCGGCGGTTGCGTTTGCATGGTCAGAGCCAGTGGCTCGGGTTTGCTGTCCACAAGCTGTACAGCATCACCGCGGAGAATTCTAACCAGGAAAATGAAGATTTTTCACTTTTTTTGTTAGATCGACCCCACCTCCCGCATGTTCAGCTTGGACCCAGAAAAAAATCATTATGAAGAATCGAATATTCCTTGCAATGGCGGCCCTGCTAATGAGCGTGGCGCAGATACCAGCCTTTGTTACCATCACCCAACAACCTACCAATCAGTTGGTCAGCATCGGCGCCAACGTGACGAACGTCGTCGTGGCCACGTCCACGGCTCCCCCGCTTACCTACCAGTGGTGGTTCGCCAACGCGTCTTCGAATGCGCTTTTGCCTGGCGCCACCAACCAGATATTAGGGCTGCCGAATATTCAGTTGGCCCAGGCCGGTGGTTACTACGTCAAAGTTTCAGATGCTGACCTGACACCCGTCGACAGCGACGCGGCCACCATCGACGTGGACCCCACCTACACCCAGATCACTACCGGACCGCTGGTCGAGGATCCGGCCGGTGGCTGGAATGCGATTTCGGCTGACTACGATGGTGATGGCTGGGTGGACGTGATCGTGGTCCCGGGCGGTGATCGAGTGACGTTCCCCGCGGTCTTTCACAACGAGGGCGGCGCCATATTCAGAAAGGTCCTGACCAATGTGATAGCCCAGACGTCGGTGCGGGCCTATGCCGCGGTCTGGGGAGACTCCGACAACGATGGCAGGCTGGACCTGTTCATGCCAAACACATTGACGATGAACGACATGCTCTTTCACAACAACGGCAACGGCTCCTTCACCCGGATCACCTCCGGTCATCCTGTCAGCGACGGCGCCAGTTCCATCGTCGGTATCTGGGGGGACTATGACCAGGACGGATTCCTCGACCTCTTTGTGACCACCGGCACCTGCGACTCCGCGCCCCAGAATGACCTTCTGTATCGGAACAACGGGGACGGATCCTTTGCCAAAATGACGGCTGCGCAGGTCGGAGCAATCCCCGCCGACAATGACCGAAACGATGGCGCCTCCTGGGTCGATTTCGACAACGACGGACGCCCGGAGCTTTGGCGCAATGTGGCCATGTGCACCGGACACACCAGCAACCAGGTGCTTCACCTGGACAGCGAAGGGAGATTCTACCTCATGGACCTCGGCGAGTTGACTGGGCGGGTCGAGGGCTATTCTGCCATCACCTGGGCGGATTATGATAATGATGGCTTCCTCGATGCGGCGATGGGGAATCAGACCGGGTGGATGGGGCTATATCATAATCTCGCCGGGCAGGGCTTCATCAACGTGGCCGGCACGGCTTTTCCCAGCCCGGTACCGGACACTATTGGGGGCTTCTGGATGGATTACGACAACGACGGCTGGCAGGATCTTGTGGTTCCGACAGTGCCTCTCGGCGGCGACCAGGGCCCAATGAATCTGTACCGAAACAACGGGAACGGAACCTTCAGCCTGGTCACGCTGGGCGGTCCAACCAATTCCCGATGGGGGCTTTTTTGGGCGGACTACAACAACGACGGGTTTTTGGACATGTTGGTGTTCAACGGCCCGGGCCGGCGCAACAGCCTGTTTCTGCACAACGGGAACGCCAATCACTGGCTGAAAGTGCGGCTGGATGGACGCGCGTCCAACCGTTCAGGCATTGGCGCCAAGGTCCGTGCGCTGGCGACCATCGCGGGCCGAACCTTCTCGCAGATGCGCGAGATCTCAGGCGAAGGGATTGGCCTCGACAATGGCTTGATCGCTCATTTCGGCCTTGGGGACGCGACCAATGTCACGGCTCTGAGAATTGAATGGCCCTCGGGGATCGTCCAGACGCTGACCAACGTCGCCGCCGGCCAGATGACCAACGTGGTGGAGCACCAAGAGTATGGCGGGCCCGCGCCATTCTTTGACACCAACCAAGTCGCGGTCGTGCCCGCCGGGTTCAGAGTTTCCATTACCGAGCCGTCGGCCGGCGCGGTGTATGCTCTGGAAGCTTCCACTGATCTGGTGAACTGGACCAAGCTGATGGCGCGGACTAGTGCTGGGGGAACGTTCAACTACACCAATGCCCCGACCACGAGTTTCCCCCGCCGGTTCTACCGCGTCGTGGTGCCGTGAGCCCGAGGGCTGAAATCTCCATTGTAGGAGACGACGTGAGGAGTCTCAAACCATGAGCGAGCTAACCGAAGATCAGAGACTCCTCACGTCGTCTCCTACAATGTCAAAACATGCTCTCGAGGCTGGAAGCTGACAGTAGAAAACGGAATTGCGAAAGTAGACCCTTTCCGGATGGGCGCGCCTCGGACGGGTGAGTTTAGTGGCTGGGTGCTGAAGACAACGAACTGAAACTTGAAATATGAAAGTGGAGAATATGAGAACCCGCTCGTGGCCGACGCTCGTTATGCTGCTCGCCTTCGGCCTGCTGCCGGCCTCAGGCCAGGACCTTTCCTTCCTGACCAACGGCTTGGTGGCTCATTATCCATTCAACGGCAACGCCAATGACGCGAGCGGAGGAACGAACCACGGGATCGTCTATGGCGCCATATTAGCCACGGACCGCTTTGGGCAGGCCAATGCCTGTTACCGCTTTGATGGCACGTCCGCTTACATCAAAGCCGCCTCCGACCCCTTGCCAATGGGGATGCGTACCGTCTCGCTCTGGTTCAATGCGGAAACAGTTGAAAACCAGCCGGTATTGATCGGATATGGCGGCAACGACTGTGGCCAGACTTTCTACATGGGGTTGAACCTGGATCACGAACCAGGTTACCAGGTGGACAGCCACTGTCGCGCGTTCCGCATGGTCCACCCTTACTCCGTGCCACCGGTAAACGAGTGGCATCACTGGGTGGCAGTTGCGGACACGAACGGAGTGTGGACTTTTCTGGATGGTCAACTCGTGGCGGCTACGACGAGACCTTTCCCCGAGACCTTCACGGGTGGCAGGGATGTCTGCCTCGGGGTCAATGTCGGTGCGAACGGGTACGGCCCCTATGTGGACGAGAACATAGGATATCTGCGAGGACGACTCGACGAGGTCCGAATCTACAATCGTCCCCTCTCTGCGACGGAAATCAGGGTGCTTTACGATTACGAGAATCATACCGACTTTCGGGTTACGTGGGAGCCGGCCTTCATGACCGAGAATTCAGGCACCGTCACGATTACGGTTCAACGGTTCGTTGACCTGAATCAACCAACCGTCCTCCGTTACCGGGTGACTGGTGGCACGGCTGCTCCTGGAGCGGATTTCGTCCTGACCAACGGCGTGCTCGAGTTCGCCGCCGGAGTCACGAACATGACCATTCCTCTGACGATTATGGACGACGCCTTGAGGGAGGGGCCTGAGACCATCTTGCTGGACCTAACCAACACGGCGAGCGGTTGGAGTTCTCAGGTGCCGCTGATCATTCAGGATAACGAGTTCGCTACGCTTCATGTATGGCAGGGCAGCCCTAACCCGACCCCGCCCTACACTTCCTGGGCCACTGCAGCCACGAACATCCAGGATGCTGTGGATGCGGCGTTTCCAGGTGAAACCGTCGTGGCGACGAACGGAGTGTATGAACTGGGGGAAAGGGGACTAAATGGGGAAATGAATCGGGTCGTCATCACCAATGCCATCGTTCTGCAGAGCGTAAATGGCCCATTGGTGACGGTCATCAACGGAGGCAGCTTTGTTACGAATGAGGTTGGAGAAGTCGTGGAACAACGTGTCCGATGCGTTTGGCTGCGCAATAATGCAATGTTGAGCGGCTTCACGCTGGCTAACGGAGGCGCCAGTAGTGGCGGCGGGGTTTACTGCGAATCAATAAGTTGCGTGGTCTCCAATTGCGTGCTGAGTGGCAATTCCTCATTCGGGCCCGACGGAGGCGGCGGGGCGGCGGGTGGCACGCTCATCAACTGCATTCTTGCTGGCAATAGTGCCAACGGAGGTTTTCGGTTCGGCGGTCTTGGTGGGGGCGCGGGGCGCAGCGTGTTGAAGAACTGTACCCTGGGTGGCAATACCGCGAATCCGGGCATATGGGTGGGGGTCGGAGGGTACCCACATCCCATTCCTGGTGCCGGTGGCGGGGCAGCCGAGAGTACGCTGACCAACTGTCTGGTGACCACCAACTCCGCTGGCTACGGCGGCGGAACGTATGGAGGTACGCTCCACAACTGCACCGTAGGCGGCAATTCCGGCGGCGGCGTAGGTCCGAGCCCTTGGTTCGGTGAGCCCAGCACCTTGAACAATTGTGTGGTAACCGGGAACTTCGGCGGCGGAGCTTCAGGCATCCTGCGCAACTGCCTTGTGGCTGGCAATGAAGGCGGAAGTGATGGCGAGTTCTACAACTGCACGGTCGTGGGCAACAACGGCGCAGTGTCGGGAGCCGCGTTCAACTCGATCCTCTATTACAGTGCCGGCAGGAATTACGAAGAGGGAACCAGCTTGAACCACTGTTGCACGACCCCGATGCCGACCGACGGCGTTGGTAACATCGCTGCGGATCCTCAGCTTGCCAGCCTCTCGCATTTGAGCGTCTTCTCTCCCTGTCGGGGCGCAGGCAGCGCAGCATACGCCACCGGCACCGACATTGACGGCGAAGCCTGGCGCACACCTCCCTCGATCGGCTGCGATGAATACCGCGAGGGAGGCGTTAATGGGCCGTTGAGCGTGAACATCGTCGCGGACTATACCAATGTGGCGGTCGGTTTTCCGGTGAACGTGACGGGGCTGATCGAAGGACGGACCACCCTGAGCCTCTGGGAGTTTGGAGACGGCACGATCTCACTCAACCAGCCGTATGAAACACACACCTGGACTAGGTCGGGAGACCATACCGTCACACTATGGGCGTTCAACGACAGCCAACCCGACGGCGTGAGCTTTGTCCTGACCATCCATGTGGTGCAAGGACTGCATTATGTGGCCGCGGACGGCACCAATCCCGTGCCGCCATACACCTCATGGGCCACGGCAGCTACCAACATTCAGGATGCCGTGGATGCCGCTGTGTTGGGAGGCACTGTTCTGGTTTCAAACGGGGTATATGCCGCCGGAGAACGTGTGGTGGTAGAGGGAGGAGGCCTGAATCGCCTCGTAGTGGGTAGGCCGCTGACGCTTCAAAGCGTTAACGGACCAGAGGCTACAATTATTGACGGCGGTGCGTCGAACCGATGCGTTTATCTGGTGAAGGGCACGAGCCTTTCGGGGTTTACCTTGACCAAAGGGCTTGCCGATAACGGCGGCGGAGTTCTATGCGAAGCGACGACGGCGGTCGTGTCTAATTGCGTGATAACAGGCAACTCGAGTGGGTCCGGCGGCGGGGCTTGTGGTGGGAGGCTGAACGACTGCACGTTGACCGGCAACTCAGCCTCGGATTATGGCGGCGGAGTTTATGGAGGCACACTGAACAACTGCACGCTGACTGCCAACTCGGCGACCGCGGGCGGCGGGGCTGCTGCGAGCACAGTGTATCACTGCACACTGAGCGGGAATACTGCTATAAACGGCGGGGGGGCGTATGAAGGCGCGGTGGCCAACAGCATAGTGACCAGTAATTCAGCTTCAGGAAATGGCGGTGGAGCGAACGCTGCCAGGCTGGACAATTGTTTCCTGGCCAGCAACTCGGCTACGAACTCGGGTGGCGGAACTTATCAGGGCACTCTGAACAACTGCACGGTCGTGGGCAACTCGGCTCGCGGGTCTGGCAATGGGACGTTTGGCGGAACGCTCAACAACTGCATCGTCTATTACAACCGGGGCCAGTGGAATTCGTCCGGATCGAACTACACGTCCGGCATCTTGAACTACTGTTGCACCACCCCGCTGCCTAACGGCGGCGCCGGCAATATTGCCGTCGATCCACAACTGGCGACCGCCAGAAATCTAAGTGCGGGTTCACCTTGTCGCGGGGCGGGCAGCGCTGCCTACGCCACAGGTGCCGACCTCGACGGCGACTCCTGGGGCCTGCCGCCGTCTATTGGCTGCGATGAATACTATGGGGGAACCGTGACCGGGCCGCTGAACGTAAGGATCGCAGCGAGCCATACTAATGTCGTGGTTGGTTTTCCGGTAACTTTGGCGGCGCTGATTGAAGGGCGGGCTACCCTCAATGTGTGGGGATTTGGAGACGGGTTGGTGGCAAGCAACCAGCTCTATGCAAGTCATACGTGGGCGGTGCCAGGAGACTACCAAGTGATTTTGCGGGCCTATAACGGCAGCTATCCCGAAGGGGCGAGTGCGACCGTGACCATCCATGTGCAGGAAAACAGGTTTTATGTTGCGGCCAACAGCGCGAATCCGGCGCCGCTGTACAGCACCTGGGCCACAGCGGCCAGGAACATCCAGGCTGCCGTGGACGTGGCGCTGCCGGGCGCGTTGGTGCTGGTGAGCAACGGTGTGTATGCCGGCGGCGTGACGGTGGGCAAACCGCTGACACTTGAGAGCGTGAGCGGTCCGGAGTTGACGATTATCAATGGCAACGGCAACCGGTCGTGCGTTTATCTGACCAACGGCGCCAGCCTCTACGGGTTCACGTTGACCAACGGATTTGCAGACAGCGGCGGCGGTGTCCTGTGCCAATCGGCCACAGCGGTGGTTTCTAACTGCATCGTGACGGGAAACTCAGCGAGCTACTACGGCGGCGGGGTGCAAGGCGGGACGCTCCTCGACTGCGCTTTGCTGGGCAACTCAGCTCCTTACGGCGGCGGGGCAGCCTACAGCGTGCTTCGGAGTTGCGCGCTGACCGGGAACAAGGCTGTGTTGGGCGGCGCGGCGTTTGAGGGCAATCTCAACAACTGCCTGCTCGCACGCAACGCGGCTAGTTCTCAGGGCGGTGGTGCGGCCTTCACCACGCTGAACAATTGCACGCTAACGGGTAACTCGGCCCTTTATGGCGGCGGCGCGTATGGGGGCATGCTGAATAACTGCATCGTCTATTTCAACACGGCCGGTTGGGGCGGGGACAATTCCTCCCAAAGCACCCTGAACTTCTGTTGCACGACGCCGATGCCAACCAACGGCGTCGGCAACCTCACCAACGACCCCGCGTTCATGGACCTGGCATCGGGAGATTTCCGGCTGCGTTCCCACTCCCCTTGCATTGATGCAGGCACAGATCTGTCAGGAATCATCAACACCGACATTCTTGGTCTGCCGCGACCGATGGACGGCGACAATGACGGCCTGGCCCAGTTTGATATTGGCGCTTACGAGTTCAATCCGTATCGGTTCGAGCCGGCGCTGCAAATGGGTGTGGACGGCTTTCGGTTCACCATCCGGGGCGAGCCGGGTCGGTCGGTCCGCATCGAGCGGAGCCGGGATCTGCTGCATTGGGAATTTGCCGGCGAGGTGCCAATCCCGGCCAGCGGCCAAACCCTTGTCGATCCGGCGACCACGAGCGAACCGAGGCTGTTTTACCGGGCGACGAGAGTGCCGTGAGAAATCCGAAACCCGAAGGGCAAATGCTGAAAACAGTCGACGTTCCGGCCTAGTGACACCAAGCGTTCCAAAGTTGTTCTTGGCAACTGCCGATCAGCATGTCGATCAGCGTTGAACTGCTAAATTTCTTTGTTAACCTTTTCCCGGTTTTCCACAAGGAAAGGGTAGAACGCCATGTGAAAACGAACCGTTTGACCCGCCGACCGGCTCTGGGAGGCTTTACGCTCATCGAACTGCCGGTTGTGATCGCCATCATCGCCCTCCTTGCGGCCCTGCTGCTCCCTGCCTTGGCCAATGCCAAGGCCAAAGCGCAGGGCATCGCCTGCGCCGGCAACCTCCGCCAGCTCAGCCTGGCGCAGGGCCTTTACTCCGGCGGTCCCTCAGCGGACACCTCTTGGTGGGCCAACACGCCCTGGGAACTCCACAACCGCGGCGCCTACTTGAGCTTTCTGGATGGGCATGTCGTCCGTCAACGCTGGGGTCACGTTCCGAAACGTCACAATGGAGACCAAGGAGCGGTTTCGGAGAATGCTCTGGACCGTGAGGACCTTCGCTGGCTGCTGGAGCCTTCGTCTTACTGGCACTGGTCTCAGCGCAGACCGGGCGGGTCGATCATAATGTGACCGGATGATCTTCGTGGTCAATGCCGTCTCCTTCTGTTAGAAAACGATGGTTCCCAGAGCTCAGGCGTCCCGCGTGGAGACCTGAACCATGGCCGTAAGATGACGCAATCCTCCACAACCTGCCGCAAATGCGGCGTCCCGCTCCGCGCGAGTGAGGCCCGCGGCCTCTGCCCGGTATGCCTGCTGGATACCAGCTTGGGGTCCGACGACAACGACGCCCACG
The DNA here is from genome assembly GCA_036524155.1 of Verrucomicrobiia bacterium. Lineage (GTDB taxonomy): Bacteria > Verrucomicrobiota > Verrucomicrobiia > Limisphaerales > UBA8199 > DATDCV01. The sequence goes on from DATDCV010000343.1 coordinate 13,213, forward strand.
ACGTGGGCATGCTCGATACGGCATGGCTCGAACAACAGGGCGTGATACCACCCCCGATGGCCAACCCGGGCGCCCGTCATTTCGGCGACTACGAGCTTTTTGAAGAGATCGGGAGGGGTGGGATGGGGATAATCTACCGCGCGAACCAAATCAGCCTGCAGCGAACTGTGGCGGTCAAGACCATCCTGACCGGACCGTTGGCGGGTCCCGATTTCTTCCCGCGGTTTCAGACCGAGGCCCACGCCGCCGCGCTGTTGGATCACCCCAACATCGTCCCCATCTACGAAGTGGGCAATCACCACGGCCAGCCCTACTACAGCATGCCGCTGATCTCGGGCCGCAACCTTGCCCAGGTCCTCAAGCAAGACGGGCCCCTGCCTCCCCGCCAGGCCGCCACGATGATGGCCGCCATCGCCCGCGCCATCCATTATGCACATCAGCGCGGCGTGCTCCATCGTGACCTTAAGCCCGCCAACATCCTCCTGGATACCGGCGGCCAGCCACACGTCACCGATTTCGGCCTCGCCAAACTCCTGGAACAGGATGACGGCCTCACTCTGACCCAGGCTGCGCTAGGCACTCCCAATTACATGGCCCCGGAGCAGGCGGCGGGCAACAACAGCGACCTGACCACCGCCGCGGACACATACAGCCTCGGCGCCATCCTCTTCGAGACCCTGACTGGGCAAAGACTCTTCGCCGCCGCCACGCCTCTCGCCACCATCAGTCGCGCTCTTGACCAGGAACCGCCTCGTCCATCGGCCATCCTCAGATCAATCCCGT
>DATDCV010000344.1:0-1624 GCA_036524155.1 Verrucomicrobiia bacterium
GAAGTCCACTGTCTAGCGACAGCCGGCGCAGGTAGTCCTCTGAAAATCACGGCCCATGGGCCGTGATTTTTGTTTCCGGGCCGGAGCGCGGTTGCATCATAACATGCGCGATGCTGCCGCAAGTTGACGTACCCCATGAGACGCATACCCCGGCAGGTTCCTCCCATCCGGGTCAGGACGTCCATCCGCTCAGGGAGTTGACCGGGATCGATGAAACGTTCCGCCCTGCGTCCGGATCTGACACCCCGGCCGCGGTTGCATTTCACCGCGAAATGGCTACAATGTGAACATCGCATCGCTGCTTCGCATTGAAGCATCGCGGGCGGGGGAGGTTGAAATGCAGAAGACGATCCACATCCTGTTGAGTGCCATCTCCATGCTTATGCTGGCCGCCCTGGCCTGCAGCGTGGGCCAGCCTTCGGGGAGCGGCGCCGCTGAACCCAGCGCCGTTCCCCCGAGCGTCGCGCCGCCAGCGGACACGCCTACGCCGCCCTACACGGGCCCCATGCCGGCGGCATTGCCGCTTGCGCGGGCCGACCAGGCAGGCGATATTGATTCGTCTCCAAATGCCAATAAGAAGGCCGTGGCGGGCGGTGACGTGTTCGTCCAGAATCTGTACGAGCGCCCGTTCAACGCCAACACGATGGACACCTACTTCCCATACCTGGACATCACCGAAGCGCAGGGATTCAAGGACGATGTTTGGGGCTATGCCACCATCCGTCTCGCCAACGTGGATCAGAACGGTGCTCTCCCCGGCCAATACGCCGTGGAGCTGGACCTGGATAAGGACGGCCGCGGCGATTGGCTCATCCTGGCATCACATCCCACCGGGACAGATTGGTCCCGGCAGGGCGTGCAGGCCTGGATGGATGCAGATGGCAAAGTGGGCGGCGTCGCCATCCTCACCGCCGATAATCATACGGGCGGCGGCAACGGTTACGAGCAGCTGGTCTTCGATCAGGGGCAGACAGGCCCTGCCGCGGGAGCCTGGGCGCGCATCCGGCCGGATGCGGCCAACGTGGTTGAGCTGGCCTTCAGTCTGGAAATGCTGGGCAGCCCCAGGGCCTACGCCATGGGCGCCTGGGCCGGGACCCTCATTGACCCTGCCCGCTTCGATTATCACGACTTCATGACGCACATCCAGGCCGGGTCGCCGAACCCGGGCTATGAGGTCTATCCCCTCAAGGACATGGCTGAGATAGACAACACCTGCCGCCTTGCGATCAGCTTTGCTCCCACCGGCAAGGAACCCGGCCTGTGCGCCACAGTGCAGCAGACAGAGGCCGAGGGCTGCAAGCACGGAGAGATATGCTATAACTTCGGTTCACAAACGCTCTGCGTGTGCCGCCCCTAACCGGTGTGGCCTTTCGTGGGCGGGCCATCTGCCGCCGTTGGTTCCTCTGATAATAAGACGTGGCCCCGAGACCGGGGCCACGTCTTTTCTTACGCCATGTGGTTCATCTGCGTAACGTGATCGGCTAGGCTGGGCGGTTCCGCGCTCCTGCCGGGGCATTCGCCGCTTTCCGCAGCGCCTCAATGCCTGCGGCCGTCCCCTGCGGGTGCGTGAAGATCGCGTTGGCGCTGACGAAGGCGTTCGCCCCCGCTTCCCTCACCTGCGCGA
>DATDCV010000345.1:0-3139 GCA_036524155.1 Verrucomicrobiia bacterium
GACAGCCCGCCGCGTGAGGGCACGCGGCCTACAATCACGAAACCGTCCTCCCTGTAGGCCGCGTGCCCTCACGCGGCGTTCCGGGCGAGAAATACCCGACCTAGCAACAGCGCGGATGCTGCAGGTCCTGGTAAAGAGCAGGAAGGCCTGATGGGCCTCGGAAGGTTCGCCGGGCTCGGGTGGGAACTGAAGTTCACTCCTAAGGTTGAGGGGGTTGCTGCCAGGGGAGGGGTAGTACTGTGACAGAGAGATTTCGATACAAAGAGCCTCCTCTCCCTAACCCTCCCCGCCAATCCGCGGATTGGCGGGGGAGAGGGAATCTCAGCCGACGCATAGCAAGGGAACGTCTTTGCCGGCGTACTAACCGCCGGTTGCGGCAGCGCTAGGGGAGCGGCCAACCGAACGCCAGTGAAGTTGGCCCTTCCTGGCCTGCCGTGGTGCTTTCTCAATTCTCATTACACTTAAGGGATTTGAGAATTGAGAAAGCAAGCCTTCCGGCAGCCAGTAAAGCCCTCCGCTGGAGGTGATTGCGCCGATTTCGGAAAGTCTTTTGAGAAAACGGCCCACTGTGGCGGAAGAGATGGCAAATTGGGCTGCCGTTTTGACCAGAGAAGCCCCGGAGACTGGTGTTTTGGTGATGAACCGGTCGAGGAAGTCTGTGTTGATGGTGAGTTCTTCCTGGGGGGGTGCGACTGGCGCCGGCAGCAGGGGACCGCTCTGAGGACGGCCTAGTCGCCGGTCGATGTTGTTGTTGATGCTGGTCATAAAATCGGTCTGTTGGCTCCGCATTCAGTTACGCGCCGCCCCTCTGGTCCTGCGCACGCGCAAGTTATAGACCCGGTTTTGGCGCGGGCCGGCAGGTGCCGACGGCGAGTTCGTGCGGGTTCGCTTCGGTTCGCGTCCGAGACGCTTTATTTCGCGGAAGAAAATGGCGGAAAATTGTTGACAGGTTCTGGGGGCATTTGGGGGGTAGGCTGGGGGGAGAGAGCGAGATCGACCCGGTAAATACGGGCCAGGGCGTGAGCTGTGCGGAGGTCCGGTAGCGGAACCAAAAGAAATTGGCCTCGTGGTGACTGTTCCCTGGGTAACCCGTTTCCAAACTTTGCATTCTGCACGCGGCGGGTTTGGCAGAGCCACCAGGACAACTCTGGGGGTATATGGGAAGATTTTTGGGGGAAGTTATTCACGGGGGGAGTGGTTGATAGTTGATGGAGGGAAAGTTGAGAGGGCTGTTTTGGGAGTGATGGGGAGGATGGGGAGAATGTTTGGGTTCGGGGCGACCGGTTCAGGCAGAACTCCCGCCGCTGCCGTTATCGATCCCCAACAGTTGACTGGGCTTCTCCATCATGAACTGGACCGACTCGCGGGGTCCGCTGCCTGTGGTTAGGCCACGGAATCGCCATATCTCTAACCTCCCTCCGGTTCGGCTCCGTCGCCAACCTGCCAGTCAACAACACGCTGCTGCTCGGATGAAAGATGAAGCGATGCGGCTGCCTTTTTGGTGAGCTTCGCTCCAGTGAGGTCTGCCTCAGTAAAATCACAACCTGTAAAGCTGCAATGGCGAAAGTCTGTGCCGGCAAGGCGTGCTCCGACGAAACGAACGCTCTTAAACGGACAAGCTCTAAAATCGCAGCGTGAAAGATCGGCTGAACTAAAATCCACATCCACGAAATCATTCCAATTCGCGGTGGACTCAGAAAGGTCGGTGTCTCGAAAGGAAGTGGCACGAATCTCGGAGCGGCCAAAGAACGTGCGCGGCAGCGTCAAATGCTCAAGCTTCGCATCAGAAAGCATGGTACGGAAAAAACTGACGCCAAGCACGTCGTCATCGTAACGTGGCGGACGCTTGGAAAAGACCGGAATGCCGCCTGGGTCGATAAGCTTCTCGCGCTGAAGATAGCGACAAGAATCATCGTAGGAGAGTCGTTGTGACATAAGCTTAGTTTGCGGTCCGGGCTGTGTGCTCGTCCTCGTCGGTTGGCGGTCGCACCCTGCAAGTGCGCTGAGCATTCCTACAAGAATGATGGCGACAAATCTCGGCATGGCGTGTGGAGTGGCCTAACGCCGTCGGTCAGGCAGGGTGGGCCAAGCGCGTCCAGAATGCTACAAAACGGCGAACCCGCCCTTGCCTGCACTGCGGTTGTTGGGCCTGCGCCATAAGGGGATTGCTATTTTGGCGGAACATACTACCTCCTCCCCGCCGCGTGTTGCTGAAGCCAGAGGACGTCGGGATTGCCTGGCATGCGCACGTTGAGCGGTAGTAACTGCCCCGGGGCCAGCACGGGCATGGTGCGGGGATCACGCCACCGGTGGATCTCTGCATGGGCATCAGCGAACGCGAACCCCGCGCCGCCGTTGTGGTAAGCCGCAGGATAATCTATTATTGTCCACGCCGTATCCGGGTCCGCAAAGAACACCCCGTCATTAATGGTGTCCGGGTGCTCATCTAAAACCAGGAAAAGCTCTGCCGGGGTTGGCACAGACAGATCGCGACAATTCGTGTACAATCGGAAAGCAGTGGCGGAAATCCAAGAGACCCCTCCCTCCCCAACTCGATTGTTCATGGAGATGCTGCGTACACGGGGAACAAGTTTCCCCGTTATCATGGTGGTTGATCTATCGGCAGGACATTTAAACGAACGAGCGCTTTTAACATAAGGTCCCAGAAATGCCGAGTAAGGATAGCGCTCGTGGTCCACCAGCAAGGCCGAATTGGTATTATCGGGGCTGTTGCTGGCAAAATCCATCCAGCCCCCGGCCCAGTTCTCGCTTCCAGGAGCTTTCCCTGCCATCGCTCCACGAAAGTTATAAACGAGGTTTCCCCCGTTGTCCTCGGCATACATCCGCCAGGCCAGCCCGATCTGCCGCAGATTATCGACGCATTGAGTGGCGCTGTGGATCGGCTGTGTCCTGGCTAGTGCAGGAGCCAGGACCAACGCCAGCAGGCTCAAAGTTGCTATCACGGCCCCGAACTCAATAGCCGTAAAACCAGTTGTTCCCGTGTTTCGCGCGCCGCCTCCAAGACCCGAAACGCGGGCGGCTGTCGACCGGACCACCGGCAGCAGCGCGGGGGCACCGGGTCCCTCAAATACGCACTCGGCCCAACTGTGATTCTGCGACGGCCATTCGTTTATTAACC
>DATDCV010000346.1:0-4787 GCA_036524155.1 Verrucomicrobiia bacterium
TGCATGTTGATCCAGTGGCGGAAATAATCTCCCATGTGATAGCCACAGAACGGGAGCATGGCCATGGGGTCGCGGCGCACCTGCCCGACGCCGCCGACGGCAGCGGCGGTCATTTCGGAGCCCATGGTTGCGCCGACGTAAACGCCGTGGACCCAATTGAAGGACTGAAACACCAGCGGCACGGTATCACCCCGGCGGCCGCCGAAGATAATGGCGCTGATTGGCACACCGCCGGGATCGTTTGCCTCGGGTGCGAACACGGGGTTGTTGGTCATCGGCGTCGTAAACCGGCTGTTCGCATGCGCCGCTTTTTCCTTTGAGTCCGGCGTCCATTTCCTGCCTTTCCAATCGAGACATTCCTTGGGCGCGGGGCCGTCCTTGCCTTCCCACCAGACATCCAGATCCGCGGTGAGGGCGACATTGGTGTAAACGGTGTCTCGCGAAATCATTTGCACCGCGTTCGGGTTGGACTTCGAATTGGTGCCCGGCACGACACCGAAGTAGCCGGCTTCCGGGTTGATGGCATAGAGCCGGCCATCCGGCCCGGGTTTCATCCATGCGATGTCGTCGCCGATAGTCCGGATTTTCCAGCCCTTGAAGTGGGCCGGCGGGATCATCATGGCGAAGTTCGTTTTACCGCAGGCGCTCGGAAACGCCGCGGCGACATAGGTCTTCTGGCCGGCGGGGGATTCGATGCACAAAATGAGCATGTGCTCAGCGAGCCAGCCTTCCTGGCGTCCGAGGTAGGAACCGATGCGCAGCGCCAGGCATTTTTTCCCGAGCAAAACGTTGCCGCCATAATTGGATCCGGCCGAGATGATGGCGTTGTCTTGCGGGAAATGAGCGATGTACCGGCGGTCCGGGTTGACATCGAGCATGCAATGAAGGCCGCGGTTGAACTCATCACTATGCCCGAGCTGAGCGTAGGCCACGTCGCCCATGCGCGTCATGATGCCCATGCTCAGCGCCACATAAATGGAATCGGTGAGTTCGATGCCAACCTTTGCCAAAGGAGACCCGGGCGGGCCCATCAGGTAAGGCACGACGTACAAAGTGCGGCCGCGCATAGCGCCCGCCGCGTAACCGCGCAGCCGTTGGTACATTTCCTTGGGCGCCATCCAATTGTTGGTGGGTCCCGCCTCTTCCTGGTCCACGGTGCAAATGAAGGTGGACTGTTCGACCCGTGCGACATCGTTGGGATTCGAGCGGTGGTAGTAACAGCCGGGCAGTTTCTTTTGATTCAGCTTAACGAGGATGCCGCCGCCCACCGCCTCCTCGATCAGAGCCTTTCTTTCCGCCGCAGAGCCATTGCACCAAAACACCTGGTCGGGCCGGCAAAGGTTGGCCTGCTCCTGAACCCACGCGAGCACGGATTTGTTGGTCGTGTTACATGCGCCTAACGCGTTTTTCATCATAAAAGTGCTGAATTCAACGGCCCGGGCCACGCCGAACCGCCTCGCGCCGGTTCTTCCGTCCCGCCCGGCGCGGTACACCGGCAGGGTGCGCGCCGCAGACGGGTAGCGTACCGCAGTGAAAAAAGCAACGGCGTTTCTGACAAGATACGCTAAAGATTTGGCAACGGACGTGAAGTCCTTCTCTCCCGAGGCAGCTTAGGCTGAAGCACACGTTCCTGGGAAATGCAGGGCAGGCGGGAGCTTTTGCCCTGAGGACCCGAGCGGCCTCAAGCATGAAACTGAAATCAACCCTTAAGGCCGGCCATGACCCGGCCGGTCCAGAGAATTCCGAGCCGGCAAGAAACCACGCCGAATGCCCCAGCGCCAAACCCGGCATAACCAGAATCCTGGTTCCGACTGATTATTCCCCCTGCTCGGTCCGCGCGTTGGAGCATGCGGTGACGCTCGCGAACGCGTTTGAGGCGACGATCATCCTGCTGCACGTCGTTGAGCCCGCCATCTCCAGCATCGAATCGATGACCGCCCCAGCGGATCGCGAAGAGCAGCTCCAGGCGCACCTGAATGCGGAACGGGAGCGACTGGTGGAGCTGCACCGCAAACGAATCGGACCACACGTAACGGGCGAAACGCTGGTGCGGATTGGCCGGGCGTGGTCGGAAATTTCCGACACAGCGAAGGCGCTGGGGGCGGATTTGATTGTCCTCGGGGCTCAGGGCGCCGGGTGTCTGAGACAGTCCCTTTTGGGCAGCACCGCGGAGGGCGTCGTGCGCCATGCGCGCTGCCCGGTGTTGACGGTGCCGCAGACCGCACCGTAGTCAGCAGATTCCCAAGCGCCCGCAATCTTCAGGGATTCAAGAGTTCGATGCGGTAGAAGCGCTGGCCGTCCGGGGCAGGGTTATCGGTTAGGGAGAGTTCTGTACCGGTGGCGACCCGTTCCTGCAGAGTGATCCAATCAGGCTGGTTCAAGTCCGTCTTGTACGAGACGCGATAGGTCTTTTGCGGCTGAGTCGCCCAGGACAACGTCAGCGTACCGTTCTGGTTGACGGCGACGGTGCCAAATTGCAGGGGCGGGGGCTCGATGACAGTGATGAGCACGGCGGTTGTAACGCTCTGCGGCGGGGAGCCGCTGTCAGTTACGCGCACGGTGACGGGGTAGGTCGCGGGCGGGTCGGCCTGGGTTGGAGTCCAGGTGAAGATGCCGCTGTCGGGGTTGATGAAGGCGGTCGCGGGAGCGCCGGGGTCTAACGAGTAAGTGAGGGCCTGACCCAGGTCGGGATCAGTGCCGACGGCGGCGAAACTGAGCTGGCTGCCCTGGTAAGCGATTTGGTCAGGTATGGAGGCGAGCGAAGGTGGATGATTAGTTGCCAGGCCGAGGATGTTTGGCTTGCCGGGCGTGGGCGTGGGCATGAAATAGTACTGCCCGGAATTACCGTCGGGCCAGCGGCCCTGGCTGATATCATTGGTCTGCTGGCCGAAAGTGACGCTTTCGATCAGGGCCCCCACAGGAGAGAACAGGGCGATGGCTTCGCCCGAGGCGCCGAGCTTGAAGTTCACGTGCAGCGCAGCGCCGGTGGCGTTCTGACCAGTGTCATCGTCAGCCCAAACCAGCAGGAAGCCTCCGGCGGGAATGGTCGAGCCGGCAGGGATTTCGAATTGGGCGGGATTGGTAAGGCTGTTGGCGAGATAATAGCCGGAGAGGTCAACTGTTGACGGGCTGGCGTTATAGAGTTCGAACCAATCGCTGTATTTGCCGTCGGCAGAATCAAAGACGGTTCGGGTGTTGCTGGCCATCCATTCGTTAATCAACACGGGCACCGCCGGCCAGGAATTGTTGTTCGTCGTGGCTGGCGTCGGATAGTAGAACGTGTGACGTTTGGAGGGGGTGCCATCGACAAACGCGCCGTAGGAGCGGTCGTTGTTAATCGGGCCGTAATTCAGATAATCGACGATGTTGGTGATAGTGCCAATGACCTTCGTCAGGACCACCGAGCCGTTAGTGGACGAGGCGCGGAAGTTGGCATGGAGGTTGGTGCCGCTGGTCTGAACCGGTTGCGCGTCGAGCCAAACCAGTCTGAACTGGCCGGCGCTGATGCTGGCGCCCGAGGGGAACGGCCATTTCACAAGGTTCGTGTAGTTGTCGGAGAGGTAGAACCCGGTCAGATCGACACTATTGGTGCCGGAGTTGTACAGCTCGAGCCAAGGTTCGCGCTCACTGAAGTTGTCGCGGATGCCCGTGGCGTTGTTCGGTTGGATTTCATTGAGCCAAACCCGCGGGAAGGCGCTGAGCGTGGCGCGGACCGAGTTGGCGGCGCCCGGTGTCGCCGGCTGTTGAGTGGTCGGACCGGACGGTTGCTGAATGTCTTGGTCGACGCGGATACCGCTGCCTGAGAGGCGGGCAGTTAACGTGCCGGCGTTGGTTTTCTGGAGGAACCAGAAGCTCAGGGTGTATTGGTTGTTGGTCACCAGGGTCAGGTTGTCTTGCCAAAGGCAGTCGCTGGCCGTGGAGCCAGCCGCATTACAGGTCAGGTGCAAACTGGAGACTCCGGAATGCGCGACCGAGCTGCTGATGGTAGTGGAGGCGGTGTTCGCCGTTGTCCGCCACGGACCTGTCAGGGCGGCTTCGAAATCGCCGTTCTGAATGTAGTTCTGGCCAACCTCGGGCGTAGCGCCCGCCACCAGCTTCAAATCGTCGAGGTAGACATCTCCGGCGGCGTTCAGATAAAGGTAGAGCAGCGAGCTAGTGGCGGTGCCGGTAACGGTGACGTACTGCCATTGCGGAGCCGGAGGCGGAGCGTTCGAGACAGCCACGGCCCAGTTGAGCACGCGGTCGTTGTCCTGGTTCGGGTCGATGAGTTGGAGGGATGGCCCGAAACCGTTGGCCGCCGCCGGCCAGGGGGGCGCGCTGGAATAAGAGACCTCGTCTATGACGGTGTCTTGAGCCGGGGTTGCGCCGGGTTTGACCAGTCTAAGCGTTTCGCCGGTATTCTTGAGTTTGCCGGTGAAGATCCCGGCCAGGGGAATCGAGTCGCCATAAGCCGCGGCAAAGCCGGCGGCGTCATTGGCGATGACGAGAAAGCTTCCGGGGGCGATGATCGTGCCGCCCGGGAAAATGAAGGCGGCGCCGTCCAGGCGAAAGCCCGAGAGATCGAAAGCGAAACTCGTCGAGGTGTTATAGAGCTCGATGAAGGAAGCGCTTGGCAGCGTCGGGTTGTACATGATCTCGTTGATGACCAGATGGTCCTGAGGGAGCTCGGCGGCGCCGGTATAGGTGATGGACAAAGTCGCGGTGCTGCCGGCCACGAGGTTCCCAGCGAGGTCGGAACCGGCCACGGTGAGAGTGTTCAGGCCGGCATTGAGAGCGACGACTGCGGT
>DATDCV010000347.1:0-18495 GCA_036524155.1 Verrucomicrobiia bacterium
CGGAAGAGTTCAAGCGGATGCAGAGCCACGTCACCATCGGCGCCGAGATCCTCGCGCCGGTGCCGTTTCCGTGGCCCGTACTGCCGATAGTGCTCACTCATGTTGACCCCAGTTCGTCGAGCAGCGGGTTTTATCGACTCCAAATCGAGCAAAAAGACGCAGCCGGCGAACCGGTGGGACTGCCGTCGACTGCGGTGCCCGGCGCCATTTCGGGCTACGCACAGGACCACCTGGATTCGCTCAAACTCGCCGAACCGGATTGGAACGGTGCGGTGCTGGGGCCGGTGGTTGTGCCCCTTTACCATCCCGCCGTGAATGAGGGAAAAGGGCCGGCGTTCTACGAGTTCAAGGTCATAGGAAAGGTCGGCCGCTCGTTATCCCAGGTCGACCCGCGTCCGGAGCGCGGCTTTATCCTGGTTTCTTCGGGGCCCCACTCTCCGCCGATTCCGGAATATGCGACGGAAGGGGCGACACCATCAGAGAAGCTGAGGTTTCTGGCGAACTCCAGCGCGGTGCATATCGTGCGCTACGGCGCAACCTACTGGGCGGCCGAGGATGAAAAGGGGCAACTCGTCGCCAGCCTGGGGCCAAGGCCGTATCGCATGCCGGAAGGGATTTTGGACTTCATCGGCCAGGAACCCACCACCGAGATCCTCGACGGCAAGGTGGTTGTGGAAGGGGTCCGGCCCGCCCTGGAGGTCAAGGCCTATGCCACTTACGCGGAGTTCAAGCAGGACGTCGTCAGCGGACCGCTTCAGACCGTGTTGCGTCGCTTCGCTTCTCAGCGAGCGGCGGTCGATTGGAACCTGCGTCAGGACAAAGCCCCCGAGCTCATCTCCGTACCGCTGCAGCAAACCGTGGTCGTGCTCAACACCAAGCCGATTGCGAGCGCGGATGTGGAGGACCCGATCGCGAGCGTCACGCCGGACCCAAAGACGGGCCTGAACGTAACGGGCCTCCAACCGGGAGCCACTTTGCTCATGGTTATGGACGCGGATAGACAGTGGCAGTTCTATGTGCTGGCCGTGGGGAGCCAGGGTTTGGGCCGGCCCAAGGGCTGGTCTTCCTGGTCCTCGACGTACGCCGGGGGTTGCGCGGACATCCCGGCCTATGACCAGGAAGAGGACCTCGCCGGGTGCTGCGTCGGCGGGTGGAGCGGTTGCGGCCCGACGTGCTGGGCGATGTTTTACGGTTACTGGGACAACCGCGGCGTGACTGGCCTGATCGGCGGGGCCGGCGCCACACCCTGGAGCAATGACGATGACGTGCGGGCATGCATCCACAGTGTGTTCGACTATACGGGCACCTGGTGCACCGGTATCGATGGCAACGCCGCCACGAATCCCTGGGACATGGCTGACGGTTACCAATGGGCTCCCGCGCGAGGAGAACACATCGACCTCTCGGCGAGCTGGACGGTGCCGTCCACCTCCTCAGGACCTCGCAATCGCGCCAAAGCGTCCATCTGCGATGATTCCCGCCCGGCGATTGTGGGCACCGGTTTCTACGCCCACTATCCGTTCGCCTACGGTTACCGGCACCGCGAGTACACGGTGTGGGGTGTCACTTGGAAAACCGAGCGCCAGTGGAAGGTGGCCATGGGCTGGGGTGGTTCGAGTTGCTCCTGGGTCAATGCCAACGACTGCTGGTACGGCACAAGGGCCCGCTGTTTCTAACCAACGGCCTCCTGGCCTGAGCGGAACCATGCGAACGGAATCAACCTCCTTCGGGATCAACACCCGCAGGGGTTGCCTGAAAGACAATAGTGTTTGGATGTGGTAAGGAAGATTAAGTGTGCAGAACGGCTTTTTGCAGCGCGGAGGCATCTGGGTTTTGGCGCAGATCGCCTTGTTCCTTGCCATAGTCGGCTTGGGCATAAGGTACCGCAGTGAATGGAATTACCCCGCGCCGTTGGTTGGCGGGTTGTTGTTCCTCGCGATTGCCGCTGCCTATGGGGCCGCCGGCGCGGTGGCCCTCGGGCGGAACCTGACCCCGTTTCCAAAACCGGGCGCCAAAGCGCGGTTTGTTGAACGCGGCATCTACGGGATATCACGTCATCCGCTTTACGTTGCGGTTTTCTGCGCCGCCACCGGTTGGTCACTCATCCGGGAGAGCTGGCCCGCGCTGGCAGTGTCCGTGCTCCTGGCGGTATTCCTTGATGCCAAAGCACGGCGTGAAGAACGCTGGCTTCGGCAGCAATTTCCGGAATACGCCAGCTATGCGGAGCGTGTCAGGCGTTTCCTGCCAGGGATTTATTAGGACGCCGGCTCTCGGCCGCTTCGGCTTGGTCCAGCAGTCTCCAAACGCGGAGGGCTTCGGTGGCGCCCCAGGCCTGGGCGTCACAGCCGCGCTGGGCGTGCGGCGCATCGCCGTCCACGATTTCCGGAATCTGGCCGAGGCAACCCTCACTCAAGAGCTGGCTCATGCTGCCAAGGTAAGATTTGGCAGCGTCAACCGCCTCAGGTGAAAAGCCCCAGGCGCAAGCTAGGGCTTCACAGAAAACGGGAAAGGTCCACGTCCAGGCGGTCCCGTTGTGATACGCGGGTTTGCGACGGGTGTCTTCGTCGCCTTCGTAGCGGCCCCAGTACGGGTTCTTGGGATCGTTGAGCAACCGGCCGTCGGCGCCGCGAACCGGCAAAGGCACGGAGATTGGTAGCGGCGCAAGCGAGCGGAGGGCGCCCGGCACAACAAGGTAACGTCGTGCAGCCTCGACACATCGCCGAGCACGCTCCGGATCGGCTAATCCAAGACTCACGACAAATAAACAGTTGCTGCGCAGTGAGTCGTCAGGGACCGCATCGGCGGCGGCTTGTCCGGGTTTTGCCAGCAGCACGTCAGCGTAATACCCGCGACCGTCGAGCCAGAAGAATTTCTCCAGGGAGGCCTGCGCTCTGGCAGCCAGGTTCTCCCAATCGGCCTTTTCACCGGCTTTGCTGATGGAGGCCAACTGCCGCAGGAGGCGCACCCAAAGCGCCTGGATCTCGACCGGGTAGCCTTCGCGCGGAGTGCCGGCGGGATAGTTCGTGTCCATCCAGGTGAAGTGACTCGGGCTCCAGATCAGTCCGGAAGCCGAGTCTATGCGGATCCCGTTGGGCGTGCCTCGCACGTAGTTCCGGGCAATGCTGACAAGGACGTCGCGGAGCTTGCGAACTGAGCCTTCCACGGCAGCGTCATATACCGTCGCACTCGCCGGCAAATCCGACGCGGGCTTCGGCGCTTGCACTTGCAGTTGCCGTCGGAGGTAGCCTGCCGTGACCGCGTCCAAGGGCGTGCCGTCGCTCTGCAGGGTCCGCTCGCGGACTTCCGCCCCCGCCAACCCTTCACAAACCAATCCGAACCATAGCGGCGCATCGGAGGTGTCGCGATTGGAGGCATCAGTCCCGAAAATCGTGTTCGGCAGCGTGCCATCTCTTTCGAACCGCGCGAAGGTGAGCACCAGTTGGCGCACTTCTTCGACCATGCCGGCCGCAAGCAGTCCGCGCGCGCAGATAAACGAGTCGCGCCCCCAATCCAAAAACCAGGGATACCCGGCGATGACGGTTTTGCCGGAGTCGCGCTGGACGACGAAGGCGCGAATCGCCCGGGAAAGTCGCTCGAAAGAGCCATCCGCACTCGACGCGGAAACCGCCGGCGGCTGGGGCGTGGGGGCGTCTGCCACTGCCCGCCCGTCGCTTTCCGGCGGCTCCGCCGTGACGAATAATTTCACAGCGGCACCTTTGGGCAAAGGCATCTCAAACCAGCCCGGGCTGATCGCGTCGCCGGCCGGCACCTGGCCGCGGGTCTGTTCCAACGGGTGCGGCATGTTCTCGCTCCACTCCGGCTGCGGATGGTAACACCCGCCCGTGGCGAAAACCCGGAGCTGCCGGTCGGGCGCAGGGGTAAACGCAAACCCGGCAAACGCGTCAGCCTCGTCGGCCGCTCGATAGGCCGCAATTTCCTGCGCGCGTTCTTTCGACGCCGGGATCGGGCGCGTGTGATTCGCGAAGTGGTGCTCCGCCCCGCCGTTACGATGTGTTTCCCAATGGAAGTTTCTATCTTCAATATCGACCCGGACGGTCAGCCGCACGTCGGCCTTGGACGGCAGTTGTTTGCCGGCGGCCTTCGCCGCAGTCGGCCGGCTGAACTGGAACACGGTGGCGTTACGGCCTGGGAGCATCTCAGCCGTCATTTGGATTTCGACGGTGCGCCCGTCCCCCGCGTTGGCGATGAAATTCCACACCGCCGGCGGACCCTCTTCGAAGGAATCCAGGCTGCGGAAATCCAGCGGCGAGATGAACCCATCGGCATTGACCCACACCCGGAGACGTTTGGCGAACACATGCCGGTCCACGGGAAGCGTCGGGTGCAGGTTGGCGCCGAGGACACAATCGTACTTCGAGAGGACCCTTCCGAGATCCACGCAAATCCTGGCCATGCCACCGCGGCCATTCGTCAGCAGGACCAGGTCGGTCATCCTCGGCTTTGAGAGAGGGGTGCGTGGCTCGGGGCCAAGATAACGCACCGTCGCCCGAAGATGCGCGTCGGGCGCGGTATACCGCTCCAGCCTTAACTCACCGTCGCCTTCCGGACCGCGGGGGGGGAAACAAACCACATGACCGCCGCGCACGGGAACCGACTCGGCGTTCTGCACCTGGCCGCCGTCCGAAAACTCGAGTGCGGCTCGAAATCGGACGTCTTCCCGGACCAATAGCCAATGCCCTGTCGGCACAAGGGTAATCTGGCGCACATCCTTCGAATCCCAGGTTACTACCGGGGAGTAGGCAGGTTGCGAGTCCGTTTCGGGCAGTTGGCCTACAAGGTCCCCAGGCGACCTATCCGTGTCGAGTTGAGCCACTTTGGCCAGGAACAAGGCGGGAGAACCGTCCACCTCAGCGGCCAGCGCGCGCCAGTCAAACTGGCCAATGGTCTCCGCCGGCAACGCATGGGTCAGAGCCCGCAGCGCCCAGGCCGCGCGTGCCCTGGCCGAGCGGTAAGCCTCCCCGCAGAGACCCCGCGGAACCGGCGTCGGCGCCAGGCAGAACGCGGCCCCGCCCGCCAGAGAGACACTGACTTTGCCGCCCGACTCCTGCATTTCCGGCGCCGGCTGGCCCAGCAACTCGAGCCACGGACTGACCTCCTGCAAACTGGCGGCAACGGTCTTGAGTTGCGGCTGGTCAGCCAGATTCAGGATCAGCTTCTGGGGGCGCTCCACATCGGTATTAACCAGCACCAGCACCACATCTTTGCCTTCTTCCGATTCGCGCCAAAGCGCGTAAACAGGGGACTCAGCGGGACTGAGCCGGACTAATTTTGCCCCGTCGAAGAAGCAGGGATGCTCAGCCAGCAGGTGGTTCAGAGCGGCAAGTTCCAGCACGAGGTTGTCCTGATCGCCCCAAGCTAGGCTCGTGCGGCGGTGGACCTCGATCTTTTCCGACGCGAGCCACTCAACGCCGCAGGTGAACCCGTAGCCGCCGCTAACGCTGGCCAGGGCGCAGAGCCGGTTCCGCATGAGCGACCAGAGCCGGCCCCGGGCGCCGAGGCGGTCGTTGTCGTGCGTCTCACTATAATGAACAAGCAAACCGACCCGATCTGATTGGCGAATGCTGTGATCGAGATAGGAGGCTACCTGTTGCCCCGAGAAGTTCTGAAAGAGTTCGGAATAGGCCCATTGCATGCCCCCGTCGGTAAGCAATGCTTCCGTGGCCTCCCAGGATCCACCCAGGCCCTCCAGCAGCATGATAGTGTCCGGATACTCCTGCCGCACCCGGGCGACGATGTATTGCCAGGCCGGCACGGGAACTTTGTAGCCAGCATCGCACCGGAAGCCATCCACCCCGCGGCGGCACCAGGTCAGGAACACCTCCGCCAAATCATCCCACAGCGCCACATTCTGATGTTTCAATTCGACCAGGTCCTCCCACGTGACGCCCCAGGCGCCGGGGCTGACAAATGTACCGTCAGGCTTGCGCAGAAACCACTCCGGGTGGTTCTCCTGCAACTGCGACCCCCAACCGGTGTGATTGATCGCCAGGTCCAGGAAAACACGTCCGCCTTGCACGTGGGCCTGATAGGTGAGTTCGCGAAACTGGTCGAGACCGGTAGTGCGCTTGTCAAAAGTAATCAAGGCGGGGTCGATCGCGGTCAGATCCAGCGCGGCGTAAGGGCTGCCGAACCGCCCGAAGCGCGCGTAGGTCGTAGGGGCAGGGTTAATCGGCAGCAAGTGCAGGATCCGGCAGCCCAAGCTGCCGAAAATGTGGGGTAACTGTTGGGTCAAATCCCTAAGCTTGCCTGAGGGCGGTATCACCACATACCCGCTTTCGTCGAGCGCGGCCAGGTCTCGCTCACTGACGGCGCCGCCACCAGGTTTCAGCATCCTGCCGGGGCCGAAAAGCCGTGTAAAGGCGCAATAAATGGTGTTGCCGTTGCGGTAGGCATCCGGGTGTGCCGAAATGCCGACGTCGGGACCATCGGGCCAATGTTGCCGGCCTCCCGAATCCACCAGGTACGGCTTGGCCTTGAAAAACCCGGTTTCCACTAATGCCAACTCCAGCAACCACTCGTTGTCTCTTGGAATCATGGCCACGTCGTGCCACGATGCACCCGCCGGCGGAAGCCCTTGAGTGTGAGCCTCCAGGATTTCGCGGCGGAGCTGGTCAGCCCGGCCGAGATTAGTTCGAAGCAAGGCGCGCCAGCCCTTCGGCAACCGCCGGCCACGGCCGTCCTTGATGCCAAACCGAACGCTGTCGCCAACGTAACGCTGCAAACGTCCACCAGGGCCTGGTGTCATTGTCGGAATCATCGCATCCATCAGCGGAGACAGTGCGGCAAACCTCGCCAGTCACACTGCCCCATCAGAATGGCGGCTTTGGCTTGGAAAGCAACCCCCGCTATGCAGTTTTTGGGCAGAACTGTCTGAGGTATAGTCAGTACGAGTAGCTCGGCTCCAAACAAACCCGATTTTTGCCTACAAACCGAAAATGGCCAAGAGTTTGCTGTCAGGAGCACTGCCTCCTGGCTACCCATCCCTCAGTTGGTGGGGAAAGGCCTGAAGTCCGCCCGGAGACTGCAAACAAATGTCGAGCACAATAACTGCGAGCGAAGAGGCTCAATTGGCCCAGACCATTGAGATGTTCGAGGTTATCACTCAATCACAGCCTCAAGACTATCAATCACTTGAAATCCTGAAGGAGGCATATTCAAAGCTCGGCAAAGAACCCCAGGTCGTCGGCACATCCAAACGAATCGCCCAAGCCTATGTCCAAATGGGCCAGCTTTCTTCCGCCATTCTCGAATATGAGACGATCCTCCAACGGTTCCCAGACGACCCGGACGTCCAGAGTGCTCTGAAAGATATTGAGGCCAAAGCCAACAACTTCCCGGTTGGCCCGCCCCCCGATACCAGCACACTGAAAAGAAACGGCGACACTGCCACCGGCCTCAAGAAATCCGGCGACCGCCTGGTGATCCCGACCGACGTAGAAGATGGTCGGAAGGCTATGTACCGGCTCTTTGTCGAATCCAAAACGATCAGCGCGGGTGATTTCGAGCTGTGCTGGCCAAAATACGACCTCGCCGGCGCCGGCAGCACCATTGTCGAACCGTTTATCTCGGTTCTGGAGGACAAGGACATTCTCCCGTCCGAAAGATCCCTTAAATTGCTCTCCGACAAATCGCGTTGCGCCTTTTTGCCGTTGAATCTTTATGACCTGGACATGGATTTGGCACGGACTTTCCCTGCCGGCACCTGTCGCCAGTGGGGCGTGTTGCCATTCGACCGCATCAGCAAATCGGTCCTGGTCGCAACCGTGAACCCGTTCAACCAGCAAGCGGCGAAAGAACTCTCCGCGGCCTGCGGCCAACGGCTGTTGTGGTACCTCGCCTCCCCGGTCGAGTTGGTCAAGAACCTCCGCAAAGCCTTCCGATAAACCCTCGCCATGCCACCGGTCAAAACATTCGGAGAGCGCATCGCCAACGCCCTGGTCGAAGACGGCCTGTTGTCGGAGCAGCAGGTCCAGGAACTGCTCGAGCAGCAAAAAAAGGAAGGCACCCGCCTGCTCAAGCTGCTCACGGAGAAGGCCGTCGTCAGCGAGCAGGACATGGCCATTTCCATGGGCCGGGTCCTGAACGTCCCACCCATCAACCTGGGACGCATCATAATCCCGCCTGAGGTCGCCGACCTTCTGCCGCGCGAAGTCGCCCACAACTACAAGGTCGTTCCGGTTTCCCGCATCGAGAACAAACTGTTCCTGGCGATGGCGGACCCCTTGAACGTGTTGGCGATCGACGACGTCCGCCGCATCACCAAACTCGAAGTCGCGCCGCTCATCGCGGGTGAACGGGCGATTGTCGATAAGCTCAACCATATCGATTCCTCCAACAGCAGCAGCATGGAGGAAATCATCAAGGACGCCGAAAAGCAGGCCGCCGAGGAAGAGGACGAGCCGGAAAGCATCGAAGTCTCCCGGGACCCGGTCGAGGAAGTGGATCTGGACAAACTGGCAGCCTCAAGCGAAGAGGCGCCGGTCATCAAACTGGCCAATCTCATCCTCCTTCAGGCGGTCAAAGACCGCGCCAGCGACATCCATATCGAGCCCTTCGACAAATCCGTGCGGCTCCGCTACCGCATCGACGGCGTGCTGATCGACGCTACGCCGCCACCCAAGACCATGCAGTTGGCGCTCGCCTCCCGCTTCAAGATCATGAGCAGCCTCGATATTGCCGAGCGCCGGCTGCCCCAGGACGGCCGCATGCGCATCCGCGTCGCCGGCAAGGAATACGATCTGCGCGTCTCGATCATGCCCACCGTGCACGGCGAAAAAATCGTGCTGCGGTTGCTGGACAAAACCAGCCTCGCGGTCAGCATCGACAAGCTCGGGCTCGATCCCGAGACCTTTCAGCAGTTTAAGCTCGCCATCGACGCGCCGCACGGGCTCATCCTTGTCACGGGTCCCACGGGCTCCGGCAAGACCACTACGCTGTACTCGGCCCTCAACGAACTTAACAATCCGGTTTACAACATCATTACGGTTGAAGACCCGGTCGAGTTCCAGATCGCCGGCATCAACCAGGTGCCCGTCAAGAAAGACATCGGCCTCACCTTCGCCAACGCTCTCCGCTCCATTTTGCGCCAGGACCCCGACATCATCATGATCGGCGAAATCCGCGATACGGAGACCGCCGAAATCGCCATCGAAGCCGCCCTGACCGGCCACCAGGTGCTCAGCACGATGCATTGCAATGATGCCCCGGGTGCCGTCGCCCGCCTCGATGACATGGGCATTGCGCCCTTCCTCATCTCGTCCTCCGTCATCCTCGCCTGCGCCCAACGGCTCATGCGCCGCATTTGCTCCCACTGCAAGGAGCCGGTCACCTACCCCGCCAAGATGTACCAGGACCTGTTCATCGACCCGAGCATCTTCGACGGCGTTACCCTCTACCGTGGCCGCGGTTGCGAGCGCTGCAAAAATTCCGGGTATTCAGGCCGCCTCGCCATCCTTGAAGCGATGACCATCAGCGACGAACTGCGCAAGCTCATCATCGCCCGCGCCAACTCGCGCGAAATGGGCAAAGTCGCTATTGGCCAGGGCATGCGCACCTTGCGCATGGTGGCGCTCGACCGCGTCCGCGAAGGGGTATCCACCCTCGAACAAGTGCTGGTCCTCACCGCGGCGCACTATTGAGCGCTTAGCTCAGGATCCTCCGGCCTTCGTCGAGGAAGATGCCCTTGAAGTTCATTTCGAGGGCCTGCGGATTCGTGGCTTTGTTCAACGCTTCCTGCTCGCTGACTTTCCCTTCCTTGACCAGGTTGAACAGGGCCTGGTTGAAGTTGATCATGCCATCGTCGATCCCCGTCTCGATGGCAGCCTGTAGTTTATCGAGCCGGTTTTCCTCAATCAGCTTCTTGACAGTGGGCGTGTTGATCATGATCTCCAGCGCGGGAGTCATGCTGCCCGTAACGGTGTTCACCATGCGCTGGCAGACCACCGCCTGCAACGTTCCCGCCAACTGACGCCGAATCTGCTCGCGCTCGTCCGCCTTGAAGAAATCGAGAATCCGGTTGACGGATTGCGACGCGTTGGTGGTGTGCAGGGTCGAAAGAACCAGGTGGCCCGTGTCCGCGGCGCTCATCGCCGCGGTGAAGCTGATCGAATCGCGCATCTCACCGATCATAATAATGTCCGGGTCCTGGCGCAAAACGTGTTTGAGCGCATGGTGAAACGACAGCGTGTCCAGCCCCACCTCGCGCTGTTCGACCACGCATTGGTTGTCCTCGAACACATATTCGATCGGATCTTCGAGCGTGATGAGGTGTTTTTTGAAGTTCGCGTTGATGTGCTCGATCATCGCCGCCAGCGTCGTCGACTTGCCGCAACCGGTTGAGCCCGCGAGCAACACGATGCCCCGGGGCGACTCGGCAATCCTGCGGACCTGTTCGAGCAAACCCAGCTCCTGGAAACTGGGCACGACGGTTTTGACGTAACGCATCGCCAGGCACCATTGCCCGCGCTGCTGAAACAAATTCGTCCGGAACCGCCCGATCTGGGGAACGTAATAGGAAAAGTCAATTTCACGCTCCTGTTCCAGCCGCTTCTTCAAATGAGCCGGCGTCACCTGCTCGACGACCTTGACCATCCATTCCTCCGTTGGATATGGACACTCGATCGCGATAAGCTGCCGGTTGATGCGGAAAATCACCGGCGTCGCAATCTTCAAGTGGACGTCGGATGCGCCGCCATCCACGCCGGTCTTCAGAATTCGATGGAACAGTTCCATGCCCGCAGGCTACAAGAACCCGCCCGATCCCCAAAGGCGAAAATGAACCCACCCGCGCCGCCGGCCTGGCTGCCTTCCGCCACCAGGCGCCACGGTGGCGCCTGCTTGAGACTGCCCCGCATCCAGCGACCCGACGCACTGCTGGCGAACAATCCAATCCCCTTGTATTCGGTGATGGATCTCTCTGGTTATGCCAGACCCTGAATGCAATTCCTGTCGCCGGATAATCCGCTACCCTGCGGCCAGCTCACCTCAACAACTGCCCATGCTTCTTCAGCCAAGCTTCGGCCGGCGCGAAGTCCGGGTAGAGCCGCGCCACTTCCTTCCAGAACCGGCGGGAGTGGTTCATTTCTTTGAGATGGGCCAGTTCGTGGAGGATGATGTAATCGCGCACGAACTCCGGGGCCTGCACCAGGCGCCAATTCAGGCAGAGGGTGCCGCGCCGCGAGCATGAACCCCAGCGCGACCTTTGGTTGCGCACGGAAATGCGCCGGACGGGCAATTGGTGCAGCGCCGCCAGTTCAATGACGCGCGGCGGCAATTCCCGCGCGGCCAGTCGCCAGAGGTACGATTCCACTTCGGGCCGCAAATCGGCGGCAGGGTTTCGCACCCGCATTTCCAGCCCGCCAAAACGCACGGTCGCGGATTCGCCCTTCACTCCTGCTTCCAGCCGCACGAGGTCCCCGCGGAACAATATCTCCGAGCCCGCCGGCCAGGCCCGGGAAACCGGCGGAGCCGCTGCCCGCCGCAACAACTGCTTTTCCAGCCACGAAACATTCCGCTGCGCAAACCTGCGCCCTTCCGCCGCCGAGCCGCCCCTCGGGATCGTAACCCGCGCGACTCCATCCGCACGAAGACGCAACACATACCGCCGCGCGCGCCGGTTGGACACCAGCACCAGTTGGACGTGCCGGCAGCCAACCGCCAGACACTCGAGGGCCGGCCCGATCGTTTGCGGGCGCACGGGGCCGAATGTCAACTCGAGCTGCATTGCCCTTTGTATAAACGGCACCCCGGCGTCAGGGAAGCGATAAGTAAAGGTTTGTCACCCACCGAAGGAGTGGTATCATCCCTCTACTCAAATGGGAGCTTCAGCAGCAGTTATGAAGGTATTATTGGTTTACCCGCAGAATCCGGACACGTTCTGGAGCTTCAAGCACGTACTCCACTTCGTGTCGAAGCGCTCGACGTTCCCGCCGCTGGGGCTCCTGACTGTCGCGGCGATGCTGCCGAGGGACTGGCAGCTCAAGCTGGTTGACATGAACGTCGAACGGCTGCGCGACTCGGATTTGCGGTGGGCGGATTATGTGCTCATCAGCGCGATGATCGTCCACAGGGACTGCGTGGACGAAGTCATCCGGCGGTGCGGCGCGCTGCACAGACCCATCATCGCGGGCGGTCCGCTGTTCACCACGGGGCACGAGAGCTTCCCCGCCGTGCAGCATTTTGTCCTGGGTGAAGCCGAGGATATCATGCCGGAACTGGCCGCGGACATGCTGGCTGGCAAAGTGCGGAAAGAGTATCGCGCCGCGAACCGGCCGGATGTCGCGCAGGTGCCGGCGCCGCGGTGGGACCTGGTTGACCTTAAGCACTACGTCAGCATGGCAGTCCAGTTCTCGCGCGGCTGCCCTTTCGACTGCGAGTTTTGCGACATCATCATCATGAATGGCCGGGTGCCCCGCACCAAGGCACCCCAGCAACTCATCGGCGAACTGGAGGCTCTCCGGCAACACGGCTGGAAGGACATGGTTTTCATCGTCGACGACAATTTCATTGGTGACAAGAAGCGCACGAAGGTGCTGCTGCGAGAAATCATCGCGTGGCGCGAGCGGGTGCGGCCCAGCATGGGGTTTTTTACCGAAGCGTCGGTGAACCTCGCGGACGACGAGGAGCTTTGCGAACTGATGGTCCAGGCGGGGTTCAAGCGAGTGTTCCTCGGCATCGAAACCCCGGTGACGGAAAGCCTGCAGGAATGCCACAAACTGCAGAACAAGAGTCGCGACCTGGTGCAGTGCATCCAGAAGCTCCAACGCGCCGGCCTGGAAGTCATGGGCGGTTTCATTGTGGGATTCGACAACGACCGGCAGGATATCTTCAAGCGGCAGTACGAGTTTATCCAAACTTCAGGAGTCGTGCAGGCGATGGTGGGATTACTGCAGGCCCTGCCGCAAACCAAACTGTATCAGCGCCTGATGCGCGAAGGCCGACTCGAGACCGCCGCGACCGGCAACAACACCGAAGCCGTGCTGAATTTCAAGACCAAGCTGAACCGCGAGTTCCTCCAGAACGGCTACCGCGAGCTGATGCAGAAGCTGTACGAGCCCAAGGTCTACTACCAGCGCATCCGCACCTTTCTCGAGAATCATCGCACGCGCGGACCGCGCCTGCGCGTTTCGTTTTCTGATTTCCAGGCCCTCCTGAAATCCTTTTGGATGCTCGGGATTTGGGAAAGCGGACGACACAATTACTGGAGGTTCTTCTGGAGCATTCTCCTGCGGCGCCCACACCAGATGCGCGCGGCGATTGAGCTCGCGGTGATTGGCTACCACTTCCGCCGCGTCGCCAACCGGCTCTGACAGCTTCGCGGCTGGTGGCGCCAGTCGCCACGCCGCCAGGACCTCTTCGCCGGGGCCTAGGCCTGGGGTCGCGCTCCGGCCGCAGTCGCGCCGGCCACGTGTCGGTTGTAGCGCTCGTCCAGCCAGCATTTCCGGACGTCATCGAGCAACCGAACCAGGTCTTCAAAACTGTGCGGTTTCACCCGGTAATCGTATACCCCAAGCTCCCTGGATTGGTCCACGTCAGCCTGCAGCTTGGAAGAGGTCAGAACGACAACTGGGAACGCATCGAAGCGCTGCTGGCCGCGGAGCCACTTGAGCACATCAAAGCCGTCCATCCATGGCATCTTCAGGTCCAGCAGCATCAATCCGGGCACCGGGAACTGGTCGCGTTTCGCATACTGACCTGTCCCGGCGAGATAATTAATGGCCTCCTGGCCGTTTCGAACCACGAACACAGGATTGGGAATCTCCGCCCGCGTGAGCGCGCGACGCATCAGAAAAATGTCGTTCTCGTCGTCCTCCGCCAGCAAAATTGCAACATCGTTAAGCATTTTCTAAGTCGAAACCACAATGCACCCAACTCTCACGAACATAATTACCCGTCGGTAACATTCCCTATGACAACCGATTTTGCAAGTGCTCGAGACACCGGGAGCGCCCGGCTGGTGACGCAACGGCCGGACGCAGTACCCATCGGCATCAGGGTTTATGCCCGCAGCGTCGGCGACACCATCCCATCGGTGCGGAACGGGCTTGCCGAGGCGACCGGCCCTCAGACCGCCGGGCAGAACCTCAGGGCCGCGGCGACTGCAGCTCAATGAAGGGTGTTTGGCCCGGCGCCAGGAGCCCGGACCCGTCGCCGGCTTGAACACAACGCAGCCACCCGCCGATCCGCTCAATCAGGACCGCCACATTTAACCGGTCGCAAAAGGGACCGTAAGGTTGAAGATTGCCCCGTGCTTGCTCGAGCAACGCCGACGCCGGCTGGGGCCGATTCTTCTGCACGTGGACAAATGCCCCGGCCAACTGGATGAGTCCCTTGTAGAAGAGATGTCTGGGTGTGCCCCGGCGAACCAGCCACAGCGCTTCGAGCACTTCGTGGGCCTCGAAAAACCGCTGGCGATTGAAACATTCAAAAAAAGCCAGATAACGAGGGTCTGGATCATCGTCCGGTTCCCGGCGGACAGCGGCGGCGGCCTTTGGGCTTCCTAAGCTCATAACTACCGCGAAGTTCCGATGGTTCCGGCCGAAAGTCCAATGCAGCCTGTTTGGACAGATTGACATCCGCGCCACGGTTCGACACCCTGAGGCGCATGGCAAAGCCAGCTCTCGGCCGGGGCTTGGGAGCTTTGCTGGGCGCCACCCCGGCGTCGAAAGCTCCCGTTCCGGCGGCTATCCCGAATCCGCTGCCAGTGGCGCCAGTCGAAGCGTCCGCGGGGGTGCGCCATGTCGACCTGGACCGCATTGTCCCTTGTCCGTTCCAACCCCGAAAAGATTTTCCCGGTGAAGCTTTGCGGGAGCTGGCTGACTCAATCAAAGAGCAGGGCATCGTGCAACCGTTGATCGTGCGGGAGCACGGTGGTCACCTTGAGTTAATCGCCGGCGAACGGCGTTGGCGGGCCGCCCAACTGGCCGGGCTAACCGAAGTCCCCGTCCTGGTGCGTCAGGCCGATGACCGTGCCGTCCTCGAGCTCGCTCTGATCGAGAACCTCCAGCGTGAAAACCTCAACGCCATCGAAGAAGCCCGGGGTTACGCGCAGTTGGTGGAGCAGTTCCAGCTCACCCAGGAGGAGGCCGCCGCCAAAGTAGGCAAAAGCCGCGCCGTCGTCGCCAATTCGTTGCGCCTGCTGAAACTACCCGCCGAAATCCAGGCATATGTCCGGGACGCGCGCCTGTCCGTCGGCCACGCCAAAGTCATCCTCGGACTCGCGACCGAAAAACACCAGAAACTGGCTGCCGACAGAATTCTCCGGGACGATCTCAACGTCCGCCAGGCAGAAGCCCTGGTGGCCCAACTGCAGGCCCGGGAAAGCCCGGTGCGCGCCAAAACACTCCCCGGGGTGGCTCCGGCCCGGGATGCGCACCTTGCCAGTCTCGAAGACCGGCTCCGCGAACGCCTCGGCACCAAAGTCCAGCTACGTTACGTTCAGGGCAAGGGCGCCCTGGAAATCGCATTCTTCAGTGATGCCGAACTCGAACGCATCCTGCAACTGCTTGGGGTCGGGAGTGAATGAGCCGCAAAGGCAAACAGGGCGTAGGAACACTTTGGCACCTCACGCATCAGCTCTTGACCTCCCTACTAACCCACTATCTCGAAAATGAATAATCCCCAATTACGCGAAAAGACCGCAGCCCAACTCCTGGCCGCCACCAGCCGTGTCGGCCAGATGACCGCCTTTGTGGGTCTCGATGGTTTTGTAGACGACATTTTGCACGTCGTGGACAAGCGAGAGAGCGCCGAGAAATACCTGCGGTTGCCCACGATCGCCCAGTTGGCCGAACGTCTGGCCGCCGCCGCCGGGCGAAGCACGAACATCGAACTCGTCAGCCAACTCAACAAGCTCGGCGGCAACGGCCCCATCATGGCCAACGCCCTCGCCAGCTTCGGACTCAAAGTCACCTACCTCGGAATTCTTGGGTATCCGAACCTGCACCCGGTCTTCGCGGACTTTGCCAAACGGGCTGAAGTCCATTCGATCGCTGAGCCGGGCTACACCGACGCCCTCGAGTTTGAAGACGGGAAGATCATGCTGGGCAAGCACCAGTCGCTCAAACAGATGAATTGGGAGAACATCAAAAGCCGGTTCGGGAAGGACAAGTTCACGGCAAAGTTCAGCAGCGCCGACCTCGTGGGCTTCGTCAACTGGACCATGCTGACCTACATGAGCGACATCTGGGCCGCCGTTCTCAAAGAAGTCTGCCCCGGCATGAAAGGCGTCCGCCGCCGGCTCTTCATCGACCTCGCCGATCCTGAAAAACGCACCAACGAGGACATTCTCCGCGCGCTCGAACTCGTCGCCGAGTTCCAGAAGCACTTCTACGTCACCCTCGGCCTCAACGAAAAGGAGGGCATTGAAATCGGCAAGAATCTCGGCCTGAAGATCAACAACCACTCGCCGGACGGCCTGCAGAAGCTCTGCCAGGAGATCCACCTCCGCGTCCATGTGGACACCATCATCATCCACCCCACGGCCTACGCACTGGCGTCTGGACCTGACGGCGTTTCCATCGTCAAAGGCCCGTTCACTCCCAAGCCAAAGATCACCACGGGCGCCGGCGACCATTTCAATTCCGGCTTCTGCCTTGGCAAGCTACTTGGGTTCCCCACCGCCCAATGCCTGCTCACGGGCGTGACGACCAGCGGCTTTTATGTGCGAACTGGCCAGAGCCCGTCCGTCGCCGACCTGGCCGGGATGTTGCGAAACTGGCCTGCTTGAGGGATTTTGCGGAATGATTTTGTCGGTCGTAAAGTACGGCACACCGGTCCTGCGCCAGAAGGGCTCGCGGGTCGAGCGCATCACGCCCGTCGTGAAAAAGCTGATTGCAGACATGCTCGACACCATGTACGCCAGTAAAGGCATTGGCTTGGCCGCCCAGCAGGTGGGCGTCCCGATCCAGCTCATGGTGGTGGACGTCCGCGGCGTGAGTGATCGTCCTTCCTCACTGGAGCTGAAAGGGGTGCCGGCGGACGTGGAAAAATTCATGCCCCTGACCCTCATGAATCCTGAAATCACGCCCGTCGGCCAGCCAGCCGCCGGCCCGGAGGGATGTCTGAGTTTCCCCGAGCTCTACGCGCCTGTCATCCGACCTGAGACCGTCGACGTGAAAGGTCTCGGCCCGGATGGCCACCCGATCGAGTTTCGTTGCGGCGGACTGCTGGCGCGCGTCGTGCAGCACGAGACCGACCACCTGCACGGCATCCTTTTCATCGACCGGATGGACAAGAAGACGAAGGAAGAACTGCGTCCCGAGCTGGATCTGCTCCAGGCCGAGACCAAGGCGACGCTCGGCAGATGAGCTAGTACATCTTCCGCAAATTCGACGGCAGGATGTTCAGTTCGGTCCGGTATTTGGCCACCGTCCGCCGGGCGATCACGATTCCTTTGTCTTTCAGCATCCGGACCACTTCCTGGTCCGACAGCGGCTTGGTGGGATCCTCGCTCTTGAAAATGTCCGAAATCATGTCCTTGACGCTGGTGTTGGACAAACCGTCGCCGCTAGCGGTCTGAATCCCAGCGGTGAAGAAGTACTTCATTTCGAAAATACCCTGCGGCGTCTGCATGTATTTGCCGGAAACGGCGCGGCTGACGGTGGTTTCATGCACGCCGACCACTTCGGCGATTTGCACCATGGTGAGCGGCTTCAGGAAAGCGACGCCCTTGTCCATGAATTCGCGCTGCCGGTGCACGATCTCCCGCGCGATGTTCAGGATCGTTTGCTGGCGTTGGTGGAGGCTCTTGATCAGGAACTTTCCGGCCCGAATTTTCTCGCGGATATAGTTGCGCACCTCGGGCGAATTCTGGCCCTGTGCCATCAGGTCTTTGTAGGTGTTGCTGATGCGCAGGTGGGGGATATGCTCGTTGTTGGTGGATACCACGAAGTCACCCCCCTGCCGGTGTACAAACACTTCCGGCAAAATGTACTGGTCGTTGTCCGGCAGGTAGGCGCGTCCGGGCCGGGGTTCGAGGCGCGCGATGTTCTCCAGCGCGTCCTGGACCTCGTCAACCTCCGTCCCCGTTCCGCGCGCGATTTCCGGAATGCGCCTTTTCCCCAGCGCCTCCATGTGATCGCGCACGATGCGGTATTCAAGCGTGTCTTGCTGGCCAGCGCGCTCCAGTTGCAGCATCAGGCATTCCCGCAAATCCCGAGCGCCCACGCCCGGCGGCTCGAAGGTCTGGATCACCTGTAGCACCGCCTGGACGCCTTCCAGGCTCACCCCGGTTGACATCACCAACTCTTCGACGGTTGCCTTCAGGTAGCCGTATTCATCGATATTGCCGATCAACATTTCCGCGATTGGCCATTGGTCCTGCGGAAGCGCGGACTCCCGGACCTGCTCCAGCAGCGTCTCCTGCAGCGAGGTCCCCGCCACCAGGGAATCAAACATGAATTGCCGCTTTTCTTCCTCCTCAGCGGAAGCGCGCAGCGGAATGTTCGTCTGCGCAAAGTGGTCCCGCCATTCCTG
>DATDCV010000348.1:0-9874 GCA_036524155.1 Verrucomicrobiia bacterium
CGGGTCTCGACCGGTTTGCTGGATGTGCCCGGAAGAAATCGCGTGCAGCCGCGAGCGAAGCAAAGGGGCCGTCAGTTTGGGCGTGGTTCGGCGCGGCCAGTTTTCCCGACCAGGCGTCGTTGCCATCGGTGGCAACGTAAAAGACGTCAGCTCGCGGGGAGGCGAGGGTGAAACTGGAAGCGCATAAGGCAAGGAGGAGAGCGACCATCGAATTCTGGAACGTGCGCATGGCGCGATAACACCGTAAACGGAGCCAAAAGGCAATCCTGGGAGGGCTCCCATGAGGGAGCTGATCTCAGGCCCATTTATCTGGCAGCCGATTAACCTGTTACGGCGCTAAAACCCGAAACCCGAAAGGAGGGGATCGCCGCGTGAGCCCAGTCCTGACGGCATCCGACTTGGCGGTCCAGAGAATCAGAGCGTGGAATTAGCTGGCATGAAGTGTGGGTTCGGGCTTTCAATTCCTGCATGTTGAACTCGTCGCACTTTCGTTCGGACTTTAGCTCAGTGCAAACGCGCCGGGAGTTTGTTCGCCGGGCCGGCGGCGCGCTTTTACTTAGTGGAACCGCGGGGTGCCTGCTGAATGCAAATGCCGCCGAGCAGTTGACTCCACAAAAGAAAACTCTCGTTGGGTCGAATATTTACGGGTGGGGCCAATATGCGGAGCGGGACAAGCGGAAGCTGGATGTAGGCGAGGTGATCTCATGCCTTCGCGACGCGGGCTACGACTATCTGGAGACCTTCATGGACGTGAGCCGGCCGGAAACGAGTGCGGAGTTTGCGGATCAACTGAAAACCAAAGGGCTACAGCCGGTGAGCTTGTATGTCGGTGCGCGCGTGCATGAGGCGGGCAAAGCTGAGGAAACGGTCAAAAAGATCCTCGCTGCCGGGAAGGTCTGCCAGCAAGCGGGCTTCAAGGTGATTAGCTGCAACGCGGACCCGATTGGCCGCGAGAAGACAGACGATGAGCTCAAAACGCAAGCCGCCGCGCTGGGCGAACTAGGCGAGGGCTTGAATGCGTTGGGCCTGCGGCTCGGCATCCACCATCACATGCCCGAGATGGCCAACAAGGCGCGTGAGTTTCACTACAATTTCGATCACTCCAAAGCCGGCGTGGTGGGGTGGTGTTACGACGTCCACTGGGTTTGGAAAGGCGGCATTCCCCCGATGGAGGGTCTGAAACAATACGGTGATCGCGTGGTCACGTGGCATTTGCGCCAGAGCCGTAACGGCACCTGGTGGGAGGACCTCGACACGGGCGACATTGACTATTCAGCCGTGGCGCAATATGCCGCCCAACACAAACTTCCGCGCCGATTCACCGTCGAGCTCGCCATCGAGGGTGGCACCAAGATCACCAGTTCCGTTGTCGAAAATCACAGACGAAGCAGGGAATTTGTGAGGAGAGTCTTCGAGAGCTGATCCGCTCGAATCCTGAATTCCGTAAAGCACTCCGCGTTACCGCTGCCCATCCCTCCACGACGAGGGAGCGTGTCTGAAAATGCCCACCCCGGCATAGCCCCCATGGAGCAGCAGGCGGTAGAGTTGCACGCCTTCTAAATCGGCTTGGCGGGCAAAGGGAAATGGGTTATGCCATGACGCGAGAACTTCTTATGAAAACCGCCACCATTTTTTCAGGCAAACTGATGATCGCCGTTGGTCTGGTTGGCGCGCTGTTCGGCACCACACCGGTTCAAGGCGGCCTGCAAATCCCTTATACCCCGAACGCCAGCACGCTGCATCTTTGGCACCTGGATGACCCCGATGGCCTGTATGCCACCTGACGTTTCGCCGCCGGAGAAACGTTGCGGAGACAGAGGCCCCGGTGCTTTTCCGGGGAGCCGTGCGGTAGCGTGGACTGCACCGAGTTCGGCAGTGCCCTAAGGCATGGGCCCGACATTAGCGCAATGTGGCGTACCCGGAAGGGCTTGGGCCGAGAGAGCCGTCGGACTGGAGCTGCAGATCCGGGATTGCGGCTTTCAAGATCATCGGTGTCGAGATCGTCTGTCCAGCGGCCGAGAAGCTGCCAGGACCGAGCCACAGCGTCGAGCTCGGCGGCATGCTGGCAACCGCCTGCGAAACCGAGGTATAAGGCTGTTCAAAC
Source organism: Verrucomicrobiia bacterium (assembly GCA_036524155.1). GTDB lineage: Bacteria > Verrucomicrobiota > Verrucomicrobiia > Limisphaerales > UBA8199 > DATDCV01. Next base: position 2,105 of record DATDCV010000348.1, read on the forward strand.
CTGCCGGTAGCTGTGCTCGAAGGCGTCGCATACAGAAAAAACCAATCCGAAGGACCGTAGCGAAAAGCCATGGCGCGCCGGTCCATGCCCGAAAGGTACGACTGCTGGCCAATCCTGCATTGTTGCGCAGCGTAAGGAGGAATCACCTGGATCGTAATACAGGCGGCATCGGTGCATGCGCAGGTGGCGTGGCCATTTTGGCCGTCGCATTTGCTGAACGCACAGGCAAAATAATGCATGATCGAGTCGTAGTCGTAATCGCCAAACACGGCTTGCGGCGATTTGATGTCGAACTGACTGGCCTCCCCATCCAGGATGTTTGCCCAGAGGATGGTCACGTAATTGTCGCGGTCCGCGCGGCTTTGCTCGTGCCAGAGCCCGAGCGCATGTCCGATTTCGTGCGCGATGACACCGGCGTCGATCGCGCTCGGGTGGATCGTTATGGTAACTTTGTCGCCGCTGTAGCCGACGTAGTCAGTTACCCCGCCGACGAAGCCGGGATCGGTCACGACAAAATTAATGTAACCGGCTTCGTTGTTTCGCGATTGGAAGCACAGCGTGGTGACGTTGGGATACGAGTTTGCCCACCAGGACATCGCCTGATTGAAGACAGCGATCTGGGTCCCGCTCAAGGCACTGCCATAGTCGTACGGGACAATTCCATTTTGCCAAAGCCGGGAAGGCGCGTAGGCGAACTTCGCGTGCGGACCAATGTTTTCACCCAAAAGCGCCGGCAGGTTCGTCTCGGCCACGATAATATCCCCCTCCACCTGGACGTATCCCGCAGGCACTATGATCCTGCTATACTGTCCGGAAGCGGTGAGAGCAACGAGGCAGGGCAAGGCGAGCCCCGCCAAAGCCGCTCGCACCCGCAAGTGAAGGAGCCACCGCGCGAAGATCCTCTTTGGCGAATCGTTCGCGCTGCCGGGTTGAATAATGCCTGAAGCGTTCGGATGCATATCAAGGTGTCGGATTCAGCATAGGGTATTCTACAGTGGTCGAATCGTTGCGTTGACGCCCTTCAGGATTAGTGGCCGGTTGAGGGTCAGCGTGGGAGCGCCGAACGTGTTGTTGGACCCAGCTTTGAAGATGAGGGTGGTGCCATCTGATACATTGGCGAGGGCCTGCTCGATGCCGAGGTACGGGGTATTCGGTGAACCATTTCCCGCAGTGTTGGCGCCAACGAACTTGACTGCGTTCAGAGGCGCAATGCGGGTGGTCATGTCCTGTTTTATAGGAAAAACCTGGTCGAGCGAGTACCAAGCCGGAGGTTGCCCGGGCCAGCCCAGGTTCATCAGGAATTGCGTGGGGGTCGTGGTTGTATTGTATCCGTAGGCAACCCAGGCGTGGCCGCCAGCGATTGGCGGGGGGCCGCCGCCGCCAATTTCTGCTGGCCGGAACCATTGGATCTCATCTGTGATACGGGCGGCGTCGGCCCACTCGCAGACCGCAGCGGGATCGTAATAGAAGTAAGACTTCAGTGCCTCGGCAATGTGTGAGTCACCTGCACTGGAGAACCAGAGCCCATAGTGCATGTACACCGAGACTCCCGTCGCATAGCAGAGGGCCGCGACCTCCCGGTCCCCATCATCGACCGGGTCGGTGTGGACATCCCGGATGGCACTCCAGTTGATGGGAGTGCTGAAGGTGACGTTGGGGACGAACTGGGCGGGTGTCATTCTGGCCCACAAAGCGCTGAGCGCGCTGAGATAAGCAGCGTTGTTCGTGATTTGCGTCGCGCTGAAATAAACGCTCTGCTCGTCCCAGTATCCGTTCATGGAGAGGGTCCCGCCGGAGTCAGACGTCCATACGAGGCGGCTACCCCAGGAAGCAGGGACGCCTGGGTCGATGGTCAGCGGCTCTGTCAGCCACGTCGTTGTGTAGCGGCAAAAGTAAGGGAGCGGAGTCGGCACAGCTCCCGTGCCTGCCGGCGGCCATTTCCAATAATACATGAGCTGGGACATGGCGGTGGCAACACAACCGACAATGGCATGCTCGTCCTGACCGGGGGTGAGGTTGGGGCAAGCGTCGTTGTAAGGTGAGTTCTGGTGCCACCGGCTGGCCAAGGGCAAGACCACCGTGGACGGTGGGCCGCCGTCCTTGGGACGGGCAACGGTTGTGGATGAGGCCTTGGCGCTGGTCAGTTCCTGCCACGACAGAGCTCTGCGGGAGAGCTCCGGCGCGTAGTTCTTCAGTATCGGGTCCTGCTGGTCGAGGGCTTTTTGCAGCCGAGCGAGCCTCCATTGGATTTCGGCCAGGATGTCCTGGCTGTTTGGGTCAGTAGCATCGAAACTTCCGCGGGGGCTGTAGAGATAAACAGGCAACAACCGATCGTCGGCGCCGCACAGACAATAGCCGCCCCCAGCGAGTTTTGCGACGTAGGCAAACGTCCTGCCATTGGCAGTGTGCGGCTCCATCGTCTCGATACGGGCATCCGCACGGGCCTCGGCCGTTACGTGTCGCACCCAGGTTTCCACCGCGGTGCGGATTGCCGGTTCGGCGAGCTCCGCCGCGGGTAAAGCGCCCGGCGAAATTGCGAGCATGAGCCCGGAGACCAACCCGGTTAAGGGTGGGGAGAGTCTCATCCGCTGGTAATCAGTGTTTTGCATGCTCTCGTGTTTCCTTGGTCCATGTGAATTGTTGGAAGGGCTGATTCATTTGGCTCAGGATCAAGTGAGTCGGGGCGGTCCTGTTACTGCAAGGTGACGAGCACGAGAACCATTCCCCGGCCGTCAGGCAGGCCTGTCATCGCCTTGCCGAGGATGGCTCCCTGGCGTTTGGCCGGATCGGTCGCTTTCATCGCGTGGCCGGGAGTGGCGGAGGTGGTGAGTAAGTCCCCTGGTCGGATAGGGCTGCCGGCCGAATCCGCCAGCGCGTAAACGCGGCCGCTCAGCGCGACGTTCTGGCCTCCCTCCAACGCGCCCTCCTGGCGCAGGGCGATCCCCGGGTTTACGCCGTTGGCGCCGCTGACGATACCGGCGACCCGGTGATCGTAGGGCTGACCGCTCAACTTGAGCCGGCCGGGATGTTCGTCATCGATAACCACAACGGAACCTTTCGGGATTTGCCCATCGGTCATGGCGAAGGGCTCCGCCAGGTCCGCGCCGCCCGTAATGGTGACCGCCTTGACCGTAGTCATGCCGTCATTGGCGACTCCGAAAAGTTTCTCGCGGGAGCCGTCGGGGTTGTAGCGGGCAACCTCCATCCACCGGTAACCGACATCCGAAGCGGGGAATCCAAGAACCATAGCGAAGGGCTCCATGAATAGGCCCCAGCGACCGATGCCGGCCTTGCCGTCGGGGGCAGTGCTTGAGAAAGGATCCCAGTCGCGTACGATCAACGGGCGGTTGCCGGCGTTGAGGTGGATTCCGACATCCGTCTGCAAGCGGATGCCATTGAGTGCGCGGAGGGCGACCTCGTTCGCGCGAGTGGAGAGGAAGTCGGGGCCTTGGGAATCGGCCCAGACGAACGCGCCGGTATGATTGGCTTTGGCGCCGACGCCGGCGGCGAAACTGTAATCCCCCGTCGCTTCATTCAAATGCCCCCCGGGCGTCACCGCCCGCATGCCGTCGGCCCGGTTGAGGTAGCCTCCGCCAATGACCGAATCCTGCCCGGTGGCGACGTTGCCGTAACCGCCCGACACGGTTGCCGAAACTGCGCGACTCTGATTACCCGCTCCTCCCGCCACCGTGGAGTAATCCTTGGCGGCTTGATTGCCGCTGCCTCCGCCCACTGTGCTCTCATAACCGGCGGCCTGGTTCGCGTTGCCGCCCGCCACCGTTGCGGCAAACGCACCCGCACTGTTGCCCTCGCCGCCACCCACAACAGCACCCTCGGCGCTGACGGAATTCTGATAGCCACCGCCAATGGTGCCCGCCAAACCGGAGACCTGGTTCACATGACCGCCTCCAATGACAGACCATGGCGCCTGGAGGGTTGTGATCGTGTTCGATTGTCCGCCGGCGATCACGCCATGGCCGCCCAGTGCGGCGTTCTGGGAACCACCGCCGATCGTGGCATAGGCACCGTTGCTGACCACGTTGGCCTGGCCGCCACCAATGACAGCATGCCCGATGGTCGCGCTGTTCTGGGAACCACCGCTTATGGTTGACATATCGCCCGACGCAGTGTTCTGCCAGCCGCCGGCGACCGTGGCACGTCCGAAGAACGGCCCGCCCGCAGTATTGAGTTGGCCGCCGCCAACGGTGGCCCAGTCCCCGACCGTCTGATTCATCTCGCCCCCGCCGATTGTCGTGCGACCGAAAAAGAGGCCTGAGGCGGCGTTGCTCCAACCGCCGCCAATAGTGGTGAGCGTGTGGCCGGCGAGGTTATCCAAGCCGCCCCCAACGACACTATGGTCTCCGAGTGCCTGCGCGTGTTCACCCTGGGCAATGGCGCTAGGGCCGGAAGCAATGGGCGGGAGCGCAAACGGGCCGTTTTCTTTATAGCCCGCGAGGGCAGTTCCGCCGCCCGTCGCGGAGATTTGCAGCGTGTTGCCGTTGGTGGCGAGGGCGACGTTTGCGCCTCCGGCGAGAGAGACTGCGTCCGTAAGCCCGTTGAGGCTCCTGACCACCTGTCCATTGGCGATGGCGGCCCCAAAGATGGAGTTGTTGGCCACGCCGCTTGCCGTAGTTGCCAGGTTCGCGACGGCGGCGTTGGGCGCAAACAGCGAATACGGCACTGGTGTCAACGGCTGACGCGGAGAGAGCAGTTGGAAATCCCCGCCACTGGAGGTAGCCCGTACTCCAACCTCCAACCAGCAAGCGTCGCCGACGAATATGCCGCCGCCGAAGTCCAGGGCCACGGCAAAGACCCCGTTGGTCACCGGAGTCGCCGTCTTGGTTACCGGCCCGCCCAGGACGCTGCCATTGGCTGAGGCGTCGTAGACGGTAAATCGAAGGTCAAAGAGCCCGTTGGCGGCCTGGCCGGTGCTGGCAAGTTTGCCCTGGTAGGTGAAAGCGGTGCCCAGTGGCGCGGCCGCAACAATGCCCCCGAGCAGGCTCGAGAGCGCGAGAATACCGAATAGGCTTTTGGTTTTCATGTCTTGATCGCGGTTAAAGGTCTAAAGTCGAAGATCTCCGGTTGAAAGTTGCAGATTGGCTGGCGCGCTTCATGGTTTGTAGAGCCGGTAGAATTTCGGCCCAGCGGGCAGCGGCTCGGTATAGACGCAGTTGCCTCCATTCGTTGCGTAGGTGGTCGCCGTCCAACCGCCGCCGCCGCTCGCGAGGCTGGCGGTCGCCTGCAGTTGCCAACTGCTTGGGGGTACGGGCCACCACACGCAGACGGTGTTGCTGGAGGTAAACATGACCCAGAGGTTTGGCGCGCCCTCGGTTTGGATGGCGGTAAGAGCGGCCCAAAAGCCGCCGATTAATGAATAATTTCCACCTGTCATCGCGGAGGGCGCGGCATCAGATTGGCCGATGGTGCCGCTGAGGGAATAAACGCCACCGGTGCTGGTGCCGCCGCCGCCGTCGATGGTGTGCCAGTCGATCGAGTAGGATTGGGCGCGTACCCCTGACAGCGTGAACATCAAGAGCGCCGCCACAGCGATAATCGGACAAGCGTTCCACCTCGGCTCCATCCTGGACGCCGAGCAGCCGGCTGCACCGGGGCCTTCGCCGGCACAAGCGCAGCGATTCGGATTTCGGATTTCGGATTTCGGATTTTTCATTCGGTGTCTCCTTTCATCTGGCTCACACGCAGTTCAAGTTGTTCCAGTCGGGTTCTGAGTTCCGCGTTCTCGGCGCGCAGGGCGGCATTCTCGGATTCTACCTTTTGGTTGAGTCCCTGGATCGCCGCCAGCGCCACCCCGTCGGCATCCACGGTGCTGATATGTTTGTCGTCGTTCCCCAGCCCGAACGCAGCGTGAAAATCCTGCGCCACCGGGCCGAGGTGCGGCGCGGACGGCTCCTGCTTGAAGTTCCATCGGCTCAACGGGAGGTCAGCGACCTTAGCTAGAATTTCGCGCGGGCTGATCGCAGCAAAGTTCTCCTTGGCCGCGCGGTCGGAGGTCGGATTGAACAATCGCGCCTGGACCATGCCCGTCTGGTCCACCAGCATCAGGCCCATCCAGGAGCCATCCCGGGCATACTTGCCGACCTGGAAATTGCGTCCGGGCGTGTCGTCGCCCGGAATGCCGATGACCAGGTTGTACGGCTCCATGAACAAGCCCCAACGGCCGAGCCCCAGCTTCTCCGGTGGCGCTGTGGCGTCAAAAGCATCCCAGCCACGGGTAATCAGCGGCCGGTTGGCTGCGTTCAAGGCAATGCCGCGGTCGCTCTGAACATACACGCCCCCCGCCGCACGGATGGCGAATTGATCGGGCACGTAGGTGGAGAAGTCCGCATCGGCTGAGTCAGCCCAGACAAAATCGCCATAGGCCATGGCCTTGGCGCGGCGGCCGGCGGCGAAGCTGTAATCTCCACCGGCGACATTGAGGTAGCCGCCCGGCACGGTTGAGCGCAGGCCGTTAGCAGTGTTGGTATAGCCTCCGCCGACCACCGACTCCATGCCGGCTGCGGTGTTGCCGAAGCCGCCAGCTACGGTCGAACTCGTCGCGCCGGCACCGTTCCAGCTCCCGCCGCTAAGGGTGGCAAACGAGGCATTGGCTTTGATCGTGTTGTCGTAGCCGCCGCCGAGCAAGGAGTAGTAAGCATTTGTCTGGATGAAATTGCCGCCGCCGCCGCCCAGAAAGGAGTAGAAAGCGCCTATCTGGATGGAATTGCCCCAGCCGCCTCCCAGAAACGAGCCTCGAGCATTCGTCTGGACGGAATTGGCAGAGCCGCCGCCCAGAAAGGAACCCCAGGCATCCGTCTGGATGGAATTGTCCCAGCCGCCGCCGAGGAAGCAGGAGTCAGCGCTGACTCCGTTCGTGTGCGCATGGCCGAACAGGTTCGTAGCAACCCCTCCCCCGGCAATGACCGACCCGACGACTTGCGGAGCGATCCAATTACCTGGTGCGCCCCCAATCACATTCGGCGCGCCGTTAGTGTTCGGCTCCAACCGCAACGCGCGCGTACCACTCACCTTAAACTCCAGCGACTGGTTATCGGTCGTGCCAATGCAGTTTTGGCCCGGCGTAGTCTGGCTGTTGCCGCCCAACTGCCAGAAGTTCGTCGCCCGCAAGCCGCCCAGCAGTTCGGCGTTGAGGTTGGTAACGACGGTCGAACTGCCCACGGTCAGCGCGTTCGCCTTCACCGTGCCCGCCACGTCCAAGGCTGCAGCCGGATTGTTCACCCCGATGCCCACGCCGCCGCTGGCGCGAATCAGGAACTGTTTCGAACTCGTCGAAACGAAATCGGCATCGGTCGAGTCAGCCCAGACAAACGCGCCGTCATGGAGAGCCTTGGCGCGGCGGCCGGCGGCGAAACTGTAGCTTCCGCCGGCGAGGTTGTTCCGTCCGCCGGGCATGGTGGCATAGGTATTGGTGGCCAGGGAGTCGCGGCCTCCGCTGATGGTTGCCCAGTCAGCCAAAGCGGCGTTATAGGAGCCGCCGGCAACCGTCGCCGCCGCCCCGCCCGCCGTGTTGTTCCACCCGCCACCTATGGAACCATAGATGGCGTTGGTGCCGACCGCGTTGACCCACCCGCCAGCCACCGTGCCGTAGTAAGCGTTGGCCCAGACTGTGTTCTCAGCTCCCCCGCTGATCGTTCCGTAAGAGGAGTTCGTTTGAACTGTATTGCCTTCTCCCCCGCCAATCGTCCCGGCGCGGGCGTTGGTCTGGATCAGGTTGTGTCCGCCCCCGGCGATGGTGGCCACGGAAGCGTTGGT
>DATDCV010000349.1:0-5692 GCA_036524155.1 Verrucomicrobiia bacterium
GTGGCTTGATTGCTCCTCGGGTTCAAACAGCGAAGAGCGCTTGCCGAATCCTCTCCAGAAATGGTAATGCTTGCGCGGGCCTAAATCAGATGCCAGTTCCTGACTTCAACGCGAGCGGAGTCCTCCCGCCTCATTTGGGACAGCCAACCGAGATGGCTCAAATATCTCCCTTTCCAGCGACAGCCCTGGAACTTTGTCAAAAGCTCAGCTTTTCTCCAGAAAGGCGCGAGGTGTTGAGGGGTTGGCTGGCGTTTCGGAGCCTGTTGCGGACCGCTGGTTTCTTGGACGGTTTTCAGTGGCTCGACGGAAGCTTCATGGAGGACGCCGAGGCTGTTCGTGGCCGTGCTCCTGCCGATATTGATGTGGTCAGCTTTTTGCCGATGCCGCCGGGGCCGTTAGACCCAGCCATTTCACAGAAGCTCGGAAATCGGGGCCTAATCAAGTCCCAGATGAAGGTAGACCACATGGTTGTGCTCCTGAACTGGCCGGGACCTGTAATTGTCGAATACACGCGATATTGGTGCGGCCTGTTTTCCCATCGCCGGGGGGATGGCGTGTGGAAAGGCATGCTGAAGGTTGACTTGAATACCCCATCGGAGGATGTTGCGGCAGGTCAATATTTGGACTCGCTTGGACAGCCATGACGCCGATAAGAGAAAAAGAATCGCTACAAGCCGAGTTAAGCGGCTTGGAGCACCTCTTGTCCATTACTCCTGATGACCCGCTGGCCAAGCCCTTGTTGCAGTCACGGATTGAGGAAAAGCAGTCCAGGATTAGACAACTGGAGGAAAGGCCGCCGCTGACCCCAGAGACTGAGATTTTTTTCGGACAAGGGCCGGTAATCGGTTCCACCGGCATTGAAGCGAGGTTCGCGGGGGAGGTTTTGCGTCGGTTTCAGGACATGGTAACAAACCACTTCTCGGCCAAGTTCGTCGGCGGCCTGGGGAAGTGCGGACGCCGTAGAGGTGAATCACAGTCGAGGCTCTTCTTGACCGCGCTCCCCAGGGGGTCTTTTGGCCTTCAACTGGCCCAACCCCACGTCAGTGATTTTGTAACGGCGGGGCAACTGACCCAAACGATGGAAGAAATCACCGACCTCGTTAGCTCAGCAGCAAAAGATGACAAATCTTTTGTAGACACCATTTCAAATTTCAATTCCAGGGTTCTGGTGCCCCTGACGGAGTTTCTGGGTGTGCTGAACAACGCCGAGGCGGATTGCAGAATAATCTCTGGAACCCGCAGGGCCTCACTCAAGAAAGAAGAGGTCATGCAAGCCTATGCGCGGGTCGTCGCCGCCAAGAAGGACGAGGAAATCATCACTTGCCGAGGTGTATTCGGCGGGGTCCTAATCCAGAGTGGGCGGTTTGAGTTCATGCCGAGTGGGGAGAGGCTGATTTCGGGTTGGATTGCGGAGGAAGTCACTGAGGAACAGGCCGTGGAAATGGACAAACTTGCTGGCAAGTTGTGTAAGGCCACGATGCGGCAGACGACCCTCAGCATCCAAACCGGCAGACAGACCTGGACTCACGAGTTGCTGGATTTGAAGCCCGAGGAGCCTGCTGTTACGACGACTCCAGCGGTCCCATCGCAATAACCTGGAAATTAACTCGCCGCATCCCCTCAAGGGCCATCGCTGAAAGTGACCTCCGGTGCGTTAGAGTCTCTCTCGCTCATCTCATTAGCTTGGTACTAGTCCCTTTCCACCGGACGCCACCGGGTGCTTGGATTACGTGACTTACGCCGCCAGCTTCATCATTTTGTAGACGCTCGATACCGGCATCTTCAACTCCCGTGCAATCGCCCGAATGCCCAAGCCCCGCGCCTTAAGCTGCCTCAATCTGCCCAGAAGTTCTTGAAACGCTCCGGCGACAACTCCGTGTACCGGACGGTGTGGCTGATGTTCTTGTGCCCGAGGTAGTGCTGGATGGCCCTGGTGTCCTGGCCGTCGTTGGCCAGTTTGTACCCGGCGGCATGCCGCAGCATGTGCGGATGCACCGGGAACTCCAGCCCGGCGGCCACGCCAGCCCTGGCGACCATCTTGCGCACGGTCGAGTCGGTCAACGGCCCCTTGCGCTCGCCCGTGAAGACGTAGGGCGAGCCAGGATAATCCCGCTGTAGACGCCGGAGCGCCCGCAACTCCGGTCCGTGGAGCGGATGAGTACTGGGGTTGCCGTTCTTGCGCCTGCGCACGTGAAGGAGTCCCTGGGTTAGGTCAACTTGGTCCCAGCGCAGGGCGATTAGCTCGCTCACCCGGAGGGCATGCCGGTAAGCGACCATGACCATGGTGGCGTCCCGGTGGCCATGCCGTCCGACAGCTTCCGCCGCCTTGATGAGGTCGTCGACCTCCGCCGGGGTCAGGAATTCACGGCTCCGGCGCTCCGCGTTCCTGGGCTTGCGGGGCGGTTTGCCCAAACTTTCCCGAAAACGAGTGGTGGTGGCCTTGAAGGCGACATTGAGAATGCAGCCATTTTCAGCCGCACCAGGAGCCGAACTTTCCCGTAAATGGCCCTTTTCGGGAACGCTCTCCGCCTGCTTTGCCGGAACTGATAGTTGCGAGGTGCTCATAAATCGATTGTCTTTTGTTGTGCGTACATTAAAGTAAGCTCAGGCAACAGGCAAGCACTTTATGTACGTACGATAAAGAATCATCGATGAACAAGAAACCCAAGCTCGGTCGGCCACCACTACCCAGGGGTTCTTCCCGGCAGGCCCGGTTATTCTGCCGGTTGCTCAAGTCGGAAGTAGACGAAATCGAGGCAGCGGCACAAAAGTCCGGGAAATCAAAGTCGGAGTGGATTCGTGACGCTCTCCTGGCGACGGCACGAAAGGCATAACCGGGACCTTATTGCTACTAGCGCGGTGACTTCAGGGATGCGCCGGGCGCTTTATGCTGAGCTTGAACCCGGCAGGTACCGACAAGCACCCTCCAAGCCGTGCAACACACAGGCGCAAAGACCTCGGGAGAACAGCATTTTTGCGCTGAGTTCCTGGGTCCCCGTATGCTACATTCTCAACCATGACAGGGGCAGGGGCAGAGGCCGATGTAATCAAAGTTAATGTCGCGGGGCTTAATGAGCACGACAAGCTCCTGCTCTGCCAGCGACTGCTTCAAGATGTGCGCCAGCATCCTTCCATGGAAAATCGGCTGCGTGTGCTGCTTCACCTTGCCGCCATGGGCGACCCGGCTGACCCGGAGTCCGAAGATTTGCAGCAGCAAGTTTGGCTCGCGGCCAATGAAGGTGACCCGGCTGCCTTTGTCGACGCGCCAGGGAGGGCATAGCCAGTCCCACCCTAACTCGTGTGCGAACTGGCCTCTTTCTGGGATTTCATCTCCTCAGCACGTTTGTTCCGCAACCAGAAAAGACACGCCCACGGTGATTAGGCGGCCTGGGGCCTCAGCCGAAATTGAGTCCCAACACGGTCACCCCAGACCACGGCGCAGAACTCGTCTTCTTGGACCATGAGTCCCAGGTCACCAGCGAGATGCCGCACAATTGCGAGCACATGGCCAAAAGTCCGACATTCGTCATCTGGGCCGCGAATGGCCAACACCTCATAGCAATGCTCCCCTCTAGCCGGGAGTTCGCGGACGCGCACCTCCAGAAACTCCTGTTGCTCCATCCAGCGCCGGATTTCAATCCGGCGACAATCGAGGGAAGCGATGAACTGCTCCAGGAACCTCTCGGGGTCGATGTCATCCGAGTCTTCTGCCGGGCCATTGCTGTAAAAAGGATTTGGGTTGTTCATTTTGCGGCGCTGCCAGGGTGCCCTGGCGAGAGCAGTTTGTTTAGTGGCTCGAAATATGCAGGTCTTATTGAATCCCGTCAGCCGTAGTGATTCCGGTCCGCTTGCCTGTCTCGCCCCCAAGTGCCTCGACCTTGACCCAGGTGGCCACACGTTCCCCTGGGGAGAGCGGCCTCACGTTCCGGCTGTCCCCAACGCAGTACCCGAGCACGCGCACCTTGGTCCCTGGTGCTACCTGGATGACCTTGCCCTCCTTCATCAGCCGGGAGGCATTCTGGGCAAGGGCCTCATCGAGAAGCTTGGCGGCCTGTTCTGGCGGGGTTGCCAACAGGTTGATTTTGGGCTGGGCCATCAGTTCAGGGATGGCGGCTTCAGTGGTTGCCAGCCAGCCGTGCTTTTCGACCAGGGTGGCGGTTGCGCCCTGGGCAGGTAGCTTTCGGCCCTGCGCGTCGGTAATGGACCCGGAGCAGCCCGACAGCAGGAGCACGCCAACGGCGATAATAACCAGGGCGTGTCTCATCGTCACTCCTATGGTCATAGGCCGGACTTGTCGAGCGACTTGGCTTTGTTGTCGAGGTCCCGCTGGCGTTCCTGATTCGCCGAATCGGCGGCATCACGCTCTTCCTTTTCCAGGGTGTCCTGCAAGGCAGACTCCATGTACGAAAGGCCGACTAAGCGCTCCAACCCGTCGCCGTCTTTCTTTTTCTCTCCGAAGCCGTGCAGCATGATGAAACGCGTGCCGATGTCGCGCTTGTAGTAGACGAAGCCATTGCCCGCAGCTTGGCCGCCGTACTTCTTTACCAGTGCAGCGGTGATTACATCGAGCCGGTCCTCACCAAAGTTCGCGTCGGGTCCGACAGCCGCGATATAGTAGACCTTGTGGGTCTTCGGAGTGACCTCGACCTCATATCGGGTGAAACCCTCTACCGGCTTGTCGGGAGTAAACGAATACCGGCCTGGGCTGATAGGCTTGCCCTGGGTCGTGTCGAAGGTGGCCCCAAGCTTTAAGCCGAACGCTCCTTCTATGTCGACGTAAGCGGGCATCGATTGCTTCAGCAACGACTCAACCTCCTGCTGCTGGGCCTGCCGTGCCAAGTCAAATGCAGTGTTCCCGATGCGGTCTTTGAGGTTCAGGTCGGCACCCTTCGCAATCAACAGCTTGACGACTTCAACGCTGCCCGGCTTGGAGGCAACGTGCATCAAGGCAGTCTTGCCCCGGCCATCCGGGTCGTTCACGGACTTAGCCTTCTCCAGCAGTATCTTTACAGTCTCGATTTGTCCGTTTCCTGCCGCCGCCAGCAAAGCTGTTCCGACCTCTCGATTTTTCAGGTCAGGTTTGGCACCCTTTTCGAGCAGCAGCTTAACCACCTCATCTTTGCCCGCTGCTGAGGCGGCTATGAGCGCCGTGGCGAGCGAAGGCCGCCCGGATTTGTTGAGGAGGACTTGACCTTGCTCGTCAACGCGCATGCCAGCTTCCAGGAAAAGTCCGACAGCTTCCTTGTCGCCGGATGCGGCTGCCTTCACAAAGTTGTCGGAATCGAAGCTGTAATTGCGACCCTGCAAACGCTCCTTTGGGCTAGCTCCCGATTGGCTTTGCGCGTTGTAGACACAGAAAGCGAACGCAGCCAGAAGGCACAAAATGCTCCTGAGGCGATTCCAGAGATTTTCTTTGGTGGTCCTGATGCTCGACATATTCATAGCTGTTTTCGGCCCTGCTGCTGTTAGAGCGGTTATGTGAAGTCCGCATAATTCAGGCCAAGAAGTCCGGTAAAAGTCAAGCATGTGGATTCCACATGCTTGCGAATGAAGAAGACGACCCAAGCGACCCATCGTAATCTGATTGGGGAGCGCGTCCGGGAAGCTCGCCTCCGCTGCAAGCCGCCGGTATCGCAGGAGGACTTGGCTGGGCGGTTGGCCGCCAGGGGCATTACCATGGACCAGACAGCCA
>DATDCV010000350.1:0-11282 GCA_036524155.1 Verrucomicrobiia bacterium
AACCGAGTCCGCCGAGGCGCGACATTTGTTGGATCGGCAGGTTGATGGCCTGATGCGTATCGCCGACCTTCGCGGCGATTCCGCCTGCTTTCCTAAATACGAGTTCGATGGGAAAAGCTACGTCAACGATCCCGCCGGAAAGGACGCGCCAATCTGGTACGGCGGGCGACTGATCCTGCCGCTGGTGGAGTATTGGCAGATAAGCCGCCGCGAGGACGTGAAGACGTTCCTGGAGAGACTGGTGAGGCATTGTACGGCCTCCAGCTCTTTCATAAAGCCGGACGGTGAAGTTGAGCGAGGAGAAGGCTGGTGGGGGCATCTGCACGGGACGATGGACATGGTCACGGGCATCGCCGAGTTTGGCCGCCTGGCGGGGCGTCCTGATTTGGTGGCCTGGGCGAAGCGCGTGTACGACTGGATTGGCCGGACGCATACGACGCGCTATGGATGGGTCGCCGACGTCTCTGGCGGACGCATCTGTGAGTCCTGCGGCATCGCCTCTCGATTTCGACTCGGGCTTGCACTCTATCGCGCCGGCGTGGCGGATCCCTTCGGCGAAATCGACAGGCATCTTCGGAATCAACTGCTTGAAAACCAGTTTGTTGACGTCTCCTTCATGGCGTCTCAACAATCGCACCAGCCGAGAACGGATCGTCAGGTTTATAGTGGTCTCGACCGCATGATACGCGGGACGTTTCAGTGTTGGGGTACGGCCAACGATTTAATCGGCAATGATGATATAGAAGGTTGCGGTGCCGGCGGCGGTGTCCAGGGCTTGAAACTGGCTTGGGACGCGCAGTCCGAATGGCGCACGACGAACGAAGGCGATGAACTGCGGGTTCACCTTTTGTTCAATCGCGCGTTGCGTGGCAAACCACAGCCGCCTTTCACCTCCGCCGCTCCGGTGGCCGCCCAGCTTTGGAGCGAGTTGCCCTATGCCGGCCGTGTGCTCGTTGAGGCGCGCCAGGACATTAACCGACTTGCGCTCCGTTTGCCGGATGGCTCAGATCTGAGACACGTGGGCTTGCGCCGCTCCCTTCACCGGGGCACGATTCCGGCGGCCTTGGAAGGGCAATACGCCGTCGTTTCGAAGGTGGCCTCAGGCGAGGTGATCGAAATACTGTTTCCTCTGCAGCTTTGTGAAACGGTCGAACGCGCGGCGGGGAAGGATTACCTCGTGAAATGGAAAGGCAGCTCTGTGTTTAGCCTTTCGCCCGCGGGACAGCGCGTGCCGCTTTACTCCGATCGGGACACCGCCCTGAGTTCGTCGGCGCCGATGTCTCAGCCGCGTTACCCTTGGTAGGCACGCAACCCCGGCATCGCCCCGTTTTTCAATGCATCGCTAATGTACCGAAGCTAAGTATCGCGCCGGCGCTGAGTCCAATTCCGAGACACAAGCCGAAGATGACGGCTTGCGACCTGGGTGACAGCGCGGTTATGCACCTCACAGGATGCCTATGCGCGCCGTCACGCCAGATGTGACGGACGTACAACAGCGCCAGCGCGAAAAGGGGGAGGCAAAGCCAATGCGTCGGGACCATGGCGCCCTGGTGCCTTAAAGCCGAAACAAGCAGGCCCGTCTCAAGGCCGATGCAGGCAAACGCCGCGGCCAGGACAATTCCCGGGAGCAGACGTGTAGGTAGCACTGCCATAAAATGATGCTTGTAGTTCGGGCGGTTCGAAGACCGCGCTGAGCTTGAGAATAGCAGGCAAAATGCCATTCTTGCTTTTGGTTGCGCCCCCAGCCGACTCCGAAGATAATCAGTTGACATGGCACGCACAGAGACCAGGCTCGCCAAGTGCAGCCGGGTTTTAGGACCGGGCGGTTTGGCGTTGGTGTTGGTTGCGGTTAATTGCTGGGGACAGAAGGCCTCCAATTGGCGCGTTTATCGAGCGGTGGACGGCATGCCGGAAGCCGCCTGTGTGGCCGTGTATTTTTCACCGCAGGGCAAGATACTGGCGCGGCACTTGAATCTGCCTTTCCTCAGCGAGTTGGATGGGTATCGGGCGGTCGCGCTGGCGGCTTCGCCAAACAGCAAGGGCAGGGTCTACCAAAGCCCCGGGGGCCAACTCTGGACCGTCGTCCCAAGCGGTTTGGAGGAATTCAGGGGCGGCACCTGGGTGTCCCATCCCATCGCCGACATCGCCCGATCCGCCCAAACATCGATGATCGACCCAGTGCCCTTATATGCTGTCCGGCAGGATCTGGTCCTGTTTTTGTTGCCGGATCGACTGATGGAATTCAACGCCGAAGAGTTGGCACCAACACGGACGCGGGTCTTGCGCGTGGTGAGTGAGACCGGCCTGGAGAAGTTCACCGGGATGACACCGGCGCGGAAGGGTGGGTTGTGGGTGAGCGGTTTCCGTGGATTCGCCAGGATCCCGGGACCTCTGCGGAATTTAAAGCCTGAAACCCTATGGACGGAATCGTTACTGCCGGAGAACCTGGAACTGCAGAACCTACAGCAACCGGTCGAAGCGGGGACGGTTGAGACTGAGACCGAAAACGCAACAGTCCTTACGGCCCTGGCCGAGGGCAGGTCCAATCAAACTAGAGTTGCGGTGATGTTTGACGGAAATGCCTGGACCGTGGGAAAGCCGCACGAACAAAGGTTGCGCCATGCGTGGGGCGGCCCGGACGGGACTCGCTGGGCGTCGGCGATCGACAGTCTCTGGCAGTGGCCGGCAGACTCCTCCGACATGGTGGAGTGTGACGAGGTGTCCGCGCGGCAATATTATGACGTGGCGGTGGAACCGGGAGGGGCGTTCTGGCTTGCTACGTCAGACGGTTTGTTCCGCTACGCTCCTTTGCTTTGGCGAAATCCGAATGCTGCCCGGAAATTAGCCACGCCGATCCGTTGCCTTACGGGGGACCAGGAAAAACGGCTGTGGTTTGTCTCTGGGAGCAGGTTGTATGCGCTCGTGGACGAAAAGCTGCAGGAATATTCTCTCCCTCAGGTGGAGGAGCGGAATGCGCAGGTGCGTGCGATGTTCCTGCTGAAGTCGGGCTTGCTGGTGTTGGCGGTCGAAGGCCCAGAATCCAACCCCGGCGATCAGTTGTTCACTTTTCAGGCAGCCCGGGGCCTTTTCGCGCCGGCGGCGCCGGGGGCGGGACTCGTTAGTGTGCTGGGCATGCTGAAGGATGGAGGCCTCTGCGTTGAGCGGACCGCCGTGGGGGCCGTCGGCGCGCGCCCGCGGTTGGAAGTGTTCGACGGACTCGATTTTGAGACCTTTGGCGATCCTCCGCCTGCGACCCTGGGACACTTGCGTTGCCTGTTTACCACTCCCGGCGGTGATGTGTGGCTCGGCGGCGACTTGGGGACCGCGTGTTTGCGTGACCACAAATGGAAAGAATACGTTGCCAGCGACCGATCGCTGCCGGAGGGAGCTTCCTGCTTCGCGGAGCTTCCGGATGGGAAAATCTGGTGCGGGACGGACGACCAAATCTGGGGATTCGACGGGCGGACCTGGTCGGTCGTACGACGGGGATTCGACCACATCAACGGCCTGCAGCGCGGAAAGGACGGAAGTATCTGGGTGGCGAGCAATAACGGTCTCCACCGGTTTTTCCGCGAAGCATGGATCGAAAACGGGCTGGAGGACGGCCTGCCGAGTTTGGCGGTGCGAGACCTCTTTGCCAACGACCGGGGCTTGTATGCGGCGACGTCCCGAGGCCTGAGCCTGTTCCACCCGGAAGCGGACCCGGAGACTGATGCTCCGCGCACCTATATACAAAGGCTTACGGAGATGGGGAATAACGTCGCGGAGGGCAGCACGGTTTTTATCAACTTCAGCGGGAGGGACAAATGGAAGTACACCGCCCGCGAAAGGTTGCTTTATTCCTACCGGCTGGATGACACGGATTGGTCGCCGTATCAGGAACTCAATCGGATGGCGTTCACGGATTTGGCGCCGGGCAGACACTATTTTCAGGTGCGAGCGATGGACCGGAACTGCAACGTCGATTCCAAACCCGCGCAACTCGAGTTTGTCATCGTCCTTCCTTGGTACAAGGAAGCACGGCTGGTGGCGATCGGTTTCGCCGGCGCCGCAGCGGCGCTGTTTTTTGGCGCTCTGGCCGTGAACCGCCACCTGCGCTTGTTGCGGAGTTACGCCGAGATCGAGAAGAAGGTGGCGGAACGAACCCAACAATTGGAGGCGGCGAGCCGGGAATTGGCTCAGAGCCAGAAAATGACGGCGCTGGGGACGCTCGCGGCCGGGGTCGCACACGATTTCAACAATATTCTCTCCATCATCAAAGGTTCGGCGCAGATTATCGAGGACAACCTTACTGACCCGGAGAAAATCAAGATTCGAAGCGACCGCATCAAGTTAGTGGTGGATCAGGGGGCCGGGATTGTAAAAGCGATGCTCGGTTTTAGCCGGGACTCGGGTCCGGCAGACGGCCCGTGCGATGCCAACGACATCGTAGAGGAGACGCTGAGGTTGCTGGGTGACCGGTTTTTGAGGGAAGTGACCGTTGAACGCAGCCTGGGGGAGGGATTGCCCCAAGTGTGCGGTGCAAAAGAATTCATCCAGCAGATTGTGCTGAACTTCCTTCTCAATGCCGCGGAGTCCATGGGCCCCAACAAAACCATCCGGGTGAGCACGAGCGTCGCGGAGCGGTTGCCCGACGCGATGATTCTGAAGCCCGCATCGAATGCGGGTTTTGTGGCGATTTCGGTCACGGACACCGGTTGTGGAATTCCCGCTGAGAATTTGCAGCGGATTTTTGAACCCTTTTTCACCACCAAGGCATTGTCAACGCGCCGCGGCACAGGGTTGGGCCTGTCGATGGTTTACGAGTTGGCGAAGAAGCTCGCGGCAGGGTTGGCGGTGGAGTCGGTGGTAGGGCAGGGCAGCACTTTCACGCTGTTTCTGCCTGTTCGCCAGCCTGACACGGGGACAACACAATGAAACCCAATACGCTCCTGATAATCGAAGACGACGACCTCCAGTACGAGATCTACGAGGAGGCACTATCGAAGTACACCCTGCTGCGTGCGAAAACCGGGACGGAAGCCTTGCGGCAGATTCCCGGCCAACGGCCCGATGCCGTGATTCTGGATCATGTGCTCGACAAGGGTGAGCATGGGCTGAGCTTTTTGCCTGAGTTGAAGGAATTGTTGCCGTTTGTGCCCATTATCATCGTTTCGGGTGCCTTGGAGGTCCACCAGCAGTTGCAGGCGCTGCAAGGGCCACGCCGGGCCCATTATTGCCTCACCAAACCCGTGGACATCCGTGTGCTGAGGCGGACCGTGGAGACCGCGCTGAAAGAGTGCGGCGAGCGCGAATTGGTGCGGCAAGTCGAAGCGCTGGAGCGTTCGCACCGGATCGACGCGGTGGAGTTGTTTAGCCGTTCGACCGACCGCTTGAGCCGCCAGAGCCACATGCGGGAACAGTTGGCGAAGTCAGCCACGCGGCCGAACATCTCGGCGCTGGCAAGGGAATTCGGGGTCGCGCGCCGCACAATTATTCGGGATCTGCAAGAGCTGATCCGGCGCGGAGAGCTAAAGCCTGAGGTGTACCCCGAATGGGAACAGGAGCTGGACGCGGGCGAGGAGCCATGACCGAAGAACAAAATACCGTCCCTTTCGGCCGTTTTCGCGGGGCCGTCAGGGTTTCCAGCTCGGCTCAATTCGCATTCAGACCCGCCGGGCGATATACTCCCTCAACTTGAGAGCATCGGCGTTAAAGAGCCTGATGCCCTCCGCCAGCTTCTCAGTTGCCATCTCGTCCTCGTTGAGCAGCCAGCGGAATTCTTTTTCCTCGGGTCCCAACCTTTCAACCATGGCTGAGCGGGCGCTCTCGCGGTCGAGCTTTCGTACAACCGGGTCGGTGCTCGCGTTGAGCTCCCCCAGCAGTTGCGGGCTGATCGTCAGTGCGTCGCAACCCGCTAGCTCCAGGATCTCGCCTTTGTTGCGGAAGCTCGCCCCCATGACTTCGGTCGCATAGCCGAAGTGCTTGTAATAGGCGAAGATATCCCGGACCGACCGAACACCAGGATCGTCGGCAGGGGCAAATTCCCTCCCGGTTTTCTTCTGGTGCCAGTCCAGGATCCGTCCTACGAAGGGCGAGATGAGTTTTGCGTTGACTCGGGCGCAGGCTGCCGCCTGGTCGAGCGAGAAAATCAGCGTCATGTTGCAGTTAACGCCCGTTTTTTGCAGCTCCTCGGCGGCCTTGACGCCCTCCCAGGTCGACGCGAGCTTGACCAGCACGCGTTCACGAGGGACTCCGTTTCGTCGGTAAAGTTCAATGAACCCATGCGCCTGCTCGACCAAGCCCTCCGCATCAAAGGCGAGTCGCGCGTCGGTTTCGGTCGAGACACGGCCCGGCACCACCTGGAGGATTCTGATGCCGAAAAGCACGAGTAAATCGTCCATGATTTGCCTGAAGAGGCGCTCGCCGGCGACTCCCGCGCCTCGGTTGTCGGCAATGGCCTTGTCAACGAGGTCCTTGTGTTCGGGCATTTGGGCCGCTTTGAGGATCAGCGACGGGTTGGTCGTGGCGTCCTCCGGTGCATATTCCTTCAGGCTTAAGAAATCCCCGGTGTCCGCCACCACCTTGGTGAAACGCTTCAGTTGGTCCAATTGGCTTGCCGTTTTTTCTATCTCCCGGCGCAGAGTTGCTGGAACCTGGCTCATAACCTGATTTGTGATGAGTGTCTTGTGACGATGTCAAACTCGCGCAGGAAGGACATCCGTGCAACTGCTCCGTTCGCCGCCATCCCCCAACCAGCCTGGACCAGCCTGGATGTTTCACAAACGCGGCGTCGGAGCGCTGACATGCTGTCGGCATATGCCGCTCGGACCGCACAGGCCGAAACCACCCGGCTGTCCGGACCCTCGCCTTCCCGTGCAAGGTCCGCAATCTTCGGACTAGGCGAGCGCTGCCCGCACGAACGGGTTCTCTCGGCGCTCATCGCCCAAAGTTGTAGGAACGCCGTGGCCGCCGAGAAGGCGCGTGGCCGGAGGGAGTTCCATGACTCTGCGAATCGACGCTTCAAGTTCCGAATGGTTGGAATCCGGGAGATCGGTGCGGCCGACTGAACCGCCGATAATCAGGTCGCCGCCAATCAGCACGCCCTCGGTGGGCAGATAGTAGCAAACATGGCCCGGCGAATGGCCCGGGGTATGGATGACCGTGGCCGGGATCCCACCGATCTTCAGTTGTTGGCCGTCGCTAACGTGCGCGTCAGGCTTCAGCGGGGGCACAGTCAGCGGCAGCCCGAACAACCGTGTCTGAATGTCAGGATGGAGTGCTTTTTGCTCGTCGAGAGGATGGATGAGGAGCGTCGCATTTGGGAACCGCCGCTTGACGGTGGCATGATCCGCAAAATGGTCAAAGTGCCCGTGGGTGACCCACAATCCGATAACGTCCCAACCCCGGCTGGCCGCCTGTTCGAGCAAGGGCGTCGTGGTGTGGTCGGGAGCGTCGAAGAGGACCGCCACCTTCGTGGATTCGTCCGCGATGAGAAAGCAATTGGTCATCGCGATGCCGCCGCAGTTGGAAAGAATATGCATGGGCCGGTTCAGTGCCGGCACATCACGTCAGGGGAGGTGCCGAACCCGCCATCCGCCGGGATGAATTTCCCCTTCGAATCCAGGAAATCGACTAGTTGGGTCGCGGTGAGGTTCTCGGACGAGCAGGTGTAGAAACGCGCGTCCGCTCCGAAATTGTTTGTGATCTCATCCCGCAGGCTTGTCTTGGTGTAGGATTTGCCCGAGGCGATCATCATGCTTAGTACTTCGTGTGCGTGAATCTCGTTCATTTCAGGGGCGATGATAGCGTGTGGGTCGCAAGGACCACAAGCCCGGGAGCGGTCCAGGCGAGAAGTTCTTGATGCAAGTCAATGTTCACAACGGGAAAATACCTGTTGCGGCGTCGCCGACGTCTGCTAATGTATCCGTCCTTGCTGCCGTCCGTTTGCGGGCGGCGGTCAAGGGTTTCACGGCCTTAAATGCCTGCGTCGGTTGACGCCGGGGGCCATAACAACACTGAATCGAATCCCGTATTCCGCGGGATGGTTCGCCGGCAGCGGCGAGCTGTTAACAAAAGGAAACGCATGATTACTATCGGAGTGAAGGAACTGCTGGACGCGGGTGTCCATTTCGGACATCAGACCA
This sequence comes from Verrucomicrobiia bacterium, assembly GCA_036524155.1. Classification (GTDB taxonomy): domain Bacteria; phylum Verrucomicrobiota; class Verrucomicrobiia; order Limisphaerales; family UBA8199; genus DATDCV01. Next base: position 8,127 of record DATDCV010000350.1, read on the forward strand.
AGCGTTGGAATCCCAAGATGAAGCCGTTCATTTTTGACGCGCGCAACGGCATTCACATCATCGATCTAAGCAAGACGCTCAACCAACTGGACGCGGCCTGCACCTTCATGGGAGAGACCTTGCGCAAAGGCGGCAAGGTGCTCTTTGTCGGCACAAAAAAACAGGCCCAACAGGCGGTGAAAGAGACGGCCAAAGAGTGCGGCCAATATTATGTGACCGAGCGCTGGCTCGGCGGCACCTTGACTAATTTCGCGACTATCACCCGCTCCATCGGCCGCCTCAAGCAAATCGAGAAGATGGAGGCGGATGGTAGCATTAACAATTACGTCAAGCAGGAACAATCGGTGATTCGCCGCGAAGCGGCCAGACTGGTGAAGTTCTTTGACGGCATTCGCGCCATGGACAAGTTGCCCGGCGCTCTATTTGTCGTTGATATCAAGCGCGAGCACAACGCCGTCGCCGAAGCCCGCCGTCTCAAGATCCCGGTGGTGGCGATTGTGGACACCAATTGTGACCCCGACCTGGTGGATTACCCGATCGCGGGAAATGACGATGCCATCCGGTCGGTGCGGATGATCCTCGCTACCGTTGGCCAGATAATCATGCAGGCGCAAGCCGAGTACGAGGCAAAATACGCGCGACGTCGGCCCGCGGACGAGGCTGCTCCGACGCCCTCGGCGGCACCCGCACAAACAACCGCTGTCCCCCCGGTGGAGAGCGTCCCTGCGGCAGCCCCCCCGGCACTCCCTGCCGCGTAGAGAGACCAAACGGGCGGCAATGCTCGGTTTTCAGCCGGTCACGGCCGGCATACACAACCCCCAAGTTCAAAGTTAAAATTTATGGCTGAAATTACTGCTGCCACGGTGGCCAAACTGCGTGAGATGACCAACGCGGGCATGATGGACTGCAAGAAAGCGCTGACTGAGGCGAAAGGTGATATTAACGCGGCGGTGGACATTCTGCGCAAGAAAGGCGCTGCGACTGCCACGACCAAAGGCGCGCGGGAGGCGCGGGAAGGAGTTATCGCCCAATATATTGCGCCGGGCGGCAAACTCGGTGTGCTCGTGGAAGTGAATTGCCAAACAGATTTCGTCGCCCGAAACGACATGTTCAAAGCTTTCGCCGAGGACGTCGCGCGGCGGCTGGCCGCTGACCCCGCGGCGACCTTCGAAACCGAACGAGTAGACATGGTGGCTCGCATTCGGGAGAACATCCAGATTCCGCGCCACGCGCGCATGGAGGTCGATGGCAACGGAATGGTCGCCGCCTATATCCACACTGGCGCTAAGGTTGGAGTGCTGGTCGAAGTGGGCGCCGGCAAGGGGAGCACAGTAACCAGCGACGATTTCAAGCAACTGGTGAAAGACATCACTCTGCAAATCGCGGCCGGGCATCCCTATGTGGTGTCCCGCGAGCAGGTGCCTGCAGCTGTGGTGGCCAAGGAACGCGAGATCGCTACGCAATCGGATCGGCTCAAAGGCAAACCCGCCCAGGCGATCGACAAGATCGTCCAGGGCATGCTGGAGAAGTTTTATCAATCCTATTGTCTGGTGGACCAGGGGTTCGTGAAGAAGAATTCCGAGGTGTCCGTCAAGGAGCACGTAGGTGTCGTGGCGAAGCAGTTGGACGATGAGGTCACCATCCGCCGTTTTGTGCGCTTCCAGGTGGGCGAGGTGGCGACCACTTAGGTTCCGGGACTGGCCCTGCGGGAGTATGCTGCTCCCGCTCGGGTGGCCCAAGTCCGGCTCTAACCACGGTCAACAGACGGCAGGCGAGGCACAGGCATGGGCCGTCGGTTCCTTTTCCCGTTTCGGCCACGAATTCGCAGCGAGCGTTAACCTCTAGCCCCCTCTACTTCTGTTCGGATGGGATCTGGTTGCTCATAACCCTAACCAACGCCTCGCCTGATTGCGGACCCTGCGCCACCTCGTACAGGTGAGGTCGCCCGGGGCCGAAGGCCGCCAACAGCTTTGGATAGTCCCATACTGCCACCCAAACCGCCGTGGTGGCCGACAGCCGTCGGGCGGCCTCGTCGGGTGAAACCAGCGGGTCCTTGGTGTTGAGATAAAACTGCAGTGTGAACGGCGTGTCCATGTGAACCAGAGGCGGGTGAACCGGGTGTTCCCGTTGCATGCGTTTTGCCAGATCCCGCAGGACGACGGTCTGCTTCACAAGTTCGTTTTCGGCCCGCGCGACATGGTAAGAATACCAGCCGTAGATCGTGAACAGGACCGCGCACACGGCGGTCGCAGCGGTTAGAATGCGGCGCCGGGAAAACCTCCGGGTCAGACGCGCCAGCTCGCGCCCGGCGAGGATCGCAGCGGGAGGCAGCAAAGGCATCAGTAGGTCGGCACGCTGGTGCTTCGGAAAAGCGAAGATCACCAGGCCCAGCGCCAGCCAGCAGAAGAGGAACCGTTCGAACCGGCGCTCATCGTCAGCGCGCACAACGCAGGACGTGTTCGGGGCCAGAGCGTTCGCAGGTTTATGAGTTCCGGATTCCGCCGACTCGTAGCCTGACGCTGGTCGGGCCGGGTGTCGAATCACCCTCCAGCAACCAAGAGTCGTGAAAAGGCTGGCAGGTAGAAACCTTCCCAGCAGGTAAAGCGCGGGGATCCAGACCCGTGCGTAGAGCGGAGGCCGGGCCCAGGGTTCATCGTAAGTGGGATTCATCAGTTCCTTGCGGATGAGCTTGTCAAAAACGTCCTCTCCCCCCCAGGTGCACGCGGCGGCGAGCCACCCGAAGGTGAGCGCGACGAAAAGAGCGATCCCCGGCAGATGCGTTCCTTTGATCGGGGCAGGCTTGGTACGTGACTCCCAAAGCGCTGCCAGCAGCCCGCCCGCTCCGAGCACCAGACCCAACGGGCCTTTGGTCAGAGAGGCAAGCGCTGCTGTCAGCCAGAACCATGTCCAGCCTTTGCCGCGGCGCCAGGCATGAAAACCCAGGACGGCCGTGAGGGCGACGGTAAACGAGAACAGGGTGTCGGTGCGCGCGAGGCAGATTTGCCGGGCGACCAGGTAGTTACCAAGATACAATGTGCCACCCCACAAGGCTGCGGCCCAACCGAAGTACCGCAGTGCCATGCCATAGATAACCATCACGCAGCCCAGGGTCGCGAGCAGGCAGGGCAAGTAGAGCGTGAACGGCGTCAGTTGGCC
>DATDCV010000351.1:0-8568 GCA_036524155.1 Verrucomicrobiia bacterium
CGGCTTTTTGAGTCGTATTCGAATGTGAGGGAGATTTGGGGTCCAACGGTCGTGTTGGTTGCCATGCGGATAAGGCGGTTTTCCGCGTCCCAGGTGTAATACCAGCGACCGTCGTTGGTCAGGTTCCCGTCTGCGTCGTAACCGAATTGTTCTGTCCTTTTCGGAACGAACACTCCACCGGCGACAGTCGTTTCGTTTGTGGCCGTAACGGTGATGGACTGCCAAACAGGATTGGACCCATTCGCGACGCTGATCTCTTTGCGGAAGTATTCGCCTTTGCGATACGTGGGTTGGTCATTGACTTTGACGGTGTTGGTAGCCAGTTCGATCCCCATCACGTCCACCGCGCCGGGAACCTCACGGCTCGTGTACTGATTCAGCGTGAAGCTGTCGGTCAATGAGAATGTATAATGGTTCGCGTGATCCATTTCAAATTCCGAGGGTGCGAGAGTACGAAAAGGTATATATTATCATTGACTGACACGTTTTCGTTTTTTGAAGTGGTAAATGGCAGCTAGCCGATGTTGACCGCACCGCCGCGGAACACAGAAACCGCCAAGCGGCCTTACGACATTTCGCTTTTGCCTAATTTCCTGGTTCACTGAGAGTGAGATATGAGATTATCTTTGAGGGACACCTTTTCTCATCGAGATACGGGCTGATTTGTCTGTTTGCGGTAGGGCATCAAAAAGGCGTCGAGCTCCTCTTGCCTCTCCGCCGTCCAGTAAAAGCCAGTGCCCTCGGCGAGTTTTCGAGGATACTGTTGCCGATACGTAGCCACCTGCGTCAAAACCCCAGCCAGCTCTCGGGTCTTTCCTTCCTTACTCAAAACGGGAAGCCGACACTTCGCCTGCTCTATTCCCAAATCAAGAAAGAGCTCCAACCGCTCGACAGTTTGCGTCAACATCCCAGCGCGGAGCATCCGCAAGACCGCGACATCTTCTGCCAAGTGAATACCGTAGAGGGGATCACGCTCATCAAAAGCGACGCTCCAACCGCTCACGCCAGAATAACAGATCACATTGCGGCGGCCCCACTTATCGCCGACTAATGCGCCAAGGAACAACAGCCCGACCGCGGCTATTACTAATGGAATCTTCTTCGCTGTCATAAGCTCACCACCAGCACCAGCGCTTTGGCACTCCTGTGTCTTTCACCAATGTTCCGAAAGTAGCTGGCCAAGCTGGTGTATTCTGGGCCGCCAACCTATTGACCGTATTCCTATCTTCTTGCGAGCTCGGATAAGGTGGGTACAAACTTCCGTTGATGATTGCCCGGACAACGCCGGGCACGTTGAGTGGGGGCCACGGGCCTGCTGGCCCGAGACGCCACACAATTACATTCGGCTGTACGTCCACCGTAACTTCCTCTACGTAGTACTTAATTTGAACGCCTATTCTCCTGGGGACTACTCGGCCGCCAGTGGTTCCAGAATACACACAGCAGTCACAATTGTAGAGAGTTGTTTCGGTTCTCTCATATACTATGGTTACAGACGTGCTGGTACCTGAACCTTCTCCAGTTTGATGAAATAAAGTGGGGTCTGTAGGGGGAATGGGAAACGAGTAGTACCAACCGCTTCGAGTTGTAAGGAAGGGTACGCAATCGTGTCTGCCGATTAGCCCAAGCAAGTCGTAGTAACCGATCGGATTATTCGCCAATATGCAGTAAATATTCTTGCCCCCGTCCTCTCCCAGGGGATCACGGCTCACCCATCTTCCAGGGCTTGGATTGTAATAGCGGTGTCCGTAGTACAGGAGATCGGTCTCATCATCCTTGTATTTGGTCGAGAAGCGGAAGGAATTGGCCTTGGCCATGGGGCCGGTGGCGCGAATGAGTTCACCGAAGGGGCCAAAATCGTAGCGGGCGACGACATCGCCATCGGCGGCGTCGATGAGTGCGGCGACGTTGCCGTTGCCGTCATAGGCGGCGAAATGTGTTGAGGGTTGATTGTTGAGGGTTGAGGAGTCCCAAACAGAGAGCAGCCCGCCGACACCGCCCGCGCCTTGGAACGAGCCGCTGAGGTCTAGGCCCCAGAGGAAAGCGTTGATAGGCGAGAGTTGAGAGTTGAGAGTGGCGACTAGGTTCCAGCCGTCGTAGACAAACCGGAGATCATTTGTCGCAGCTCCGGCATACCAGACTTGTTTGCGGATGCGCCGGCTCTTTGAGTCGTAGTCAAACGTGAGCGAGATCTGGGGACCAACCGTGGTGTTGGTCGCCATTCGAATGAGGCGATTTTCCGCGTCCCAGGTGTAATACCAGCGGCCATCGTTGGTAAGATTGCCATCCGCATCATAGAAGAACTGTTCGGTTCTTTTAGGGACGAACACGCCGCCGGTGACAGTGGTTTCGTTCGTGGCTGAGACGCTGACGGACTGCCAAACAGGATTGGAGGCATTGTCGACGGTGACTTCCTTCCGGAAATACTCTCCTTTGCGGTAAGCGACGTTCCCGTTCACCTTGACAGTGTTGGTGGCCAGTTCGAGACCAATTACGTCGAACGCGCCGGGAACGTCGCGGCTTGTGTACTGGTTGAGCGAGTTCGCGCTATAGTTCGCTGGGCGCAAATTCAGCCCGTTTTCATCTCCGCCGGCTTTGGTCCAAAGGCGATTGCCGATATCGTCGAAGCCGTATTCAAACTGCTGTCCGGCGACGGGACTGAAATCCGGCCAGTATTTCCGGCCAGAGGTCACCTGGCCGAGAGGATCATAATTGAACCGCCAATCGGAGCCGTCGGATTCGATACGACGGGTGCGTTGGTTGGCGTCATTATAAACATAATAAAACGAAGGCAGCGAGGAGGAACCGGATCCAACCGAGCAAATGCTCGTGAGACGGTTGAGGAAATCGTACTGCTTGGTCGTCGTCATACGCCACGAGGCGTTGTTCGTGAAAGCAATTTGCCTGACCAGGGGCGAGTTGGCAACATAAGTAAATCCGGCGGAGTACGGGTTATTCGCCGTGGTGTAATCCGTCACCCTCTGGAGCCGGGACGCGGCATCGAAAGCGAAGGATTGTTGGATTATTGGATTGCTGGATTGCTGCACGACCAAATTGGTGCGACGCATGAACGGATCGTACCCGTTGGTCACAGCGAGCCCGGCGAGAATGCCCCCGGAGTAGGATTCACTGGCGAGCGCACCGGCAAGAGTGTAAGCCAGGGTTGTGGTGACGCCATTCCGGGTGATGGTGGCCTGCCTGCCGAGACGATCATAGGTATTCGTAACGCCCGGGGTCGAATCCGAGTAACTGATCGAGCTGAGATCCCCTCCGGCATTGTAGCCGTAGCTTGTTGTTGGCCCCCGCGCCCAGGTCCGGAGCGCAAGACGGCCAGCCGCAGTATTCGAGTAGACTGGTCCCGGGTTGCCCCCATCATAAGTTTTGTTGGTCAGCCAGCCACGATAGATGTCGTAGTTCCAGGTGGTAACGCGGGAGCCGCCGAGGCTGGCGAAGGCGGACCAGTTCGTCATGGTCTTCATGCGACCTTGGGCGTCGTAGCTGTAGCCGACCGGGTATGCGCGCGATCCATACGCCAGCTTTGGCTGGCCTGTGGCGTAAAACACGTTTGTCACGCTGGTGTTATCAGGCAGCGTGGTCGCCGTCTGCCGGCCCATGTTGTCGAAGTAATGAGTCGTGAGTTGGCCGCTCTGGCCCGAGGCGGGCGGCGGCGTAAGGACCCCGCTCACCTGGTCGGCATTATTGAAGTAATAGGTCGTTGTTCCGTTGCGCGCGTCTGTCGCGGCGCTCTGCCGGCCATGAGCGTCATAAGAGTAGCTGACGCTCGAGAGCTGATTCCCGCCGGGTTCTTTTCGGGTCGTTGAGTGTAGCCGGCCGTACGACAAGGTGTCGATAGTGAAGGAGCCATCCGGAGCGGTATTGGTCACGTAACGTTTGCCGTCGGTCGCATAAACGGTGGTGGTTTGGTTCGTCAGGCCGGAAGCGCCATTCCAGCTCGTCTGCCAGGTGTTGCGGCCGTCGGTGGATTCCTCCACTGTGGTAATCAAGTTTGAAGTGGCGTTATTATCAGTGGCCCACACGTAGGTTTGGGTGCGGCGCACGTTGGTGCCGTGGGCGCTGAGGACATCATTGGTGATGAAGGTAATTCGATCGGTGCCATCAAAATCGATGATATCGTCCTGGTCGATGTCTATAGCAGAGGTCACTTGTTCGCCGATGGAATTGTAACCGAACAGGGCGACGACTCCATCTGCGTCGGTTTGTTTCCAGAGCTGCCCAAGGCTGTTGAAATAGGAGATCGCGACAGGATAAGGTTCCGAAGCGGCGGCGTGGAAGATCTTATAGGGTCGCGCTGCGGCGTCGGTGTACGTTTTGATCCACTCGTTTGTGGCGCCGGCGGCATCGGGCTTGATGGTGAGGGTGAATTCACGCCAGTAACCATCGTTGGCGTCATATTCGGCGCCATACAGGTACTGCTGGAGCGCGACCGCGCTGCCCGAGAGCGATTGCGGGCGGCCATCGCGGTAGTGGATCTCGATGGTAGTGCCGCCGTCGGGGTTCACATTAGTGGTGCACAACTGGCCGTTCACGGTGACGTTGGTAAAGGTCGTGCGGCCGAGCAGGGCGTTGGTCTGGGCGACGAGCCTTCCCAGGACGTCATATTGGTTCTGGGTGAGAGTGATAGTCGAGCCATTCGTCCCGATGCGCTGCGTGACGAGAACACGCCCGGCGGCATCCAGAATATTCGTGGTTTTGATGCCGCTGGTTCCGCCACGCAGGACGGTGCTAGCGACGAGGCGCTTGAGGCCGTCGTAATCGAAGGTGGTGATCGCGCCGTCCGGATCGACCACGGTACTTAATCCGCAGCACGCGTATTGAAACTGATTGGTGCGGTTGGCGAGATCGACCGTCGTATAATCCTGCTGAAGGCTTCCCGAATAAGCATAGACCAGTTGCGACAGAACCGTGGAGACGCTGCCGTCGACAATGGCGCGCGTTTTCTCGAGCGTGATTTGCCCGAGGGAATTCACGACGGTGTCCGTCTGCGTTCCGTTTACAATCGAAGTCGGGTTGATGATGCTGTCTGGCTCGCCTGTTTGCGCAACGATATTGGTCACTAGACCGTTCTGGTCTGCTTGGTAAGTGTAGATGGTCGCGGTGCTGTCGGGTCGCACTTGCCATTGAACTTTGCCGAAGGTATTGACGTCTGCCGGATCGGAGAAGGTCGCGGTGCGGGTGAGCAGGTTGCCCGTGGCGGTGTACGCTGCGCCGGGGTTCGGACAGCGGTACTCTTCAACCTCGTCTTCGGCGGGGAAGCGGCGGATGATGCGGGATACCTCATGAGGGTCCCAGGAGGAGCCGTTTGGAACGGGAAGGCTGATGGTTTCCACGCGTGCGACGGTGGGCTGGTAGGTCCCGGGTTGCATCGGGTCATAGGTGTACTCCGTGACTTTGCAGCCATTAGCGGCGACACTCGGCTCTGTACCAAGCGCTGGGGGAGCAGAGTTCAGGTGAGCGGAGTATTTGGTGATCACGCGGCCGCTGCTGTCATAAACAAAGTACTCCCAGTTCCCATCGGGGTAATCGGTTCGTTCAACCAGATCGGCGGAATTGTAGTAGTGAGTCGTTGTGTTGGTGAGGCTGCCGGTTCCTTCGATGGTGCGGATTACCAGCCGTTTCCCATTGACCAAAGCATAACCCTTCTCGGTGCTCTGTAGGACGGAGGCGCCCGCGCGGGCTTGCTGTATCACATTGGTGAGCGTTCCATAAGTTGGGTCCTGGGTTGTGGTGTACCAGCTTGCGACGGTCCTCAAACCGGCGCTGTCCGTGAGGTGGCATTGGGTCGTGCCGCTCGTGTTGGTCCAGGTGTAAGTGTATTGGGTGTCGTTCTGTCCCGGACGGTAAAGCGAGACCGTGATTTGGTTGGTGGCGGACGCACCGTTTGGGTTTGCGATGGTCCAGGTGGCGAACGCAGCGGCGTTGGTGCCGTACAGGCCATTCGTGCCCTTGGCGGTTACGTTTTCGGAGTAAAAGATCTGGAGTTGGCTCGAGTAGGCGTTGGAAACCACGTTGACGAGGCCCTGCGGGGAACGCACCTGGAGGAGTGTGCCCGCTGAGTTGGTCAGGACCTCGACGACGCGGTTCGAGCTAACCGGCGCGAAGGGCACTGAGAGGGCGGCGGCGTTCCAGAGTTCTGAGCCGGCGACGCGTGCATCGAGAACGACGGCACCGGCGTCCACCTGATACCCCAGGGCCCCAAGGGGGAAGGAAATGACCGGGCCAAGGTCGTTTCGGATGTTGCCTGTGCCCAACTCAGCGTGGTACCCACTGGCGGGGGCCAGGCACCCGCCGCAAGGTTCGCCGATGATGGAGAAGTAAAACCTTACCTCCAGAGAATGGTGAACGTGGTCAGGGCCATAGTAGTAACCCGTGCCCGTGACGGTCAGGCCCTGCGGCGGGGTGTCCTCGCTTACAATAACCCAGCAACCGGAGGCATTAGGGCCCAGCCAGAAATACGACGTGCTGGCACTGTCTATCCACTCGCCGGTATCGGGATCGAAGGTGTAAGTGCGCGTACCGGATGCGCCACCTGTGATAGTCCATCTTTCAATTGCGAACCCGCAGTCGGAGTTCACCTGCCTGTCGATGTTAACGGTCCCCCAGTTATAGCAACCGGCGTGGAAGATCCCGTCGGCGGGGTACTGGCTGTCTGAGAAGGCCGTGTCTGCGGACCATGCCCATAGGGCCAGCATGATGCCCACGATCAAGCTCTGCGGCTGGTTGCCTGAACCGGGGCGGGAGGCGGGAGAGGCCGCTGAAAAAGTCTTGCTTCGCGGGTATGGATGGGATGCGCTGGGCGAGGTTGAGCGGTTCATACGGTTGATTGCTTACTCATTTAAGTGGGGTGAAAACCTGCAGGCCGTTGCCTTCGGTCAGTCCGTTGGCCGAATTGTAAATGGTCCAGGAGGTGGGATCATCGGTGCCCAGGCCATTTCCGTTGACGTCTTCTGATGCATCGCATAAGCCGTCCCCATCCTGGTCATGAAAGATGTTGGCGGTTTTCTTGCCGGCATAATCCCAGGTGGCGCGTCCGCCGTAGAGGGTGAAGGCCATGCCGCTCAGGGTGCTGCCTTCGAGGCCGACGAGGCTGGCGGGCACTTCGAGGCGGACCCATTGGCCGGTCCCGGGCAAGGCGCCCACGCCGCGGCGGCCGGGGGTGCCGTTGACGCCCCAGTTGATGTTGTCGGCGCCCCAGTAAGCGCGGTGGTCCCAGCTCCCGTTGAACCATTGGAGCATGACCTCGGCGGGGACATTAGCGGGATCGAGGAAAACGTAAGCGATGAGGCTGTCGCCGGCGTTAACGGCCAGTGTCTCGGTGGCATATTGGAAGTAATGCTGGTGCTCGTAGCCGTAGATATTTGACTGATTGGCCCGCTGGCCGGAAAACGGAGTGGGATTGGCGGTGATCCAGGTCCAGGAATCGCCGCCGTCGGCATAAGGGGAAGCGCCGGCCGGGAGCGCGTCCTCGACCCAGACGGTGTCGACGGTAACGCCTCCGGTGTCCATCGCCGGCCGATGGAAGCCCAGGTCGACGATTGAGTTGGTCTCCTTGATTTGGCAGCCGTTGCTGAGGGCGGTGCAGACCGTGAAATGGTAAAGACCGACGAGGTCGGCGGTGACCGAGCCGGTGTTGATGAGGGGCGAGCCGGCGGCGAGGTAGTAGTTGCCTAGCGGGCCGGTTTGCCAGTTGAAGTTGGTGACCAGGACATCGTTGGCGCCGGTCGGGGTGGTGCGATAGGAGTTGGTGCGGTAAGCGTTGAAATCGTAGCGGCTGACGGTGATGTTGGTCGAGTATCGGTCGGCGGTGTTGATGTTGGTGGTATCGATGGAAGAGTCGTAAAGGGTGACGGAACTGGGCTGGGACCAGCGGTTGATGCGGAACAAACTGCCGATGAAAGTGCAGTTGCGCAGGTCCCAGACGAGGTCGCTCTGGCCGCCGTCGAGCCAGATTTGGGCGCGGTCGCAGAGGCAATTGGTCAGGTAGAGGGATGTGGTGTAACCGCCGAGGCCGCCGGCGAGAAATTCGGAGTGGGCGGCGCGAAGCGTGAGATAGCCATAGTCGTCGCGGAAGTGCATGGAATCGTTGGCGAGCTGGGAAGGGCGGAGGAAGGTGGCGCGGACGGTGGGGGCCAGCGCGAGGCTGGCGGCCCAGCCGCTGATGCCGCCGGGGCCGTAGCCGCCTTCCCAGAGGCCGTTGCCACCTTCCTGAACGGTGTTGCAACGGATCCAGTAGCAGGGGGCGGCGGGAGTGCCGTTGAAGGCGGCAGTCTGAGAGTCGCCCAGGTGGATGCCGTGACCGGCGTGTTGCCAGCCGGAAGTGGCGTGGAACCAGCCGACGACGGTGCCGGGGGTGAAGGTGAGGTTGCTGTTGGCGGTAGCGCCGCCGAAGACGCAGTCGAGGGGGAAGTAATGGAAGCCAAGGGACTGTCCGATGAAATCGCGCTGGGCCTGCGGGCTGAAGGTGGTATCGGCGGTGAGGGTGGCGTTGGAAAAGACGATCGGGGGCGAGACGGTGCGCGGGCGCAGTTCGCTGAGGAGGACGGGATCGAG
>DATDCV010000352.1:0-2122 GCA_036524155.1 Verrucomicrobiia bacterium
CCCGCGGCGCGAGAAGTCCATCCGGCATGGCCACATTGCCTTCTAAGCGCGTTGCAGGGCCACCATGAATATTTGATTCGGAGTTTGCGGGCTATGAGAGGAGACGAGTCAACCAATAGGCGCCAAACTGTTACGCCAGACCCCTCGACCCCTCCACAACGACCTATTGACCAGAACCGCTCACCCCTTCCCGGGTAGCAATCTCTTTGGCGCAGAACGCTCGCAGCCCTCGCCGCAGGATCGTGTGTCGGTGTCAGTTTGCGGGCAAAACCAGCCAGGGAGTTGCGGGTGAGAACCAGCCACTTTTGAGGTGAAGCATTTGGCCTGGGTGTTCCGGTTTCTGGAACACTGGGGTCGATGTATCAACTCAAAGTGAACCAACAGCAGAGCATACGCACGCTGCACGAGCAGGGCTGGTCCAAGCGCCGGATCGCGCGAGAACTGGGACTGGACCGGGCGACCGTGCGCAAGTACCTGGCAGGGATTTCAAATCCAGCCACCCCGCAACCCGGCTCTGGGGACCCCGACCCGTCAGAATCACCCACCCCGCACACCGGCTCAGTCGCCCTTTCTCGTCCCGCCAGCTTGTGTGATCCGTGGCGGGAAGAGATCGAGCAGGCGCTGGAACGGGGTTTATCCATCCAGCGGATCTATCAGGATCTGGTTACGGAGCGGCAGTTTGCCGGCAGCTATTATGCGGTGCGCCGGTTCGTGTTGCGGCGGGTGGGGGCGCAGGAACTGCCGTTTCGCCGGATGGAATGCGCGCCCGGCCAGGAGTTGCAAGTGGATTTCGGGCAAGCGGCGTGGGTGGTTCAGGATGGCAAGCGCCGGCGTCCGCATTTATTTCGCGGGATATTGAGCCATTCGCGCAAGGGCTACAGCGAAGCGGTGTGGCGCCAGACTACGGAGAGTTTTATTCGGTGCCTGGAGAATGCCTTCCGCTACTTCGGGGGCGTGACCGTCAGTGTGGTGATCGACAATTTAAAGGCCGGCGTCATTCAGGCCGATTGGTTTGATCCGCAACTCAATCCCAAGCTGGAAGAGTTTGCCCGCTACTACGGCACGGTCATCCTGCCCACCCAGCCGGCCATGCCCCGCCACAAAGGCAAGGTCGAGGCCGGCGTAAAGTATGCTCAGAACAATGCGGTGGCGGGGCGGACCTTCACCAGCCTGGGCGAACAGAACCTCTTTCTGGCCGAGTGGGAACGCACGGTAGCCGACACTCGCATCCATGGCACTACCCGGCAGCAAGTGGGTAAGCTCTTTGCCGCAGCGGAGCAACCCGCTTTGCGAGCGTTGCCCGCGATGGTGTTTCCCGTGTTTGAAGAGGCTCGGCGCACGGTGCATCGGGACGGCTACGTCGAGTTTCGGCGAGCGTATTACTCGGCGCCCCCGGAGTATGTCGGCCGACAAGTCTGGGTCCGTCGGGAAACCCGGTTGGTTCGTCTTTACAACACCCGGCGCGAACAGATCGCCCTGCATGCCGAGGCCGAGCCAGGCAGGTTTACGACCGACCCGGCCCATCTCCACAGCCGCAAACGCCACCGCATTGAGCGGGGCGCAGAGTACCTGCTGGACCGGTGCCGTTTGCTCGGCCCGCAAGCCGGCACCTGGGCCGAACAGATGCTGGCCCAACGCGGCCCGCAGGGCTTGCGCGTCATGCTGGGGCTGCTGCAACTGGCCGAAAAACATCCCGTGGCCGAGCTAGAGCGCGTGGCGATGGCCGCGGCGCAGCACGGAGCCTGGCGTCTGCGCGATCTCAAGCGCCTGCTGGAGCAACCGGCCAATGTCGTGCAACTCCAGTTCCTGGAAACCCATCCCCTCATCCGGCCGTTGGAGGCTTATCGCATCCCGCTGCCACCGACTCCACAACCAAACTAAAACCTATGACTCAAATCCAAACCACCCTCCGCCAACTCCGCCTCTCCGGCCTGTCCCAAACCCTGCCGGTGCGACTGCAAGAAGCCGCCGCGGCCCGGCTCGGCCACGCCGAGTTCCTCGAACTGATCCTCCAAGACGAGTTGAACGTGCGCCATCAACGACAACTGGCTCGCAGAACCAAGACCGCCGACTTCCGGTCCCTCAAAAGCCTGGAGGACTTCGACTGGCAGTTTAACCCGTC
>DATDCV010000353.1:0-11266 GCA_036524155.1 Verrucomicrobiia bacterium
TATGTACACAAAGCAGACGGCTCGACTTTCCACCAGCGGATGTTGCGAAAAACCGAGGGCAAATGGCGCGCCTGGTCTTGTCCCAATGCCAAAGCACCCAAAATGCCGAACAGAACTGATTTTTAATCGGCTTAAGCGCGCTGACGGCCGCTTGTAAGCCGAGTGCAACTCGGCGCTCCCACCCAAGACTAAGCGGATACTCCAAAAGGGTTGACTGTGTGGCATTTCTGTGGCTAAGCGTATAGAGAACTCGACGAACGTTTAGATGACGAACAGCGAACTGCAACGGTATTTCAGCACTCACGTGACGGCCTGCGGCGACCGTGGGATCGGGAACGGCTCACGGAAGCTGCTCAAAATGGTTGGTACATTCCAGGAGAGGGCACGTATTCTGGATGTCGGCTGCGCCGAGGGTTGCATTCTAAAGAGTCTGACCGGCTTGCACGATGTCTACGGCGTCGATACCTCCGAGCCACTTGCGCGGGTGGCCCGCGAGAACGGCTTCAAAGACGTGAAAATCGCTGACCTCGAGGGCGGAGCCATACCATTCGAGGATGAGTCCTTTGATCTCGTGGTGTCGGCCGATACGCTCGAACACATAGTCGACACCGACTGGATAATGTGCGAAATCAACCGGGTTCTGAAACCCGGCCACCGGCTGCTGCTCTGTTTGCCGAATATTCGCACCCCTGTTTCGATCATTGCGATGTTGCTTGGCCGCGCGCCGATGTGGGCGGCAAGGTACCGGGCGAGCCATGTGCGTGACTTCACGGGCCGGAGCATGCGGGCGATGTGCGAGGACAGCGGATTTCGGGTGCTGCGCCAGGTTGGCACCGACTTTTGCTACAGTCCGAACCCGGAAGGTATCCTCCCCGGGCTGGCCAGCTTTTTACCGTCGTGGAGTTCGAGAGTCATTACTGAGGCCGTCAAAGTTAAGCCGGCGAAGTACGAAGTGCACGAATGGTGTTGATAGCGCGGCGCGAAGGGTTTCGTAATGACCGCTTAAGCACACCTCACGGCTGCCGCAGAATCCTGACTGGTCCCAGAAGCCCCGACTCCATCAGCGCGGTCCCTTTCGTCAGCTTCCGGATATTTGTGCGCGTGAAGCGTCGATCCGCCGGGAGGAATTGATCGCCGATAATGCGGTTGGGCCAGAAGTTCACCACCTCGATCTCTATCCTGTTTGATTTGGGCCGGATCAATCCGCTGATCTCGACCCGGAACGGCGGTGCCCACACTATGCCCAGGCTCTTTCCGTTCAGCCGCACCTCGGCCAACTCGCGCAAGTTGCCAAGGTCCAGCCACAGTGGCCGGGCGCTTTCGGCGGCCTGAGGGAAATCGAATTGCTTTCTATATGTTGCCGCGCCCGAGTAATACTTAATCCCTGGCTCGGCGCGTGCCGTCCAACTCACCAGTTGGTCAAATTGCACCGACGCCGGACCGCCCCACTTCGTATCAAATTCCACCGTCCACGGCCCGTTGATTTCCGCGCGAGGTTCGAACCTCGGGCTGTTCGTCCCGCCACCGGTTCGCTGCCGGGACGCGGGTTCGCGGAAGATCACAAACCATGAGCCGCAGGGGCTGAATTCGAGCGGAACGATGGTGCGTCCGTCCTTTTCCTGATAGTCGGCGGCGAACCGGTGGTGGCCGGTCACCGCGTCCCAAATCTCAGGGGCCTTCCCCGTGACCCGAAACGTACACCGTGCTTGTTCCCAGGTGTTCGAGCGGTTCGCGACAAAATAGATGTCCGCGCTGTCCGTGCGGCGGTGGATAAAATCGAGCGGAGACGAGGGGCGAAGGGCAGAGGGCAAGGGGGGCGGAGAATTCGTGGCCATGACGTTACCCACAGGGAACGAGTCAGAGTCGCTTCTCCCTCGAGCCTCGAAGTTCGCTTCGAAATCCGGTGGCACCCCATCCCCGAGCAACACTTCACGAGCGCCCCTGCCGGAAATGACTCGCCCGTTGCCAAACCTGGTTTCCAGGACGGGATTGCTCGTGCGTTGGTTTGTCTGAGCGCTTGGCCACAGCTCGTCTGCGAGCGCGGCTGCTTCCATGTCCGACTGAGGGAAATCCTGGAGCCCGCTCGCTTCGGCCGGTTTCGGGCCGATGACCGTCGCGCCAGCCGCCGCCAATTCCTTGAGCTTGCGTAAGACGGGAAGTGCGATGATACGCCGGTCCGGCAACACCAGCACGCGATAGCTCATACCGTCGGGCAGGCACAACCGCCCGTCGCGTACTGAAAGCCGCGTCAGCACCGCCTCCTCGCTAATGACGTCGTAATCGTAGCCCGGCAGGACACGGGCAGGGTCGGATCGCTTAAGGTGGGCGAAATTCGGGACGTGATCGCCATAGTAATAGCAGGCATCGGCGACGAAGAGGCCCTCTTGCAGGAGCGCCTGGCAGCGATTGATATACCCAAGAAAGGCCGCCGATTTCGACCACCAGGTGCTGTTGGGATTGAAATGGGTGCCGGCAAAATACTGCTGGCCCGGCATTCCCATCTCCGCCGGCGAACAGACAAACGCATGCCACACCAGCAGGTTCAGCCCCTCACAGAGCGCCTTGTCAAACGACGGCTTCAGATTGTCCCAAATCGTTTCCTGCCAGTGCGGACCGATAGTGGTGAAACCTTCCGCCAGTACCAGCGGGTGACCGTACGTATGCGCGGCGGACGCGGGCTGCTTCACGAAAAAACGGTTCTCATCGCCAACCCGGTGCCGCCACGACCACGCCCAAAACTCGCTCATCGGCGCGTCGTTCCAGCCCAGGCAGCGCTGGGCGTCGATCGGCACCGCGTGCGGGCCGCCGGATTCGGGATGGATCTGCAGGCCGCGTTCATGCGCCAGGTCCCGAAACACCTTGAAATGATTATCGATCGCGAGGTCACCGATAGTTTTGCGAAAGTCGTGCAGGAACCGGTTGCTGATGGGCCGGCTGTCCACGATCCGGCCGGCGAGGACAGGCACGAATGGCAACAAATCGTAACCTCGCCGGTTCCGGAACTCGTCGCGCAGCGACGGCGTCCAGTTCAGCGGTTCCACTTCCCAACTGTCTGTGTGCAAGTACTTGAGCGTCTTGCCGGCCAGCGGGCCGGCATCCGTGATCAGTGGCACCACGGACCCTTCCCAGTAGCGCTTGAACGCCGCGGCATCCAACACATCCAGCGCATAGCCCTTCCAGCCATCGCTGGAAGTGGATACCCGGGAGTGGTCACCAATCGTACCGCCGAAGCGAAGTATTTGCCACGTGCCGTCAGGCACTTCCCATCGCAGCACGCCGTCCTTTCCGAGGTGTGAGCTCAGGTCCACCACGTCCGTTGATCGGGTGTCTTCCTCGCCCGGTTCGGTGGGCAATTCCTGGAAGAGCGGCGTGGTATCCGGCGCCGAGAAATGCAGTGCCTTGTGGCCCGCTTTTTCCTGCCAGTTCTGAATTGGGCGGCGTTGCGGGGCCGCCCCGGACGCGCCCTCCTTCAGCCGAAAGCCCACCAACCACGCGTCGCGGTAGTAATCGTCGCGGCTCTTGGGTATTGGCAGTTGCTTCTCATATCGCGTCGGCCCGGCCACCTGCGTTTCCGACCACGTCAGTTTTTTGGCGGCATCGTCAGCGGTCACCATCGGGCCGCCCAGGTTCCAGCCGCTCTGGATATTCAGGCTCATCTCCAGGCCCAGGCGTTCGGCTTCTTTGAGAGTGTGCCGGTAGAGCCCGCGCCATTCCGGCGTCATGAATGTCGGCCCGTGCGGCACCTGCTCGTTCCCGTCCTGCTCGGCGCCCCCGGCGTCGCAAATCAACGCGCCACCGAAGCCTTTCAACTTCATCTCCTCGAGGTCCCGCGTGATCGCCTCCCTGGTGACGTTCCCGTTGAGCCACCACCAGTAAGCCCGCAACCTGGCGCTCAACGGCGGTTGGGCAAACCGCGCGTCAAGATTATCTGCCGTGCCCGTATTGGCCAGGGTCAACAGGGACAGGAAACAGGCACAAAACACCCGCCGCGATGTGCCCTTCGGCGCGGTCGTCTTCTTTTTTTGCCCTGGACTCAAGGTCGTTTGGGATTCTTGCGCTCTTCTTTATCCGGCCCGACCTCTGACAGTGGTTGGCCTGAAGAGCGCGTCACTACCAGTAGCAGCCCGCACAGCAGAATTCCGAAGCCGACGCCAACGAGGCTTACATACAAGCTGCCCAGCGGCGGCTGGAACCGAAACTGCACTTCGTGCGAACCCGGCGTGAGGAAAACGCCGCGCATGAAGAAATTGCACCGGAGAAGCGTCTCAGGCTTGCCATCGACCAACACTTGCCAGATCGGATCGTAGCGGTCGTTGAGCAGGAGCACCGATGGAGCAGTGGCCTCAGCCTTGAGGACGATATGTTTCGGTGCGTAGCTGGTAATTTCAACCTTGCCCGGCGCCGCGGCAGAGTTCGTGCCCGGCAGCGGATTCTGGCCGGACGGAGCGACAATGACCGTGCGCGCGGGATCGAAAGACGGGGAGGAGAGCCGTTTCAAGGTGACGAAGTTGTTCGTGCCCGCAGCCCTAAGCAGTTCCAGGTCGCCCGGCTGCAACGTGTTGGTACGCACCTCGCTGGCCGCAGCGGCCTCCCCGGCTTCCAGTTCCCATGCCGAGTAGAGCTGCGCCCGCGGCAACGCGGCGGCGAATTCAAAGACCGCGAACGGCCCGTTGGTTTCCGGCACCGCGGTCCAGTCCGCGGCGTTATTCGAGTTCGGGTAACCTGGTTTAGGCGCGATCGTAAAGCGCTCTTTGTAGCGGAAGCTATGCTGTGCCGGATCAATGTACTGGTTGAGCACCTGCAGAAAATCCGCTGCGCCGATCAGATACCGCGTGTTGGTGAGCTGCCATTTGCGACCCACCCGCGAGAGTTGGGCCTCGCTGCGCGGATTGAAGGCCATATCGAAGGCCAGCAAGTCCTGCGGCATGCGCGGCATCTGGATCACATCCAGCGATTGGATGTTGTAGTAGAGAAACAGGTGCTGCGACCATTCGATACCATACAGGTAGTTAATAATGCCCTCCTGGGTAGCCAATTGCGGCGGTAACCTGAAGATGTTGGTAAACCAGCGCGGCAGGATCGCCACCCGTTGTGCGTAGGCCTTCTGTCGCAGCATGTCGATGACCGGGTTGGTGGCGTACTTGTGCGGGTAATCCCAGGGGATGATCCACGGCTGGTTCGCCCGGCCAAGGTCAAGGACCAGGAATAGACCCATCAAAACTGCCGCCACTTTGCCGCGCGGCCCCCTGAACACCCCGCTCAGGATGAGTGTTATCAGGGCAATGCTGGCTGCCAGCGTCGCGAGAAACCAACCCACCTGCCCATAGCTAAAACTGGCAATTGAGCCTGCTGTCGCGGCGTCGAAATCGACCTTCTGCAAATACTCCACCAATTCCTTTCGACTCGAGGCATAGATAAGCCCGCCCAGCAGGCACGTGGCCAGCGCTGCCAGTGACCATTGCGTCCAGCGCCGATCGAATCCCCGCACCCGCTGCCACCAGGCCCGCACCGTTCCCTTGAAACCCGCATTATCAATGGTCTGGCCCTCGATGTAGCGACGCCATAGGCCGTCCAACCCGTAAGCGAACAGGACTAAAACCGCCCAACTGACAATATGGGCAAACTTGCCCGGGTTGCGGATGGTGGAAAAATATGGCAACGCGTAGAAAAGCTGGTAGAACGGCGCAAACCGTCCGAATGCCAGCAGCAGCGACAGCACTGCCGCACCCGTCCAAAACCAAAGCAACCGACGCGTCGGCTCTGCAAAAACCGAATCCTTCTTGCGAAATCCCTGCAACGCCGCCCAGAAAGCGACGACCACGACCAGGACCCCGGCATAGATCCCGCCGCCGCTGAACCGCTTTCCCCCTTGCGGCTCCGGCCCCTGCCCGCCGTTGGCCCAATAGCGATACCAGGCGGGGTCGCGCCCCATCGCGCCCCAATAGACGCCACCGCCGGGCGTGTCCATTCGGTAGCCAAACAGACCGGGTATGATGTATCCCAGCGCCTCCCGTTTGGGCAGGCTCCATTGTGTCGCCCAATCCCAGCGCTCTTCCTTGGTCTGCGTGTCCTGCTGCATGCCGGCGACCCCTTTTATCTGGGTACCGACCAGCACATCGATAACCTGCGCCGCTACCAGCGCCGCCAACGCCGCTACCAACACCACGCGGCCCACCCCAACCGCCAACGCCCGGACCGTGTGCCCCTGCGTTGTCCACGCCAGATACACGATGAAAGCCGCGACATAGAGGCTGAAGATCGCTCCGATATCCGCGCCCTCGCAGACCGCTACTCCCAGCGCTGCGCCACCGACCCCAACCCGCAGCCATCTCCAGCGCGAGGAGGTATCGACCAACGCCGCCAGCGAAAAGAACACCATGCCAACGCAAATGGTGTGGGCCGCAACGCCCCAGCACGCGGCCGAAAAGAACCCGGAGTTTAGCGCGGCGGCCAGACTTCCCAGCACGCATGCCGGACGTGCCAGGCCCAATTGCCGAAAAAAACACCACGCGCCCAGGCCCAGCACCAGCAGCGACAGCGGCGCGTAGAGCTTCGAGTACCATACCGGCCCCAGGAGACACAACAGGCTGTAGGTCATATCCGGCAGAGCGCCCGTGTTCCTGAACCCGACCGAGTTCAGGTCCTCCCAGCCGCCTTTGAACATTTCGGGCATGCGGTGTGCCTCGGCCATTTGCGACCCCAGGGGACCATCGTTCGAGAACAGCACGTGCCCCGGCAGAATCGCTTTGTAGAAGAGCAACAGCAGCACTGCAGAAAGTATAAAAAATACGAGCCAGAATTGGCTCCGACCTGCGGTGCCCGCCGTGGTGGTTTTCATACCCATATGAGGCGCATTTTGTCGTAAGTGCCCGGA
Organism: Verrucomicrobiia bacterium; assembly: GCA_036524155.1. Taxonomy (GTDB): domain Bacteria; phylum Verrucomicrobiota; class Verrucomicrobiia; order Limisphaerales; family UBA8199; genus DATDCV01. The sequence continues at coordinate 6,875 of DATDCV010000353.1, forward strand.
TAGTCGAGCCAAAGCTGTGCTGAAGCTTGGGCAGCCATCGCCGCGGTGCATGTCGCGGTGCGATTGACTCCCCCATGGTTGATGTCTACTCTGAATGCAATGGAAAGCATCGGGCGAACCCCCCCATCACAATCGACGGCGGCCGTGAGGCGCCGTCGCTTTAGCATGTTGCCTGAGGCCGCCGCTAATCCCTTTCTTCCTGTGATGGTGAGGCAGTTACGCCGTGCGCTTCGGGGTTGCCAGACGGTTCTGGACATTGGTTGCGGTGTATTGTCGCCGATGAGGTTCCTCCAAACAGGTTGCCTCGTTGGGGTGGATGGCCATGTGCCGGCCATCGAGCAAGCCCGGCGCAACGCGACCCACGACGAGTACTTCTGCGATGATGTCCGGCGCCTCGGCGAGCGGTTTGGGGAGCGGCGGTTCGACGGGTGTGTGGCGCTGGATTTAATTGAGCACCTTCCCAAGGACGACGGCTGGCGCCTGCTTGACCAGATGGAGGCACTGGCGAAGCACAGGGTAATAATCCTGACTCCCAATGGTTTCCTGCCTCAGCAGAGCCAGGACGGCGACCTCCAGCAGCATCTCTCGGGCTGGACAGCCGCCGAAATGCGAACGCGAGGTTACCAGGTCAGTGGGATGTACGGCCCGAAGTCACTCCGGGGAGCCTATCACAGGATCCAATGCCGCCCCAGGCCCCTGTGGTCAATCATCTCGATCTTGCTCCACTTTGTCAGCACACGGAATTGTCCCGAAAAAGCAGCCGCCATCTTCTGCGTGAAGGATAACGACAGCCCCGGCTAGCGCGGCGGCGCCCCGCCCTCGACGGTAAACAGGTTGTGCCAGTCAACCGCGGGAGCAAGGTAGGCAGTTTCCATGTGGGTCGCAAGCGAGGGGATGCGACACCATAATTTCCACTTGCGGCCAACGGCAGCCTCGAGCGGGCTGTAGCGCCACGCCTGGGCGATGTACCCGCCGTAATTCAGTTTGCGACGGCAGCACCGGACAAACGCGATCGGATTCCTGAGAGTCTGTTTGGTCAAGGCCATCCAGAGCGCGACATCCAGATTCGTCCGTTGATAGGTGCGGAACACCCGCCTCGTTCGAGCGAGCGTGGATTGCCGCGTCAGAAACGTGAGGCAGCTCGAGGCGCAGGTCCGCCAATGCTTGCTCGCATGCAGCCGGACCTCCTGCCGCGCCGGGTGCAACGGGAGCTCATACGTATCCGGGTGGTCGTAGGGGGTCACAAAGTGCGCATCCTGGTTAGCAATGAGGAACGCCACCATCTCTTCGAGAGCATTCGGGCGGTAAAAATAATCATCTTCGGCGAAATAAACCAGCTCGGCATCTTCCTGTGACAAGAGCAGATCCAGTTGGCGGCCAAAAGTTGGGCGGTTGCCTATGGCGGGCGCTTCAATGATTTTGAGATCAGCCTCCGCGAAACAATCGCGAAACAATGAGACATAGGGTGGCGGGCATCCATCGAGCAAAGCAAACACTTTGATTCTGAGATCCCCGGCCGCCCTCCGGAAGGAGCGCAGACATAATTCCGCCAATTTGAGTTTGTCGTCAGGAAAGATCGGCGTGGGTTTGGTGACCTTCGGGTAGATCCGGTAGGCGACGGCCAGGTCGTAGCCGCGTCCTCCGGGGTTTTGCCGCTGAGCCGGGCCTGGAGTTCTTGAATCGGAAGCTGTCATGAGAGAAGGGCCAACACTTCCTTGTCGTCGGCCCGCACGGCGATGAAGTTCGGCCCGCAAAAATCTTCGTGGCTCAGTTCATAGGGCCGAAAATCAACGTAAGTCGGGTAGAGCTTGCCGACGCGATAGCCGAGGGGGACCAGAAAGTCATAGGCATTCCGGAGGAGGAAGCCGGACACAATGTTGGTCGTATTGTATTCGAATTGAACCGCTCTCACCCGACCTGCGGCGAGTGTCTCTCGGAAACCCCGAAGCACTGCTCCCTCCATCCCTTCGACATCAATTTTCAGGTAGTCGATTCTCTCGATTTTCCGGCTGGCCACGTAAGAGTCCCCGGCCATGACTTTGGCCTTGACTACGGTTGTGTCCGGAACGTCCGGCATTGAGAAAGCCGAGGCCCGGAAGTGAGTGCTCCTCGAGAAATGGACATCGATCTCGGCCTCCACGTCGGACAGCCCGATCGGGTTTAGCTTTACGCGGCTAGAGCCTTGCAGATTGCGTTCGAGCACATGGAAATTGTCCGGCACAATCTCAAAGGAATGAACTGTGACCTCCGGCCAGGTCCGCAGAGCCAGGCTCGTCCAATCGCCGACGTTGGCCCCTACATCCAAAGCGCAGCGCGGCGAAAGGCGCGATAGCCGCTCCAGACACCGCTGCTCCCCATTGCTCCGGAAATCAAAGTCCCGGTTTTCGTAGCCCCGGTAGAACAGATAGCAGGCCCGTCCCAGCAGGCGGATCGGCCACGTCCTTCGATACCGGCACGCGCGGCGCATCAATCCGGCTGAGACGTTGTAGATCAAACCGGAGGGTGGTTTCATGGTCGACTCAAAGCGACGGCTGAGGTTTTGATAACTTTCACACCGATGTTATACGACAAGATGCCATAGGGAATAAAGTAGTCCCAATCCGCGATCCAGCGCACGGGGGCGAGAAGCTTCCAGGCATTTTCCACCGTGAGCGCCAGGCTCATCACTTCGTGCAGGTTGCTCGCTAATGCGCCGGCAAATAATCCGCCCCGGAATACCCTTTCGATGCAGTATTTCTTTCCGAAGAGGGAGTTATCAAGCATGCGGGTGAAATCGCGGACATTGTAATGCCGGTGCCTCCCTTCGTAACCGGCTCTAACTTGATCCGGAAGCGCCGACCCGTATTTCCGCCGGATTATCCAACCGAATACTCCAGGGGCCTTGGTGCGGAGATGGTAGGCATAGTTGTCGGGATCCAGGAACGAAAAGATCCCTTTATGGGGGGTGGTGATTATCAGTGCGCCCCCCGGCTTGAGAATCCGATGCATCTCGTTCAGCGCCAGCGTCTCATCTCCGACGTGCTCCAATACATCATTGAGGATGATGGCGTCAAAGAACTCCGCCGCAAAAGGAGTCCGCTCAAGCCCGCATTCCAGGAAGGTGATATTGTCCGACCGGCTCCGGGCCACCGCGAGTAAATCCGGATTGGGGTCGATCCCCCAAACTGCCGGCACTTTGGCGCGGAATTGCCGGGTGCCGCTGCCATACGCGCATCCGCCGTCGAGCAAGGCCGTGCAATTTTCCGGTATCCAGTTGTATGCCAGCTTGATTCGCTCCCGGAGAGACGATTCTGGAAAAAACGCTCTGCCCTTCATGCGCCTCTGCCGCCTTCACGCTGACTTTGCGAGTGTGCTGGAAAAGGTGATGAGCCGGCCCGGTCCCGGAAGCGGAACCTTCGCGCTTGTTCACCGGCCCGTGTGGCGAGGTTTGTCATCGACGCAAACAAGAAACACTATTCTTGCCCGTTTTGACAAACGAGAAAAACCTGAAGCTGGAAGAATTCGTGAACTATTCTGCGTCGCTCGGGACACTGGATCATTGCTCTCGCCCGCCGTGAGGGCTTCCTGCTCGCGCCTGCCAACGTGCGGGCCAACCCGGCTGACGGTTCCTGCTAACCCTCGCTCACGCGCGGCACCCCCGAACGCCTCATCCGCTTCAACTCCTCCCACCGGTTAGGGCGCCAGTCCAAAAACCGCAACATCCACCAGTCGCTGCGCCGGCGAAAGCTCTTGATTCGCTTGCGCTCTGCAAGGATGTGCGCGCGCAGCCGCCAGCAGTCCTGCAGGGCGCCTAGATACGCCCGTCGGACGAAACTCCAGCGCCGTACCAGGGCGAGCGCCACCACCGCCTCGGCGGCCAAGAGCAGCAACTGCAAGCCGACGCACAGCAGCAGGAGGTGCTGGGCATTCTTCAGCAACACCAGCAAGCCGTTGCGGTTGGCAAAAAAACGCTTCGTGTCGCTGGTGCGAAATTCAGTCGGTGCGTCGCCACCTGCCGGGTTCACGTTGGCTGCGCCCCGGTGGTGCAATCGCGCGGCCGGGATGCATACAGCCCGGTGCCCCGATAGCCACAGCCGCCACGAAAGATCCGTCTCGTCAGCGAACATGAAGAACTCCGCGTCAAAACCCCCTAAGGCTCTGAACACGTCGCGCCTGACCAGATAGGCGCATCCTTCGGGCATAAAAACCTCCTGCGGACCCCGGAATTGCTCTCTGGCCGTGGCCAAGCCGAACACGTCGAAACCTGCCGCTCCGAGTGACTGGAAACTGTCGTCGTCGTAATTGAGAATCTGCGGGTTGGCCGCCTCCGCAGCCGCTTGCTTAGCGCCGGCTAACAGCCGCTCGATGCACTCTGGCTCGAGCCAGGTGTCGTTGTTCAGGAAGAAGACATAC